>JAFZQT010000143.1 GCA_017620235.1 Butyrivibrio sp. | reverse complement strand
ATGAATATAAAAACTATGTTTTTTCCTCCAATAAGATACAGCTCGACACAACCATCATTGACGGAAAGGAAGCTTCAACAATTCTTTATATATACAACCCAGATATCAAGACATCAAAAGATATCGGATTGGGAAGTACGGAAAAAGAAGTCATGAATGCTTACGGATTTCCTGACACCAAGGACGAACGCGACTCAGACTACTCAATAGAATACCATTTACCCTCATTTGACCTGATATTTGATTTTGACATAAACAAAGAACATGTTGAGATGATTCGCTACAAAAATACCCGCAACTACGAAAGAGCTACTTTTTGAAAAATGTATGAACTGCTTGCTTCCAAATATATAAGTTGCTAATATAGTTTATCGCATCAAACTAATGAAAGGACGATTTTTATATGGATAATAAACAGAAACTTTTGAATCTCATAGATAAAGCCGGCCGAGGAAGCATAGAAGCAGCAGAAGAAATCGCAGAAGGGTACTACAAAGGAGAATTCGGTGACCCCAATCCCGAAAAAGCAAAAAAATGGGCATCCTACGCCGCAAAACACGGTAGCGAAAATGCCCAGAAAATCTTAAATCTATTATGAAAAATCTATCTAATTATTTGAGTTTTATGAAATCCTCCACAATTTTCATAATACTGCCAAGATTGCCAAGGTCAATCTGCACTGAATCAGTTTCAAGTGAATGATTGGCATTGGCAATTTTTATGCATTCAATACCAAGTTCTTTGCACTTCTCATCTGCAAGAGGTGTATCGCACCACGGATCGCTCGTTCCGTGGATAACGATACCACATTCTTTTCTAAGATATTTAAAAGTCTGCGCTACCGGAGTAAAAACAATATGCTGAGCGTTTACATTTTCCTGTCTGTCATACTCCGCGGCTATCGCTGTTCCAATGCTTTTTCCCGCAAAAACAATTCTCTCATACTTAGAATAGTCTATATCCTTTAGCTGTTCTTTTGCCTGTGAAAGAGCGATATTAAAAGCTTCCAACATCTTGTCGGGATTGCCCTTAACCGCAGATGCCTTCTCAGGCAGTTCAAAACTCACCTCGCGTATCTCATAGGCGTACTTCTGCGCCACCTTCCTCGTATAGTAGAGAATCGGCCTTGAAGAATTATAGCCCATTCCCGGGAATATTATCATCAGATTCTTTTTATCCATTGTAGCAAACTCTTTTCTTAGTATTTCCTTATATCATCAGGCAACTGCACTCTGCGCCTGCGCATTGCTTAGCACCATTGCCAGTTTACGTTTTCTGTACAGAACATGAGCCTGATAAGCGATCAACGCATATATTGCAATTGAAAGCACCGCACCTTCAATAATAACTCTGGCATTCAATTCTGCTTCATATAATGTTGCCAAAGAATTATTTTCAACATAGAACTTTTCGCTATTCATCCTCTTAAAAACTTCAACACACTTATTGATTATCTGCACTACGGAAATAATCGTGATTATATTAAACCACGATTTACGGTTTTCCTCACGCATAAAACAGAAATATGAAGCAAGCACTCCTATTATACCTAATACGATATGAAGCACATAAACTTCCAAAACCATCCTTACAAAGTAAGATATGCTATTCTCTTCAGCTAAAATTTTATATTCTTCCGCTATATTCCCCCAATTTATAAACAGGGTTCTACAAGCTTGAAACAAAATAACTGAGAAAAATGCTGTCAATATAATACCAATTTTCTTAGGCGTTAATGAATCTCTTATCGTAAGGAACAAACCATAAGAAAAAATCAGCATTAGAATAACTTGATCAAAAATAGTAGCATGAATACTGACAATCACGAAATCCGCCGAAGATATTTCCCCCGTTCCAGTCATAAATCTTTCATACGCATTAAAGTAACGTAACGCCAACTCCTCACTCACTTGAAGAAAAAGCGACAATACAATAACTGCATATAATATTGCTATAAAACTATTTACCATTTTGTTTTCTATTACAGGCTTCTTTTCCACCACTTTCACCTTCCCTTTCAATTATCATCATCTGCGCAAGATGTTAGTATCAGTATCCATTATCACCTATAATATTACAAGATTATTCACAAAATATTACATGCCACAATATGTTGCACCCGCATAAATACTGCTATTCCAGCATTTCGAAATATCTGACAACAGCGATCAGATCATCGCAAATTACTTCCGACAATTCACGCATCTCATCATCGGGACCTATTATGTCAGGGACCATTATGGGACGCATACCTGCTGCCTTGGCAGCTCTTATTCCGTTGTAGGAATCTTCTATCGCAAAAGTATCTTCCGGATTAACTCCAAGTTCTCTGCACGCGATAGTATATATCTCCGGATTGGGCTTACTTATCTTAACGGCGTCGCCTCCGACAACCATATCAAAATAGTCAATAAACCCTGCGTCTGTAAGTTCACTTATGACAAGTGCTTTCCTTGTAGATGAAGCAACACCCACTTTAACGCCTTTGCCTTTAAGATATTCCAAAATTTCTTTTACACCATTCTTAATGGGAAGTCTTCCACCGTCGAATTTCTCATGAAATAATCTGGAGCTCTCAGCAAGGAGCTTATCTGATATTCCCGCTCCCATTTTATCTGCATATGCTTCCTCTACAATATCGTGAGTCTGAGCATTGTTGGTTCCTATACATCTCTTAAATACAGGCTCCACATCGCCAAGCCCGAATTTCTCCCCAAGTTCATACCAGCATGAAAGGCAGGCTCTCTCGGAGTCAAAAATAACTCCATCCATATCAAATATTACATTATAAGAACATGCCATGTATCGTCTTTCCTCCAAATTACTAATGATAATAATGATATTTTTTTAATGATAAACGAAGCGCTCCGTTTCTATCAATAAAAAAATGTACCCCGTTTTACCAGGGTACATATCTTACTGTGTCTAACCTCTCCGGATTATTAAGATATTCGCAGTCCGGTGGTGAATTAACTAATGAATTATTGCGCACTTTGCAAGAAACGTTTCTACATTCTTTGCATCTGAAACTAATGTGATTGTTATACAGCCTCCTACAACCTACCGAGCAAAATGCCCAATTACCGTTACGAGCCACGAATGTCCTTCCGCAATGCAAGCAAATTCTCTTTACATTATGTGTCATAGTCCCACACTTCCTAAGAAAAAATACAAAACCCTTTACCCTTTTATAACAAATATAAATTTGTTATAAAGTTATTATAAACTAAAAAACAAATATCTAAAAGGGGGACTGACGTAAGTTCAATCATTGTTCACAGATAGTTCAATCTTTCTGAATTCGCCATATTATTTATGCAATTTCGTGTATTTTTATTGTGCTGTTTTCTCATCGTGTGCATAAATTGCTTTCATGATAACAGGTGTCAGAATTGAGCTGATAATTATAAGCAAGATTACTGCCGTAAAATATCTGCTGTCGATGATCTCAGCCTTAAGACCTCTCTGTGCAACGATAAGTGCAACCTCTCCTCTTGTCATCATTCCGACACCGATCTTGAAGCTGTCCGAATTGTTGTATCCAAGAATCTTAGCCACAAGTCCGCATCCAAGAATCTTACCCAGAAGTCCAATAACAACAAAGGCAAGTGAAAACGCGATTACCGTGGTATCAACCGATCTAAGGTTAGTCTGAAGTCCGACACTCGCAAAGAAAACAGGTCCAAAGATCATATATGAGTTTATATCCATCTTTCTGTCGATGTACTCAGAATCATCTAGTGAGCTTAAGATAATTCCCGCAACAAACGCACCTGTGATGTCCGCAACTCCAAAGTATTTATCCGCAATATATGAAAATACAAGTGCAAGCGCAAGTCCCATAATAGGAATACGTCTTGTATGGCGCCACTTTGTATCAAGCTTTTGCATTATCTTGAAAATGATAATTCCCACAACCAAAGAGAACGCAAAGAAAAGTACGGTCTTAACACATACCATTCCGATATTTGCACTTGGATCTTTTAATCCGATCACTGCTGTGAGCACAACGATACCGATAACATCATCAATTATCGCAGCACTCATTATGGTAGTTCCGACCTCAGTAGAGATCTTCCCAAGTTCTCTGAGCACCTGAACAGTTATACTTACAGAAGTTGCAGTAAGTATTGTTCCTATAAAAAGAGCTCTCATAAATTCAATACTTCCGGGCGCAGCAAAACCGTAGAAGCACATGTAAAGAACAGTTCCCAAAGCAAGCGGAACGCCTACTCCCGCACATGCAAGTATTGTCGCCTTTATACCTGACTTTTTGAGATTGTCGATATTGGTCTCAAGTCCCGCGCTGAACATAAGGAGAACAACACCAATCTCCGCCATCTGCGAAAAGAACTCACTCACCGAAACGATGTTGAGCACAGTAGGTCCTATGATAAGACCTGCAATGATCTCACCCGCCACCTGTGGCGCCTTGAGCTTTCTCGCACCAAGTCCGCAGAACTTAGCGGCAATAACAATAATCGCAAGATTACGCAAAATTTCTAAACTGTCCACTTTTCATCCCTCATTTCTGTTATTAACAAATATAAAATGCAATCCTATTATAATACAAAAATCCGGATAGCAAACATAAATCTGTTATCCGGATTTTTCTTATATTATATTCTTTATCCCTTCGCAGATCCTGCGCGCCACTACGGGATTGTTCATTGTGTACAAGTGGATTCCGTCGATATCACTGACAAGAAGGTCAATGACCTGACTAAGTGCATACGACATTCCTGCATCAAAAAGAGCTTCCTTGTTGTTCTCATACTTATCCGTGATCTTCTTAAATCTCTCAGGAAAAGTTGCATTGCACATTGTAAGCATTCTCTTTATCTGTGCGGCGTTGATAACAGGCATAACTCCCGGGATCATCGGAACCTCTATGCCCTTAGCCTTGCTCTTTTCCCTAAAATTCATAAACTTGTCATTGTCGAAAAAGAGCTGTGAAAGGAGCACCTCTGCGCCACTGTCCACTTTGGTCTTGAGATTTTTTAGCTCATCTTCTTCAGAAGCAGTTTCCGGATGCATTTCCGGATAGCATGCGCCGAGTACACAAAAATCATACTTATCCTTCATATATGAAATGACATCCGAAGCGTAATGAAAATCACCTTTCTCAGGGATATTCTCATTTCTGTCGCCTCTTAACGCAAGGATGTTTTCTATTCCCTCGTGCCTTAAAGCAGCTGCGAATTCATCTATCTCACTCTTGCTATAATGAAGGCTCGTTAAGTGAACCACAGGCTCCACACCGTAATTGTGCTTTATCTTCTTGGCAATTTCTATCGTATTGTTTGAGCCCACGCTTCCGCCCGCTCCAAAAGTTACACTTATATAGTCCGGCTTGAGCTCACATAGCACATCAAGTGTTTCATCTATAGCCTCAAGCGCCGTATCCTTTTTGGGAGGAAAAATCTCAAACGAAAGAGTTTTTTTGCCTTCTTTATATAAATCTGATACTTTCAACTTCCTAATTATCCTCTCACTACTTTTGCTGCCTTAACTAGATTTACAAGGCTCTCTTTGGTCTCGGGTATGCCCCTTGTTTTAAGACCACAATCAGGATTTACCCACAGTTTTTTGTCATCGATCCTGCTGCGCATTTTTCCGAGTGCATCCACGATTTCTTCTACTGAAGGAACACGGGGGCTGTGAATATCGTATACTCCGGGACCTACTTCAGTCTTGAAGTTATTGGCCTTTAGAGAATCAAGGATCTGAAGATCCGATCTTGAAGCCTCAAAAGTGATAACATCCGCATCCATAGCATCTATTACAGGAATGATGTCCGTGAACTCGCTGTAGCACATATGAGTGTGAATCTGAGTCTCAGGCTTTACTCCGCTGTGAACAAGTCTGAACGCAGGGATTGCAAAATCAAGATACTCGCTGTGCCAGTCTGATTTTCTCAAAGGGAGCTTCTCTCTAAGTGCTGCCTCATCAATCTGAATAATCTCTATTCCTGCTTTTTCCAGATCAAGAACTTCATCTCTTATAGCAAGTGCAAGCTGCAGAATACTCTCCTTAATAGAAATATCCTCTCTCGGGAAAGACCAGTTAAGAATGGTAACAGGTCCTGTGAGCATTCCCTTCATAGGCTTGTTTGAGCAGCTCTTTGCATACTTTGACCACTCAACGGTTATTGGAGTTTTTCTTGATACATCACCCCAGATGATCGGAGGCTTAACACATCTTGTTCCGTAGGACTGAACCCACGCCTTCTCAGTAAATACGTATCCTGAAAGGTGTTCTCCGAAATACTCGACCATGTCATTTCTTTCGTATTCACCGTGAACAAGTACGTCGAGTCCGATCTCCTCCTGAAACTCTATGCACTTTTTGATCTTCTCTTTGTTAAAGGCAACATACTGCTCCTTGCTGATATTGCCCTTTCTGTAATCCTGTCTGTTCCTTCTGACATCCGAAGTCTGAGGGAACGATCCGATCGTTGTAGTCGGGAAAAGAGGGAGTCTCAATTTATCTTTTTGTATCTTTTCTCTCTCGCTAAACTCGGGCTTTCTTTCATAATCACTATCTTTTATATTTGAGACTCTCTCTCTTACACCCTCGTCAACACTGTCGATTCTGTTCTTGAAAAGCTCGGCGTTTGCAACATATTTCTCAGAAGCCTCTGCTTTCTTTACATCCTTTTCATCTGACAGTTCTGCAATATCCTTGAGTTCTGACAACTTCTCTTTTGCAAAAGCGAAGTGCTTTTTGTACTCACCAGAAATCTTATGCTCACTCTCAAGTGTGTACGGAACATGAAGAAGTGAACATGAAGTATTCACGACAATATTATCCGCATCTGTCACATCCTTGAGCTTTCTTATAATTTCAAGAGACTTACCGTAATTATTCTTCCAAATATTTTTGCCGTTCACCACTCCCGCAAAAAGAAGTTTGTCTGTGGGAAAACCGTTCTTTTTGACAAGCTCTTCCGTTTCTTTCCCCTCAATGAAATCCAGACCGATCGCGTCAAAATCAAGCTGTGTAAGTAAGTTGTAAATATCTCTCACATCTCCGAAGTATGTCTGAAGAAGAACCTTGGTATTTCCCTTTCCGGCAAGAATACTACGATACAGCCTCTCGAAAAGCTTAATGTCGTCAAGCGAAAGATCTCTTACAAGGTAAGGCTCATCAAACTCAACCCACTTTGCACCGATCTCTCCAAGCTTTGAAAGATATGAAACATATTCTTTTGCAAGAACCTGCTCAAAATCAGAAATATTCTTTTTACCTGTAAACTTAGCAAGCTTTAAAAATGTAAACGGTCCGATGATGCTGACCTTAAGATTCTCTGCATACTCAGACACCTCTTTAAATTCATCAAAAGGCTTTGTACCGACAAGCTTTACCTCAGTGTTATCATCAATCTCGGGAACAAGATAGTGATAATTGGTATTAAACCACTTCTTCATGGCAAACGCCTTTACGTTGCCCTTCTCTCCCTGATATCCTCTTGCCATCGCAAAAAATGTATCTGTCTCAGAAAGTCCAAGCTCTCTGTATCTGTCCGGTATAATATTGAAAAGTACGGCTACATCGAGCATATTGTCATAAAGAGAAAAATCATTAACGGAGATGAAATCTATCCCGTTCTGCTTCTGAAGTTCTATATGCTCTTTTCTCAGATTCTTTGCAGTCTCTTTGAATTCTTTTTCGCTTATCTCATTCTTAAAATATTTCTCTGATGCAAATTTAAGTTCTCTGTCTTTTCCCACTCTGGGATATCCGATAACTGCTGTTTTCATGCTTTTTTCCTCTCTTATTCATTGTGATTATTGGAAGTATAACGCCGGCACATTCATAGGTAAAATACATATTTTCATCAAGTTATAATAGATTTTATCTATGATAACTGATACAATATTTTCATGACATTAAAACAATTAAATTACGCGGTAACAGTAGCTGAGACAGGAAACATAACAGAAGCTGCAAAAAAGCTCTTTATCGCTCAGCCAAGTCTTACCAGCGCAATTCAGGAAATTGAAAAAGAATATAATATAACACTCTTCAACAGGACAAAAAGAGGCATCACGATCACTACCGAAGGAAGTGAATTTCTCGGCTATGCGCGCCAGCTCCTCGAGCAGGCAAATCTCATCGAAGAGAGATATACGGGAAAACCTGTCGGAAAGACAAAATTCTACATTTCTTCGCAGCACTACTCTTTTGTCGTTGAAGCTTTTGTTGCGCTTCTAAAAGAGCACGGTGGTGAGAAATACGAATTTCACATGAGAGAGACTCAGACCTACGACATCATCGAAGACGTTGCGCGCATGAGAAGCGAGATCGGCGTACTGTATCTGAACAAGTTCAATGAGACGGTTATAAAAAAGACTCTTCGCGATAACGACTTATCTTTTACCCCTCTCTTCAAGGCTAAGCCTCATGTGTTCATAGGAAAAGACTCGCCTCTTGCAAAGAAAAAGAGCCTCTCTCTGGATGACCTCAAGCCATACCCGAGGCTTTCTTACGAGCAGGGAACGCACAACTCTTTTTACTTCTCCGAAGAGATACTCAGCACTCAGGACTCCGACAAAGATCTCGTTGTCTGCGACAGAGCTACACTTTTTAACCTGCTGATCGGACTTAACGGATACACGATCTGTAGCGGTGTCATAAATGAAAAACTAAACGGAGCAAATATTATTTCGCGTCCGCTTAAAGTAGATGATTACATGGAAATCGGATACATTCTCAAAACATCCGTGGGAATATCTCCGCTCACGCTTGAATATATTGAGATCTTAAAAAGATTACTAAAGAAGAAAAAGTGATGACCTGAGCAAATGAGCTCTCGTCATCACTTTCTTTGCGCGAATGGGCACTATGTATATTTAAGAAATTCATGTATGAAGAAGCATGCTTATTTTGCAGCCGCAAAGCCTTTCTCGAGATCCTCGATGATATCATCGATATGCTCTGTACCAATTGAAAGTCTTATTGTGCTCTGTGTAATTCCCTGATCCTTAAGCTCATCATCGTTAAGCTGAGAATGAGTTGTTGTGGCAGGATGAATAACAAGGCTCTTTACATCTGCAACGTTTGCAAGAAGTGAGAATATCTCAAGGTTGTCGATAAATTTCCAAGCAGCCTCTTTTCCACCCTTGATCTCAAATGTAAATATTGAAGCTCCGCCATTGGGGAAATACTTTTCATAAAGTGCATGGTCAGGGTGATCAGCAATTGAAGGATGGTTAACCTTCTCAACCTGAGGATGCTTTGAAAGGAACTCAACTACCTTCTTTGTGTTCTCGGCATGTCTCTCAAGACGAAGTGAAAGTGTCTCAAGTCCCTGAAGAAGAAGGAATGCGTTGAACGGAGAAATTGTTGCACCTGTATCTCTAAGAAGGATTGCTCTTATAAATGTAACGAATGCAGCAGGTCCTACAGCATCATAGAATGATACTCCGTGATAGCTTGGATTGGGAGCTGCGATGTTAGGATACTTGCCGCTCTTCTTCCAATCGAACTTACCGGCCTCAACGATAACACCACCAAGTGTTGTACCGTGACCTCCGATGAACTTTGTTGCTGAATGAACAACGATGTCAGCGCCGTGCTCGATAGGTCTGATGAGGTAAGGTGTTCCGAATGTGTTGTCTATAACAAGAGGAAGTCCGTGCTTGTGTGCAATCTCTGCAACCGCGTCGATATCAGGAATATCACTGTTGGG
Organism: Butyrivibrio sp.; assembly: GCA_017620235.1. Classification (GTDB taxonomy): domain Bacteria; phylum Bacillota; class Clostridia; order Lachnospirales; family Lachnospiraceae; genus Butyrivibrio. Next base: position 5,641 of record JAFZQT010000143.1, on the reverse strand, counting down.
ATTTCCAAGTGTTTCAAGATAAATTGCTCTTGTATCTTCTTCGATCGCGCCCTCGATCTCTGCAAGGTTATGTGCATCAACAAAAGTTGTTCTAACGCCATACTGAGGAAGTGTATGTGCAAGAAGGTTGTAGCTTCCTCCGTAGATAGTCTTCTGTGCTACGATGTGTCCGCCGTTTGCTGCAAGTGCCTGGATTGTATATGTTATGGCTGCTGCGCCAGATGCAACTGCAAGTGCTGCGCTTCCGCCTTCCAAAGCTGCTATTCTTTTTTCGAAAACATCCTGTGTAGAATTTGTAAGTCTTCCGTAGATGTTACCTGCATCAGCAAGTCCAAATCTGTCTGCAGCGTGCTGACTGTTTCTAAATACATATGATGTAGTCTGATAAATCGGAACCGCTCTTGCGTCTGTAGCGGGATCCGGCTGTTCCTGTCCAACGTGTAACTGAAGTGTCTCGAATCTGTAATTACTCATAATCTATCTCCTTTATTTGCATTTATTTTTCGTGTGTGTTATGTTGGGTTAATGTTATCCCTATTTACCTATTACGTCAATAGGTTTTATGATAACTAAAACAAAACTCTTATAATAAGTTTTTGTTATATCCGCAAACATAAGGTAAAATAACTATATTACAAGGAGGTCTACCATGTTTACTACTAAAGGACGCTACGCCCTGCGCGTTATGATCGATCTTGCGCAGCACACAGAAAACGAATACATCCCGCTCAAAGATATCGCTACAAGACAGGACATATCCAAGAAATATCTTGAGATCATTGCAAAAGAACTTGTAAAAGGCGGTATGATCGAAGGTGCAAGCGGAAAACACGGAGGCTATAAACTTGTAAGAACTCCCGATGAATACAGTGTCGGTGAGATAATCGAACTGATGGAAGGCACAATAGCTCCAGTTGCCTGTCTTGAAGCCAATGCCAAGGAATGTTCCAGAGCAGGCAAATGTAATACTCTGAACATGTGGAAAGAATTTTATGAACTCGAACGAGATTTCTTTTTTGGAAAAAAACTGAGTGACCTGTGCAGTTAACTGCACTATCACTCAGTTCTTTCTACTTTTCTTCTGCTCCACGCTGCGGCTCCGCAGCGGGTGCAAATATAATTTCTGTAATTTCTTGTAAATCTGCTTTCGCGCTTTCTGTAGATCACAGCGCCGCAACTCTTGCAGACAAACATGTATTTCACGGGAAGCTGTGAAGATCTGTAATTCTCAACACCTTTTTCAACCCCTGTAGTTACTCTCTTAATATCGTAACCATAGAGTCTATTCATCTTAAGTGCATACTGCTTCCATCTTCCCGTATGTTTCATGCATCCCTCACAGGTATGAAGCAGCTCGTGAATTATGGTCTCTTTGCATGACTTTTCGGATATCCTGTTATCCTCAAGAAGAATTCCCGCTATCTGAATCTGATAACTCCCGTCTCTGTTCTTCCTGCAAAGTCCCCATCTGGTCTTGGCTCTTTTGTTTATCTCAAAAGAAATCCTTTCCCCGATGCATATTCCTGCCGCCTTTACTTCGTTTATGCATTCACCTGTCAGTTTCTTTAAATCTTTCATTCAAATATCTTTTCACTTACTAAATTATGTCGCTCAGCCGTGTAGGAACTCCACAGACAAAAGACTACAATTTCCTGTTCCCGTGTATCTAAGATACAGCGCATGAGTTCCGGAAACCGCATCAAACTTGCATTCGTGTGCAGTCCATATATTGGAGCCTATAGCGTCGATCTTACCAAGAGGCTTACCGTCAAGCTCTGTAAGGATCTCGAAGCTTCCTGTAAAGTAAGCTCTTGTCTTTATTCTAAGTCCGGTCAGCATATCAAATTCAAAATACTTAAATCCGATAGTCGTTCCGTCAACAATATCCTTGATATAGCTCTCTTGTCTCGACTCGTCACCGCCAACCTGAACCACTCTTGGCTCTCCGGGCTCAACATACATCTTATGCTCTTTTGTAAAAATGTTGCATGCGATATATGCCGGATATTCTCCCTTGTCGGAAAGAGGTCCGCCGTTAAGACCGCATGACGTGATCTCTACCTGAGGAATACTTCCGTCAGGGGCAAAAGAAATTTTTTCTGCGCATCCCTGTCTGCTAAACCAGGTTCCGTTTGTGTGTCTATGATAGAAAATATACCAGTCATCACCGATCTGCACAATGCTTCCGTGATTATTTGCTCCGTATGCTGTGGGTTCATCAGCTTTTTTATAAGTATCGATATGCATATCGCAGTTACTTACGATTACTCCGCCGTACTCAAAAGGTCCCTCGGAACTCTTGGATGTTGCATAGCAAAGCTCGTGCATAACTTCTGAAGAATAGACAAAATAGTAAATGTCTCCGCGCTTTCTGATAGAAGACGCCTCGAAAAATGCATGTCCCTCAAATGATGTTCCCTTGCTGTACTCGGAACCGGGTGCAATTATCTTAGGACCTTTTTTGACTGTGAGCATATCCTTATCAAGGACAGTGAACATTGAACCGCTCCTTGACTTATCTCCCTGTCCGCAGAAGCCCGTGTACATGTAGACTTCGTCGCCTTCAGTAAGTACTCCCGGATCAAACTGAGGCTCATCGCCCTCTTTGTCACCGAGCTTAACGCCATCCTCATAGTGAACATATCCGTAGAAATCATAAGGACCTGCAGGCTTATCGCTGACTGCAACAGAAACAATATTAACCTTATCAAGAACATAGTAAAGGTAATATTTTCCGTCGGGACCTACCGTCACGTCAGGCGCATAAAGACACATATGACCGTCTTCGTTAAGAGGATCCTGAGTCTTTTTATATATTACACCTTCATACTTCCAGTTTCCAAGATCATTCACAGGCGCAGACCAGCACACGTAGTCGCCAAGACAGAACGTCTCGCCGCCGTATATATCGTGCGATCCGTACACATAAACTCTGTCGCCAAACACGTAAGGCTCGCCATCGGGAATATACTCCCAATTCGGAAGATAAGGATTGACTCCCTGAAGCCTTGTTTTCTGTCTTATGCCACCTTCTTTTTTAGGCACGGCTCCGCAAACTGTGAATTCCATCTCATTCGGAACTTCCTCAGTGTATGTTCCCCATGAAGGGAGCTCTTTTCCACCCTTACCTGTTCCGTTCGGATTGCCTGTCTTAACAAAGTTTGCAAAGTAATCGCACATCTGCGCAGCAAGGTCGTAGTGTCTTCCCTCGTAGGCGCGATGGCTCTTTCCGAGCGTCTCAAAGAAGAACCACAGATCAACGGAGTGGAAACATCCGGGATATGCCTCTTCTGGCGCTCCGTCTCCGGGGATATCGGGACAAAATCTGTAGTAATAAAAATCTCCGGAAGGATGACTCTTTTTTGCTCCGACAAAAGCCTCTTTTACAGATTTTTCAACCATGTTTACGTTGTTATCTATAAACTCATCAACCGTGTTTCCTGCAAGAATCGGAACATCGGGATACTTACCGCTCATAAAAGCATCTGTGATACATTCCTTGCAGAAGACACCATCCTTCATGGGAACCATCATCGGATTATTCAAAAGATATTTGTTATAACCTTCAAGAAGTGTTTTGGAATTAAGTTTTCTAGCTTCTTCTATTCCCGATACTCCAAGGGTTTCCATGAACTTCTCACCAAACTCCTCAGCCTCAGAAAGTGGCTTTGGAGTAAAAAGCTCATCTTTGGGATCATCAAGTTTTATTATTCCGCTAAATATAGCCGCACCCTTTATTATCTTGCTGTTATCTTCACAGACAAGCTGATTCATAACTGACGCGCCGCCCGCAGATTGTCCTGCGATCTTGATGTTTTCCGGATCTCCGCCAAATGCCGCGATATTTCTGTATACCCAATGAAGTCCGGCTTTCTGATCAAGAAGACCGAAATTACCGGGTGCATCGGGTGATTCTTTTGTCAGATCCTTGTGCGCAAGGCAGGCAAAGCAGCCAAGTCTGTAAGCGACCGAAACAACGACAATACCTCTTTTTGCCAATGCCTCTCCTTCTAGCTCCATCTCAGCTGTGTATCCCCATTGAAAAGAACCTCCGTAATACCACACAAGCACCGGAAGCTTCTCATCCTTGCTTTTTGCGGGTGTCCATATATTAAGATATAGACAATCTTCGCTCATCGGTATCTTGGGATCTACATGCCACTCTCTGCAATAAATATCCGTCCCCAAGCCCGGTGTATCCTGATAAGGAATGGGAGCAAACTCATTCGCCTCAAGGATCCCATCCCAGTCAATACACGGTCTTGGTGCTTTCCATCTATACTGTCCTACAGGTGATCCCGCATAAGGCACTCCCTTAAATACCGTTATACGCGGATCTGCTCCTGCTACGCCTCTGATTCTACCATTCTCTACTTCTGTTAATCTAAGCAAGGTCCGCACCTCCAAAATACATTAATATAACACCAATACATATTTATGTTATACCATATTACTTTAGATTTTTGTGAAATATTTTAATTGATTTGCAAATGCATTTATTTCATCAGCTTCCATAAGCTATCTTAATGATATCGTCAATTCCGGCTTCCTCTATTGATATATCTTTAATGTTTTTCTTCTTCGAGATATCAGCAATAATCTCTGCTGCCGTCGTTTCTTTTTTCATGAATTTGTACTTGGCGATATTGCCGCTGTGCTCGATCATCTCACAGCGCTCGTGCGAAGGCGCCTCCTCGTCATAATACTCAACAACGAGAGTTTTATATGGCGCGATTCTGTCGATGATCTGCGAAAGGTTGCCATCTTCCATCATCACACCGTGGTTAATGATTATCAGTCGCTCGCACAATTCCTGAATGTCGCCGAGATCGTGTGTAGTCAGTATGACTGTGGTCTTCTTTATCTTATTGATCTCTTTTATAAACGTGCGAAGCGCAAACTTGGAAGATACATCAAGTCCTATCGTAGGTTCATCAAGGAAAAGAACTTTCGGAGAATGGAGCATTGCTGCCACAAGGTCACCTTTTACGCGCTGTCCGAGGGACATCTGGCGAACCGGCTTATCCACAAGTTCTTTTATCCCCAAAATAGAATCCATGACATCAAGCGTGTTGTCGTAATCCGCCTGATCGATGCGGTAAATGTGCTTTAGAAGTTCAAAACTCTATCCAAGGCGAAGATCCCAATTGAGCTGCGATCTCTGCCCGAACACAACTCCGATATTTTTCACAACTTCTTTTCTGTGCTTCGTTATATCCTCACCGCCGATGTACACACTTCCCTTTGTCGGCGCAAGAATTCCCGACATCATCTTGATCGTCGTACTCTTACCCGCACCGTTTGGCCCGATGAAACCGACAATCTCACCTTCTCCAATGTGAAAAGAAAGATCATCAACCGCATGTATCGTTTTGTACTCGGTCTTAATAAGCCCCTTTAACGCACCGGAAAGCCCAATGTCATTTAGTTTAGTTCGAACAAAGACACTCACTGTTTAAAATAAAGGAGAGGGTCTTTTTTGTTACAGAGATACATGCTACAATATTGATACTAATTTCTAAGGAGCTGAACGTGAACAGAAATACTTATAGAAATGAGCGTTGTATTATCTTTGATGAATCCGGCAATCTTGGTAGAGCAGGTAGATATTTTGTTATTGCCTGCATCGATACGCATTCTT
>JAFZQT010000142.1 GCA_017620235.1 Butyrivibrio sp. | reverse complement strand
TCACGTTATACTTACTCCGCATCACAAGCCCATGCACCACGATGTAAGTCCTGCGCATAACAGGAGTTATTGTGACCGGCTTCAGCAAGCTGCCGAGCAGCTTGGAATAGATATTAAACTATACTCGGGAAACGAGATATATTACAGTGATGAAACACAGGAAGAGCTGGAAGCGGGGAAGATTGCAACGCTTGCGGGTTCTGAGTATGTTCTTGTGGAATTTCATCCGACCAATACTTTTAAAGCAATACATAACGCGGTGTACAGGATTCAATCTGCCGGATATATGCCAATAATCGCTCATGTAGAGCGCTACAGCGATGTGGTATCACATCCTTCGTATGTCGAGGAACTGCGCGATATGGGATGCTACATTCAGGTTAATGCTTCAAGCATTATGGGGAAGTTCGGATTTGGAATAGGTCTTTTTACAAAAAAGCTTCTTAAAAAGGGCCTAGTACACTTTGTTGCGACTGATGCTCACGATACGGCAAAGAGAGCACCTGATATTCTTGAGTGCAGAAACTATGTGGACAGGAAGTTCGGGGAGGATTACGGGAGAAAGATTTTTTACGATAACCCCATGAGTGTCATAAATAATGAGGTTATCTAGTAATGCGCAGAAATCTGCAAAGTAAGGCAATATATGCCGCAGATTTCGCGCGGGAAACGCTTTAATAAGCGTTTCTATAATAAATGAAAACGTTTTGTTGGAGTAATTGATGGATAAAAGAGATGACATCGTTGAAATTAATCTGGGTGAACTTTTTTCAATCCTTTTGGGGAGAGCGTTTCTCATAATCAGCGCGGGTTTGTTTTTTGCCCTTGTAGGTCTGTTTGTGAGCAAATTTATTGTTCACCCTGTGTTTGAATCAACGACCAAGATTTACATACTTAACAAAGAGGAAAATCAGACGGTGACATATTCCGATGTGCAGATCTCAACACAGCTCACTTCGGACTATGCGGAGCTTATCAAGAGCAGATATGTTCTGGAGGAAGCTATACAGAGACTTAATCTGGTCGACGTTACTTTTGAAGATCTTGCAAAGGTGGTTAAGGTTGATACACCTTCTGACACCAGAATCGTGGCAATTACAGCCAAGGACGAAGATCCTCTTAGGGCGATGGAAATTGCCAACTGTATCCGCGAGGTTTCGAGTGAACACATTACAAATGTTATGGATATCGATGCCATCAATGTTGCGGAGACAGCCAATGTTCCCACTTCCAAAGCAAGTCCCAGTGTCTTTAGATGGACAATAATTTCGGGGTTTGTGGGAACTGTTATCGTAGCATTTTTTGTAGTTCTGAGGTTCCTTATGGACGATACCATCAAGAGTAACGATGATGTCGAGAGATATCTAGGACTCAGCACCATTGGACTTATCCCGCTTTCTTCAGATGAGCAGGGAAAAAAGAAATCAAAAAAATAAAAAATTAGAATGGAGATTTTATGCAGACCGCAAAACTTCATTTCAGTCAGGCAGAAAATAATTATCAGGTAAAAGAAGCATATAAGACACTTCGAAGTAACGTAGAGTTCAGCGGACAGAATGTAAGGGTAATATCTGTTACCAGCTGTACTCCGGGCGAGGGAAAAACAACAGTTGCTATGGCACTCGCAAGGGCATTTGCCGAGGCGGGCAAGAAAACAATTCTTGTCGATGCCGATATGCGTAAGTCTGTCCTCGTCGGCAGATACAGGACAGGTTCTGTAAGGCTTGGTCTTACGCATTGTCTTGTCGGAAGAGAACGCCTATCAAGTGTTATTTGTGAAACGGACACACCTAATCTCTATGTTATATTCAGCGGACCTGTTCCGCCAAACCCAAGTGAGTTGCTGGGAGGCAGGATATTTGCAAAGGCGCTTGAAAATATGAAGCAGGTCTTTGATTACATAATAGTTGATACGCCTCCTCTCGGAAGCGTTATCGATGCTGCGGTTGTGGCTAAGCAGTGCGACGGAACGGTAATGGTTATTGAGAGCAATTCAATAAGCTACAGATTTGCCCAGAGGGTAAAAGATCAGCTTGATAAGGCGGGAGCAAAGATGCTCGGAGTTGTCCTTAACAAGGTTGATATAAACGGAAAAGGCTATTACGGTCATTATGGCAGTTACTATGGCAAATATTACGGTAAGTATTACGGCCATTATGGCAAGTACGGAGAAGGCGAAACCATGCAGGCAACTCGTCCTAAGACGCAGGAAACAGTTGTTGAGCCTGATGATGACGATCTTGACGAGCTTAATTATCTTGCCGGAGTTACCAGAAAAGACAGGTAAGAATTATTACTATCAGCAGTCGTGAGGCTGTAAATAGCGTATTCGGAGGAAGAAGTGAAAGGAAATATACTCGGTATATTTTTTACCATATTGAGCGGAGTGATGGTCGCTCTTATAGTTTTGGCATACGGCAGGAGTGACAGGATGGCTCCGGAATTTAGATTTTCGGCGCTTGATCTTGTTTATGATTCGGAGACAAAAGATAAAGAACTGATTACCGGAATAAATGCGTATGATGCAAAGGATGGCGACATCAGTGACAGAATAGTTGTTGAGAAAGTGGTTCTTAACAGAGAAGCGGGAACAGCGGTTGTTTACTATGCGGTTGCCGATTACAGCGGGAACGTGACCAAGCAGTCCAGAGTTTTTCCGGCTAATATCATGGATATAGATAGCAACGGGGATTCATCTGAAAAAATGGAAGACGGAATGCACCCAAAACTCTCTTTTGAGGACGCGGCGAGTGCGACATCAGCATCAACGGCTGATATGGAAACAGAAATGAACTAGGAGTCAGGGATGAGGGGAAAAGGAAAGATTTTTCTCATTATATGGGCAGTGTTTATGACACTTGTGACAGGTGTGCTGGTCGGATATGAGGTGATGAGAGGCTTTGGAAGAGCAAATCTTGATTCGAAGTCGGCAACATCCACACCGATGATGGCAAAATCTGCTCTCTATGAAGGAAATACAACCGGGAATGCCAAGTGGCAGGATGACTGGATTAGATATAACGGCAATGTTTATGATTACAATGAAGATATAATCACTTTTTTAATAATGGGCATCGACAAGGACGATGAGATTGTTACGAAGGTGGCTGAGGGAACGGATGGAGGACAGGCTGATGCACTGTTTCTTCTTGCTTTAAATCCGCATACTCAGGAGATCAGGATAATTGGTATCAACAGAAACACAATGACCAATGTAGATGTTTACGATGATTACGGAAGATATCAGACTACTGTACGGGCACAGGTTGCTTTGCAGCATGGTTTTGGTGACGGGATGGAAGAGTCTTGTGAATATCAGGTAAAGGCAGTGTCAAATCTTTTTCACCAGCTTCCTATTCACGGCTATGCAGCGATAAATATGAGTGCAATCTCTACGATCAACGATCAGGTGGGCGGTGTTGACGTTGTGGTACTTGAGGACCTTACAAAGTATGACAAGAAGCTAAAAAAAGGTGCCAGAGTTCATCTTGAGGGTGAGAGCGCATTCCATTATATAAAAAGCAGAGATATTTACATTTCCGGTTCAAATAATTCAAGACTTGAGAGGCAGCGCCAGTATATAAACTCATTTATAAATGCAGCAAGAGTCAAGTGCCGAGAAAATAGCAGTGCCGCAGTCGAGCTTTTTACCGCGATCGGAAATAAGATGGTAACAAATATTTCAGCAGATGAAATATCTTATCTTGCTCCGTTTCTTGTTTCGTACAAGTTTGATATGGACAATATAGTGACGATTGATGGAGAAACCAAGAAAAACGGCAAGTACGAAGAATTTTATGCAGATGAAAATAGTCTTTATGAGGCTATTATAGATGTTTTTTATGAAAAAGTTGACAACGCAGACTAATGAAAAGTATAAAATAAGACGATATATTGGTATAGATGTGATAGCCGTAAAAGGAATTATTTTGCTGCTAACGGCTTTTACACTTACGGGATGTTCCGGAAAATCAGGTAACGCCGGCGGAAATACAGGATACGAAACAAGCATTCTTCCGACCGATAAGGAAAGTGGATTCGACAGTGTTAAAAGAATGAATGATGATGCTTTTGCCTGGCTGTATATTCCTGATACGAAGATCAATTATCCGGTACTTCAAAGTGCCGAAGGTGATGACACTTTTTATCAGGGGCACAACGAGTTTAAAGAGCCTGATGCAGAAGGTGCCATATATATTGAGGCGGCAAATTTGAACGATATGTGTGATTTTAATGAAGTTATCCACGGATCGTCGCCGGCTGATGGAGAGAGATTTGCTGATCTCAATAGCTTTTTGGATAAAACTTATTTTGACGAACACAAATATGCATATGTGTATATGGAGGATAACTCCCTTACATACTATATAATCGCTGCTTATACCCGTGATAACACAAGACTTCTTGAGCAATATGATTTTTCGTACGCTTCGGGTTGCTCGGAGTTTATTGACGAGATCTATGGAATTGGGGACATGAATAAGATTATCAGGGAAGGCTGCGAAACGGGACTTACTCCTGAGCATTTTCTGATCACGCTTACTACCGACAGTACTGTCGAACCGGGTAAGCAGACAGTGGTTGTTGGCTGTCTTGTCGGTGATGCTGCAGGCAAGATTGACCGTGAAATCGATTATGGAAATGATAGTTATTAATGTTTAATAAAGGAACGGAGGCAAATTATTATGAAAAAAATTCTGGCACTTGCAGTTGCGGGTTCACTTATGGCAACAAGTTCAATATGCGTTTTTGCTTCAGAGGCAACAAGTGATATGAATGTTCAGAGTACTGATGATGCAAATCCCAGCATAACGGCAAAAGTTTTACAAGGGCAGCTTAATGAAGCAAATCAGAAGATAGGAGCTCAGAACGAACAAATTAAAAATCTTCAGGCTCAGAATGCCAACAATGAGAGTACGATAAGGACTCTCCAGCAGCAGTTTGAAGCTTTTAAACAGGCTCAGGAAAAGAATAATGCCACACTTACAAATGAGAAAAATGCTCTTTCCAATCAGCTTGCAAATACTCAGAAGAGTCTTAATGAAGCTGTAAAGGCAAGAGATACATATAAGGATAAATATGCAAACGCAACAAAAGGACCTGCACGTCCCGAAACTCCTTCAAGAGCAGCTCAGCTTAGCAAGAATAATGCGGTTGGCAATGGAAACGGTGGATATGTTGCTCAGGGGGGACATGTTCAGATCAACGGAGGAAAGAGCAATGTGACATTTACTCTTGCAGCGCCTTCAACAGGCGTTTTGAATTCTGCAAATAAGCAGGCAAGCAGCGTTGGCGGTACACTTTTGCACTGCGTAACAACAAGCTCACCCGGAGTTTCATTTAAGAGCGCAGTAGTAAATTTCACAGTTACAGGTGTGACTGCAAATGATACTATCGCAGTTTATCAGCTTCAGGGCAACACATGGGTTCAGGTACTTGTTTCATCTATCACAGATAATCACGTAACTGTGAACCTCACCCAGCACGGACCTCTTGCATTTGTAAGAGTTGCAGCCGTTGCAACAGCATCACACTGATAAAATTTTGTAAAAGAATATGATGATATAAGGACGCTTATGCAATTGATTTTGTGTAAGCGTCTTTTTTGATTAGTCTATAAAAATACATTAATCTCACGTCAGGAAGGTTTTATGTTATAATATCGTTGCTGTGCACAAAAATGTGCCATGCAGCGAGGAGAATATTATGAGTTGGGAAAACAACGTACGAAAGGTTGTTCCGTATACACCCGGTGAACAGCCCAAGATCAAGAATATAATCAAGCTCAACACCAACGAGAATCCGTATCCACCGGCGCCTGTAGTTCAGGAAGCGCTAAAGAACATAGATTCCGATATGTTTAAAAAATATCCGGATCCGACTAGCGACGTACTTGTAGATGCAATTGCTGATTTCTACAAGGTTGATAAGGACAATGTATTTGTCGGAGTGGGTTCTGATGATGTGCTTGCAATGGCTTTCATGACATTCTTTAATTCAGACAAGCCGATTCTTTTCCCCGATATAACATATTCATTTTATGATGTTTGGGCAGAGCTTTTGAGGGTTCCGTACAAGCAGATTCCGCTTATGGATGATTTTTCTGTAAGGATTGAAGATTACTTTGGGGAGAACGGCGGTGTTGTTCTGGCTAATCCAAATGCACCGACGGGAGCACAGCTTCCTATAGAGGCAGTTGAGGAAGTTATAAAAAAGAATCCCGATGTAGTAGTGATCGTCGATGAAGCCTATGCTGATTTTGGTGGACAGTCAGTACTTCCTTTGATAAACAAGTATGATAATCTTTTGGTTGTTCAGACTTTTTCAAAGTCACGCTCCATGGCAGGAATGAGAATCGGATATGCATTTGGATGCAAGAAGATTATCAAATATCTTCTTGACGTTAAGTTTGCGTATAATTCATATACCATGAATATGCCTGCACTTGAGCTTGGTGCTCTTGCTGTAAAGGACAAAGCTTATTTTGAAAAGACGGTAAGCATGATCATTGACACAAGAGAGAGAGTTAAAGGACAGCTTCGCGAGCTCGGATTTGAGTTTGCCGATTCCAAGACCAACTTTATCTTTGCCAAGCACAAAGAGAAGGCGGGAAAAGAGATCTTTGATTATCTCAGAGCTAACAACATAATCGTGAGAAGATGGGATGCGCCGAGGATTAAGGATCACCTCAGAATATCGATCGGAACTGATGAAGAGATGGATATTCTTATTGAGAAGTTAAAAGAGTTTTTGAATTGATTGTTTAGAGTTGATTATTTATTAGGAGATTTAGTTATGCTTAAATATGTGATTTGTTTTTTTATTTCGATGGTACCGATTATTGAACTTAGAGGAGCGGTTCCTTTTGCACAGAAATTTTATGCCGAGGATCCGACATTTAATATTAAATTGGCATATTTACTTATTGTTATAGGAAATATGCTTCCTGTTCCAATCATCTTTTTCTTTGCAAGGAAAGTACTTGAGTGGGGAAAAGATAAGCCGATTATCGGAGGCTTTTTCACGTTCTGTCTTGAAAAGGGAGAAAAGGGTGGACAGAAGCTTAAAGCAAAAGCAGGAAGAGGACTTTTTGTTGCACTTCTTCTTTTTGTAGGAATTCCACTCCCCGGAACAGGCGCATGGACAGGAACTCTTGCGGCAAGTATTCTTGATATGGATTTTAAATCAAGTGTCCTTGCGGTTATTTTGGGAATCACACTTGCCAGCATTATAATGACAGTTGCCAGTGTATTAGGTATAGCAGCTTTGGCAGGATTATAATATGGACGCATACACAGATTTTGCAAATGTATATGACACATTCATGGATGAAACCCCATACGATGTATGGGGTGATTTTGTAGTGGAGCTGATGAACAAGTTTGGCGTGACAAAGCCTGCAACAAGCAAAGCGTCTGCAAATGATGGCGGTGCTTTGGAATACAGCACTGAGGAGAACTCTGAGCAGGCACTTGAGGAAGAGAAAAATCTCATTGTTGAACTTGGCTGCGGAACAGGCTCTTTTACCCTGAATATGGCAAAACGCGGGTATGATATAATCGGTATAGACATGTCATCCGATATGCTTGATATTGCAAGGAAAAAGACTGCATCCGAAGGGCTCGATGTCATGTATCTTGAACAGGACATGAGAGAGCTTGATCTTTACTGTACCTGCGGAACGGTTCTTAGCGTCTGCGACAGCGTAAATTATCTTCTTGAGGATGATGATGTTATTGAGACATTTAAACTTGTGAATAATTTTCTTTTCCCAAACGGAGTATTTATCTTTGATTTCAACACGCTTCACAAATACAGAGATGTCATCGGAGATGTGACGATTGCGGAGAATCGCGAGGATTGCAGCTTTATCTGGGACAACTATTATCATGAGGAAGAGCATATCAACGAATATGATCTTACGATCTTTGCAAAGTGCGGAGAGGGCGATGTGTTTAAGCGCTCCGTTGAGACGCATTATCAAAGAGGTTACACGCTTGAAGAGATGAAGTCTTTTGTAGAAAAGTCCGGACTTAAGTTTATTGCTTGTTACGATGCGGATACTCACGAGGCTCCGACGGATGAGAGCGAGAGAATATATATTGTTGCGGGCGAGTGTGGCAAATAAAAAGAAGCTTACTGAGAGGGATAGTATATGATCGTTGTAATACTCAGCTATGTATATATTTTTATGATATGTCTTTTTGCAGGAGTATTGGCAAGGGAAGGGCTTTCGAAATTCATTCCCGTGCCGAAAACTGAAAAAATCGGGATTACAGGCATCATTACTACAGGTCTTGTGGTTCTTACAGTGTATGCTGAGTGCTTCAGTATCTTTTACAAGGTTGGAGTACTGTGTCATGCCGTGATGCTTGCAGTTCTGGCACTTGGAGTGTACAAATGCCGCAGGCAGGTAAGCGATTTACTTATTAAAGTCAGAAAGAAGTTCTTTTCAAAAGAAGGCGTAGTTTGCCTTATCATCGTGCTTATTTCCGCCTTTTATGCATCAAGGGGCGTATTTCATAAGGACACGGGAATCTACCATGCTCAGGCAATCAGGATAATCGAAGAGTATGGTGTTATCAAAGGTCTTGGCAATTTCCAGTTACATTTTGCATATAACAGTTCGTATCTTGCGCTTTGCGCGTTGTTTACGCTGAGCTTTATCCTGCCGTTTGCACTTCACACAATGACAGGGTTTATCATGGCACTTTTTACCTGTTATGCGGCATGCGGCTTGATGAAGTGGACATCTCGCGTAGGTCATACGGCTGATATGGCGAGACTAGCGATCATAATTTACGGCATTACGGTGCTTGAATATTTGCAGTCGCCGGCAACGGACTATGGCGCCATGTACATGGTGCTTTACATCATGTGTGCGTGGATCGCGCAGGCAGTAGAGAAAAAAGATGATGCCGATGATATTCCTGTTTATGGATATCTTGCGGTTCTTTCGATATTTACGGTAAGCATGAAGCTTTCCGCTGCAGCTCTTGTCGTGCTCGCGGTTGTTCCGTTTGTTCTTCTGATAAAAAAGAAAATGACGAAGGAGACGGTTGCTTTTATCGTGATAGGTTTTTTGTCCTTTCTTCCGTATTTGGTAAGGAACGTGATCATCTCGGGATGGCTCTTATATCCTGTGGAAGCGATTGACTTCTTTAATGTAATCTGGAAAGTACCTGCAGAGTATATGAAATTTGACGCCGATCAGATCAAGGTTTGGGGCAGAGAATTGCAGAATTCCATGCCGGTTGAAGAGGGCATAAAAGTCGGAATATCCTCATGGCTTCCTATTTGGTGGGAAAAGAAAAGATTTTATGAGAAACTCCTTGTCATGTTCCAGATAGTTGGAGCGGGGGCAGCAGTTCTTAATCTAATTATCAGGACTTTCAGAAAAAAGATTCGCGCGGATGTTGCGATATTCTATATTACGGTGTTCATCAATATTGCGATGTGGTTTTTTACCGCGCCGTTTATCAGATACGGACTTGCTTTCCTTATGCTTCTTCCGTTGTGCGCAAGCATGGATCTTGCGGAGAATCTGTTTAAGGGAAAAGCATTTCTTAGATTTGCAATGGTTGCTATTGCGGTTGTCTGCTTCGGAAACTGGACGCTACACTACCTTAAGGTTGATAAGCAGCGATTTGTCGATCGTGTAAAGGATGCATATTACGTTACGCCCATTCCTTTCGAGGATTCTGAGACGGACGAAATTAATATGAACGGAGTAATTGTCTACAACACCAGACACGAGGACGTTGACCCCAACAGTTATTATTATTGTCCTTGCTCCTACTACAGTGACATGGTAAACCGTAGCACTCTCATTGGCACCACCCTCCGCGAAGGTTTCAAACCCAAATCGCACTGATCAATTTGCGACAGCTATATCTGCCTACGACTACACAACCCTATATCTGAAAATGCTTGTTGTACGTCTGCGGCGTGATTTTCACAGAAAAAAGACTCAGCAAAAGCCTCATTTCGACGTTGCTCAGAGAAATCGGCTTTTGCTGAGTTTTTTTCTTGAAAATCATCGTCCTCGTACATATATTGCGCATTTTCAGATATACGGCTGTGAAGTCTTACTCAGATAAGAGGTGTTCGCGCAAATTGATCATTGGATATTTCCTTAGCGTCAAGCCTCAAAAGGCGTCAGTTCGAAAAGTGCGCAGTTCTCGGACGAGGAGATAATTCATAAGATAAGAAAACGGAAAAAAGTCGACTGTTCTGAGCAGCGCCGAAAGGAGACTTTTTTCCGTTTTCGAATCTTAATGAATTACGACACAGCCGAACACAAGCATTTTTGAACTGATGCCTGCTGAGGCTGAGGGGTATAGATAAAACCTCACGGTTAATTTGTGTGAATCTCACCCTCGAAGACTGTAGTGGCAGGGCCTTCCATGATGACAGGTGATTCGGGATTTTTATCCCAGGAGCACTTGATGTCGCCGCCGAGGACGTGGACTGTCACTTCGGTGTCTGTAAGGCCGTTAAGGATGCAGGCAACAGTGGTTGCGCAACAACCTGTTCCGCAGGCGAGGGTTTCGCCTGTTCCGCGCTCCCAAACTCTCATGTGAACGTTGTTCTTGTCATCAATGGTGACAAACTCAGTGTTGGTGCGGTTAGGGAACAGCTTGTGATTTTCGAATAATGGTCCTACGGCTTCAATGTCGAAGTTTGCGAGGTCTTCTCCCTCAGGAAGGAAAACTACGCAGTGAGGATTGCCCATCGATACGCATGTTGCATGCCATGTTTTTCCTGCAACTTCCATAGGAACATCTATAACAAGTCTTCCGTATTTTTCGGAAAGAGTTTCATATTTTTTGTTATCTTTTGAAAGAAGTTCATCTGATGCTGAAACGGGAACGCTTGAAGCATCAAGGATGGGAGCGCCCATGTCAACTTTGACGGTTTCTACAAGCCCGTCCGAACCGATCGTGAGGTCGATATATTTCTTTTTCCCTGCACTTACGATCGTAAGATTGGTCTTGCTGGTGAGCTTCTTGTCATAGACGTACTTTGCGACACATCTGATGCCGTTTCCGCACATCTCAGAGCGTGAACCGTCAGCATTGTACATCTCCATCTCAAAATCAATATCATCGTCGTCTACAGGATTTATAAAGATAATGCCGTCAGAGCCGATTCCGAAGTGGCGGTCTGAGACCATCTGAGCTATAGCAGGTTTCTTTTCGGAAGGAACATTTTCTTTTCCACCGTCTACATATACATAATCGTTGCCGCAGCCGTGCATTTTAGTAAATTTCATATTGCTACCTCACATTCATATGTTTTAAGAAAATTATAAGCCCATAAAGTATGGAATTGGTGCTGTTACATAAGGGATTTATGGCACTTATAATGATATGATAATCTATGAAAAGAAAAATGTATACAATTATACAAAAAAGTAGTAGAATTTTTTTATATTCGCATGAAAGTGAGGACGAATCGATGTATAGACCTAACAGTGACTATTTAAAACTTCCCGGAAGTTACCTTTTCAGCACTATTGCGAAGAAGGTAAATGCTTATCAGGCAGAGAATCCGGATAAAAAGATAATAAGACTCGGTATCGGAGATGTTACACAGCCTCTTTGCCCTGCAGTTATCGAGGCACTTCACAAGGCTGTTGATGAGCAGGCTGTAGCTGAGACATTCAGAGGATATGCGCCTGATCTTGGCTATGATTTCCTTCGCCACGCAATGGCTGAAAATGATTTCAGAAGCAGAGGATGCGACATTGCAGATGACGAGATCTTTATTTCAGACGGAGCAAAGAGCGATTCCGGAAATATTCAGGAGATCTTTTCACATGATGCAAAGATTGCCGTTTGCGATCCCGTATATCCTGTTTATGTTGATTCTAACGTAATGGCAGGACGCACAGGTGATTACGATGAAAAGACAGGAATCTGGAGCAACGTTATCTACATGCCTTGCACTGCAGAGAACGGCTTTGCGCCTGAGCTTCCAAAGGAGACACCGGATCTTATCTATCTGTGCTTCCCCAACAATCCTACAGGTAGCGCGATCACTAAGGATCAGCTTCAGGTTTGGGTTGACTATGCTAATAAAGTCGGCGCTGTTATCATCTTTGATGCAGCTTATGAAGCATATATTTCAGAGGACAACGTTCCTCATTCAATCTATGAGTGTGAGGGTGCAAAGACTTGCGCTATCGAGCTCAGATCTTTCTCAAAGAATGCAGGTTTCACAGGACTTCGTCTTGGAGCAACAATCATTCCTCATGAGCTTGAAGTTGATTTTGAGGGCAAAAAAGTTCAGATGCACAGCCTCTGGGCAAGAAGACACGGAACAAAATACAACGGAGCTCCCTACATCGTTCAGAGAGCGGGCGAAGCTTGCTATTCGGACGCAGGAAAGGCTCAGATCAAAGATATGGTCGCACGTTATATGAAGAATGCAAACTACATTCTTAACGGCCTTAAAGAGGCAGGATACGATGTTTCAGGTGGTGTTAACTCACCTTACGTATGGCTTCGCACTCCCGACAACATGACAAGCTGGGAATTCTTTGACTATCTTCTTGAGAAGGCAAATGTCGTTGGAACACCCGGATCGGGATTTGGACCAAGCGGAGAGCACTACTTCAGACTCACAGCTTTCGGAAGCTACGAGAACAGCGTAGAAGCGCTTGAGAGAATCAAGAAGCTCTGATGATATGAAACATTTTTAATACAGAATGATACAAAGGTCGTCTCGTGAATTCGGGGCGACTTTTTTGACACCCATTTGATAATAGGATAGAATAAAATCTGCGTATATCAGGTCATGGCATAACTATGCCCTGATCACGAAATATATTATTAAAAAAACAGGAGTAACGGATATGGCATTATTGAAAAAATGGCATGATATGGCTTATTCAGAGACTACAGACAAGGGTACTCTCCAGAAATTATGGACAGAGTATTTCCAGAAAGAGCGCGACATCTATGCGCAGCTTTTGAAGAACCCTGACGAGGTTGTTAAGGGAACAGTTAAAGAGCTCGCAGAGAAATATAAGGTAGACATCATGACTATGGTTGGTTTCCTTGACGGAATCAATGATAGCCTTAAGGAGCAGAATCCTATCGAAGAGATGGAAGAGGATACTGAGGTAAACCTTGGCTTCGAGAAAGAGCTCCTTTACAAGAACATGGTAAATGCAGGAGCAGACTGGCTCTACAACCTTCCTGAGTGGGAAGAGATCTTTGATGAGGACAAGAGAAAGGCTCTCTACAAAGAGGAGAAGGCTTCTCATACAATCAGAAAAGAAGTTAAGATCTACCCCAACGATCCCTGCCCGTGCGGAAGTGGCAAGAAGTATAAGAAGTGCTGCGGTAAAAACGCATAATAAGTAATCACCAGACTCGGTATTTTCTAGTCGTGGTGTACTACTTAGTTCCGGCGAGCGCTGTGCGCGAGAGCGGAACCTTATTAAATAAAAAAGCATGGCTGTACCCGGTAGGTATAGCAGAAGGAGCTGTTATGAACAAAGAAGAGTATTTAGAAGTTTATCGCCATTCGCTGGCACACATTCTCGCTAAGGCTGTTATCGAGCTTTACGGAAAGGAAGTTCAGTACGCAATAGGACCTCAGATCGATGACGGTTGCTATTATGATTTTGTACTTCCCAAGGCTGTAACACAGGATGATTTCAAGACCATCGAGGATAAGATGCGCGAGATCATCAAGAGAAGAGAAGATTTTACATGCAAAGAAGTTTCAAGAGCTGAGGCACTTGAGATGTTCAAAGATCAGAAGTTCAAGACCGAGCTTATTCAGGATCTTCCTGAAGATGAAACTTTGACAGTTTATTATACAGGCGATGATTATGTAGATCTTTGCCGTGGACCTCACGT
>JAFZQT010000141.1 GCA_017620235.1 Butyrivibrio sp. | reverse complement strand
TTGGGGATAAAATTAATAATCAAAACTTAGGATTTCTGGTACAATTGGTACAAAAATCGATAAAAAAATTTTTAAGAAACCCAGTATTAGTGGGATATAGGAGAAAAACATGAAACTAGGAATCGTAGGTTTACCAAACGTTGGTAAGTCAACACTTTTCAATTCACTTACAAATGCGGGAGCGCTTGCTGCGAATTATCCGTTTGCAACCATTGACCCCAACGTGGGAGTTGTTGCAGTTCCGGATATCAGACTTAAGCAACTTGGAGAGTTGTACAATTCCAAGAAGGTGACACCTGCTACTATAGAGTTCGTTGATATTGCAGGACTTGTTAAGGGTGCATCTAAGGGTGAGGGTCTTGGAAACCAGTTCCTTGCAAATATCCGTGAGACTGATGCGATAGTTCACGTTGTAAGATGTTTTGATGACACTAACGTTATTCACGTTGACGGAAGTGTTGATCCTGTGCGTGATATTGAGACAATCAACCTCGAGCTTGTTTTTGCAGATCTTGAAGTTCTTGAGAGAAGAATCGCAAAGACATCCAAGGCTGCAAGGATGGATAAGACAGCAGCTAAGGAGCTTGAGACATTAAATAAGATAAAAGAGGTTCTTGAAGCTGACAAGATGGCCAGAGAACTTGAATTTGAGGATCCGGAAGAGAAGGCATTTGTAAACAGCCTTGATCTTCTTACATGGAAGCCGGTTATCTATGCGGCTAACGTTAAGGATGACGATCTTGCTGATGACGGAGCGTCAAACAAGTACGTTGCAGCTGTAAAAGAGCTTGCGTCAAAGACAGGTAGCGAAGTATTTGTTATCAGTGCTCAGATCGAAGCTGAGATTTCTGAACTTGATGAGGATGAGAAGGCAGAGTTCCTTGAGAGTATGGGACTTACAGAGTCAGGACTTGATAAGCTCATCGCTGCAAGCTACAAGACACTTGGTCTTATGAGCTTCCTTACATCAGGCGAAGATGAGACAAGAGCTTGGACAATCAAGATTGGAACAAAAGCTCCTCAGGCAGCAGGTAAGATTCATACTGACTTTGAGAGAGGTTTTATTAAAGCGGAAGTTATCAATTATCAGGATCTTCTCCGCGAAGGCTCAATTGCGGCAGCAAAAGAGAAGGGACTCGTACGTATGGAAGGAAAAGAGTACGTAGTTCAGGATGGAGATGTTATTCTGTTCAGATTTAATGTTTAATAGGGGGAGCGATATGACTGGTGAAATGGGGAAAATGGACATTGCTTTTCCTAATCTGCATTTGTATTTAAAGAATGTCCCCAAGAGCTTTGAAGTATTTGGCTTTACCGTCGCACTTTACGGAGTAATTATTGGACTTGGCTTTTTGCTTGCTCTTTTACTTATAGCAAAGGTTGCAAAAAAGACAGATCAGGACCCTGATACGTATTGGGATCTTGCGGTTTATGTCATTATCTTTTCCATAATAGGAGCAAGGCTGTATTACGTTATCTTTTCATGGGATAATTACAAGGATGATCTTCTTGGTATTCTTGCGATAAGAAACGGCGGGCTTGCGATATATGGCGGCGTCATTGCGGGATTTGCGACGATCTATATTTTCTCAAGGGTAAAAAAGTGTAAGTTCCTTAAACTTACAGATACGGTTATGCCGGGGCTTCTCTTGGGACAGGCTATGGGAAGATGGGGTAACTTCACTAACAGAGAGGTTTTTGGAGAGTACACCGATGGACTTCTTGCGATGCGACTTCCTGTTGAGATGGTAAGAAGCTCTGATATATCTGATCTTATGATACAGCACATGGATGGAGCTAATTACATTCAGGTTTCGCCTACATTTCTTTATGAGAGTTTGTGGAATCTTGGATTTCTTGTGATCGTTCTTCTTTATACTAAGCATAAGAAGTTTGACGGAGAGATTACATTACTGTATCTTGGCGGATACGGAATCGGAAGAACATGGATTGAGCTTGTTAGGACAGATCAGCTCCTTGTTGCAGGTACAAATATTCCGGTATCGATGCTGATTGGCGCAAGTTGCTTTGTGTTTGCGGTTATTGCTGAGATCATTGCTCGTGTGAGACTTTCAAAAGTTACATCAGACGGAGCAGATTTGTCTAAAGAGGATGAAACGGAAGAAAATACCGAATCTGTGACTGAAAACGAAGAAAAAGACGAAATTAAATCAGAAAATAAAGATTAAAAAGATAATTAAGCAAAAGCTAATAAAAAAATAAAAACAGAATAATGGAAATTACTTTAGCTTAAAATCGATTAAGAGGAGCCTCGAAAAGGGCTCCTTTTTTGATGCTAAAAAAGTGCTAATGCCCATCGATTCTAAGCTAAACACTTTATTAAATTTTTACGTTTTTAAGGTTGTTTAATGATTAATTTTGTTTTATAATGACTTCAGGTGGTAAAAAGTGTTAAAAAGTGGTTGAAAGTGGGAGAAAAGTGGGAACAGCATTTAAAGGTGAATACAGCCATTCCATCGATGCTAAAGGAAGGCTCATAATTCCTGCTAAATTCCGTGAACTTCTTGGTGAACAGTTTGTGGTTACTAAGGGGTTTGACGGTTGTCTTTTCGTATTCGCCGAAGAGGGCTGGGAACAGTTCGAAGAGAAACTTCAATCACTTCCTATGGATAAACCTGAAGCCAGAATGCTTGGGCGTTTCTTTATCGCCGGTGCTATTGATGCTGAAATTGATAAGCAGGGAAGAATACTTCTTCCTGCAAACCTTTTACAGCATGCAAAGATCGAGAAGGAAGCCATTATTGCCGGAGTCGGCAACAGAGCTGAGATCTGGAGTAAGGCTGAATGGGAGAAGGCTAGTACATTTGATGATATCAATTCAATTGCTGCCAAGATGAGCGAATACGGCTTAAGTATCTAAGGAAAACACATGGAATTTAATCACTACTCCGTACTTCTTAATGAAGTAATTGAAAATCTGAATATTAGACCGGATGGAATATATCTGGACGGAACGCTCGGAGGAGCCGGACATTCTTTTCATATAGCTGAGAAGCTTACTGAGGGCGGTCACCTTTACGGAACCGATCAGGATGCGGATGCTATCGCTGCTGCAACTAAGAGACTTGAGCCTTTTAGCGACAGAGTGACTGTTATCAGAGACAACTATGAGAATGCGGTTAAGAGACTTAGAGAGCTCGGTGTAACCGGTGTTGACGGGATATTGCTCGATCTTGGAGTGTCATCTTACCAGCTTGACAATGCCGAGAGAGGCTTTACCTACAAAGAGGACGTTCCTCTTGATATGAGAATGGATCAGAGACAACAGCTCACAGCAAGAGATATTGTCAATGACTATTCAGAGACAGAGATCTTTCATATTATAAGAGACTTTGGCGAAGATAAATTCGCTAAGAATATAGCAAAGCACATTTGTATAGAGCGTGAAAAAAGTCCCATAGAAACGACTTTCAGACTCAACGAGATCATCAAGGCTGCAATACCGGCAAAGATGAGAGAGAAGGGCGGACATCCTTCAAAGAGGACTTATCAGGCGATACGAATTGCTTTGAACAGGGAACTTGACGTTTTATCAGGTTCGTTGGACGGATTCATAGAATTTTTGAACCCGGGTGGAAGACTCTGCGTTATAACTTTCCATTCATTGGAAGACAGAATAACCAAAAATAATTTCAGAACAAATGAGAAGCCGTGCACATGCCCTCCGGATTTCCCGGTCTGTGTTTGCGGTAAAGTTTCAAAGGGCAAAGTAGTAACCAGAAAGCCGATTCTTCCAAGTGAGAAGGAGCTTTCCGAAAACAAGAGATCACAGAGCGCAAAACTCAGAGTTTTTGAAAAAGCTCGGTGATACTAATTCACACTAAAAACAGAAAGGAGAATGAATATGGCTAACGCATACATCTATGGCAACACAGTCAGACGAGTATATGAACCTGATCATGTGCGTAGAAGAGTCCATGTTCAGGAGCCTTTAAGAAGACATAAAAAGCGTCACCACATGAGTTTGGGATATTTATTGTTCTTATCTTTTGCAATGGTTCTTATGGTAGGAACTTTGGCTTTTTATATTTCTCTTCAGTCAAGAGTTACCGCTAGCATGAAAAATATTGCGCAGCTTGAGAAACAGCTGAACAGTTTAAAACAGGACAATGACGAATCCTATAACAGAGCAAATGGCAGAATGAGTCTTGATGAGATCAAAGAGGCAGCCATTGGATTTGGGATGACTTATGCTGATGACGGTCAGATTGTAAAATATTCTGATGATGGCGGCGATGACTATGTAAGACAGCTCGCTCCCATACCACAGACGTCAAATAAGTAATAAGGAAATATCTTTTGCTATGAAAACTGTCAAAACTAAAAACGTGCAAAAATTTACGATTGGAATGAAAAAAAAGCTGGTAGTACTTTTTATATTGGTATTACTGGCTTTTGCTGGATTAGCGGCAAAGCTTATCAGTATCACGGCTAACAATGGTAAGGAATATGAGAAAAAAGTTCTTTCCCAGCAGAGATATGATTCGCTGACAATACCTTATAAAAGAGGTTCAATCCTTGATTCCAATGAAACAACACTTGCATGGAGCGAGAAAGTATACAATCTGATACTTGATGCTAAAGTTCTTAAAAGCGATGAGAAAAATGTTGAACCTACACTAGAGGCACTTAATAAGTATTTTGCCGGAAAGATGAAAGAAAATGGCATCGACATGGCATGGATACAGGATTATCTGGAGAAGCATCCTGATAAGAGCTATTATATCCTCGCAAAAAGACTTAGTTATGACGAGATAAAAGATTTCCAGGCATTTACAGCATCCGAAGAAAGTGAAGGAAAAATAAAGGGCGTCTATTTCGAAGATGATTATATAAGAAGGTATCCCGAAAATACGCTGGCTTGCGATGTAGTTGGATTTGCTTCGGCTGACAATCAGGGTCAGGCAGGACTTGAACTGCAGTATAATGATGTTTTGAGTGGTATTGCGGGAAGAGAGTACGGCTATCTTGATGATGACATGAAACTTGAAAGAACAACTATTCCGGCAGTGGACGGCAACAGTATAGTTTCGACAATAGACGTTCATCTTCAGGCGATAGCTGAGAAATACCTTAAAGTTTTTAATGAAGAAAACAAGAACCAGGTTCATCCGGGAAACGGTGCAAATAATGTAGGATGCATCATATCGAATGTAAATACCGGTGAGATCCTTGCGATGGCAAGCTATCCTGATTTTGATCTCAATAATCCGTGGGATACATCCAGACTTGTTGGAAGACCTGAGTTTGTAGAGATAGAAGAAAAAAATAGTGAAGGAAAAACTATTGTAAAAAGGGAACAGCTTAAAGATGAAAAAGGCAATCCTATATACGTATCGCAGGAAAGGGTTGATGAGTTTAACAATAGTGAAGATCCTGAGGTTGTTAAGCAGAAGCTGTGCAACTTGAAATCACTTTGGCGAAATTACTGTGTATCTGACTCGTATGAGCCGGGATCTGTCTCCAAACCTCTTACTGTTGCAATTGGCCTTGAGAGCGGTAAAATCACGGGCGATGAAGTATATAATTGTAACGGTTATCTTGAAGTCGGAGGACATAAGATTCACTGCCATAACACCGGCGGTGACGGCCCTGTAAGTGTTCAGCGGGCTATTCAGAAGTCGTGTAACGTTGGCTTGATGTGTATTGCTAATCAAATTGGAATAGAAACATTCTCAAAGTATCAGAAAAATCTGGGAATAGGCCTTAGGACAAATATTGATCTTCCGGGTGAGCCTAAAACGGAAACGCTGGTAAAGAGAGCAGGCGGACAAAACGGCATGACTCCTACCGATCTTGCGACATACTCTTTTGGACAGAGTTTTAACTGCACCATGATAGAGATGATAACAGCTTTTAATTCGTTGGTTAATGGTGGAAAGTACTACGAACCTCATGTTGTAAAAAAGATTCTTTCAAGTAGCGGAAGCACAATAAAGAATATTGAACCACGATTACTCAAGCAGACAGTTTCTGACAGTACTTCAAAGAAAATTATCGAGTATTGCAATTCTGTTACCGAAAAAGAAGGTACCGGATGGACGGCACAACCTGTCGGATATAAGATCGGTGGTAAGACAGGAACAGCGGAGACTGCTGACGAACACGGCGTACGTAACAAAAGAGAATATGTTGTTTCGTTTATGGGGTATGCACCTGCGGATAAACCGGAGATTTCGATATATGTTGTTGTGGACAGGCCGAATTCGGTTGCTCAGGATAATGCTAGATTTGCAACTTTTATTGTACATAATATTCTTACAGAGGCGCTTCCTTATCTCGGATATCCGATGACAGAGGAAATTACGGAAAAAGATCAGAAGGAACTTGATGAGTTCAGAGAAAAGTATGGAATCACATCCGAACAGCCTAAAGTAGAAGAAAAGCAGGAAGAAGAGGCAGCTGCTGCAAGTCAGGATTCTGAAGAGAAAAAAGAAGATACTGAAGAAAATAAGGAACCGGCTTGGAAATCATTTGACGTTGACCCTGCAACAGGGTATTATATTAACCCGAACACAGGAAATTTTGTAGATCCTGACACCGGATACGAAATGGGTGCAAGCGCGTTTGAAGATGAGGGTTCGGATAATGCAGCTAAAGAAGCTACAAAAAATTAAAAATTCAGCGGGGGTGTTTACGTGAATGATTATATTGTAAGAACTTTGATACCGGTATGTGCATCATGCTTGATTGCAGTACTTGCGGGACCTAAGATCATTGCGATTCTTAGAAAACTCAAAGCGGGACAGACTGAGAGAGAAGAGGGGCTTGAGTCTCATCAGAAAAAGACCGGAACTCCTACAATGGGAGGGATTATCTTTTTGCTTCCCTTCTTTATTATAGGTGTTTCCTATGCTGCATTTCATAAGGAAGTAATACCTGTTCTTATCCTGACTTTTGGCTTTGGAGTGATCGGATTTATTGATGATTACATCAAGGTTGTAAAAAAGCATAATCTGGGACTAAGAGCATGGCAGAAGTTTTTGGGGCAGCTTTTGGTGGCAATACTTTTCTCATTATATGTTGAGAATTGTACAGATCTTACGCTTACAATGACTGTTCCTTTTACGGGAGCTACGATAGATTTTGGAATCTTTAATATTCCGATTTTGTGTTTCATAGCACTTGGAACAGCTAACGGAACGAACTTTACAGACGGAGTTGACGGTCTTTGCGCATCGGTAACGGCTGTTGTGGCAGGATTTTTTGCATTGGCAGCCATGCGTTATGGCTCAACCGGAGCAGAAGTAATGTCAGCAGCTATGATGGGCGGACTTCTCGGATATCTTGTATATAACGTATATCCCGGAAAAGTAATGATGGGTGATACGGGATCGCTTGCTATCGGAGGTTTCGTTGCTGGAATATCATATGTTATGAATATGCCTCTTTTCATTGTGATTGTTGGATTCATTTATCTTATCGAGGTTATATCCGTTATCATGCAGGTTTCTTATTTTAAACTTACAAACGGAAAAAGAATCTTTAGAATGGCTCCGATACATCACCATTTTGAAAAAGGCGGATGGTCTGAAACAAAGGTAGTTAATGTGTTTACAACAGTCACAATAATTATGTGTCTGATCGCGTATGCAGGATTATAACAGAGGTTTAGAGATATGAAAGCTAGTGAGATAACAGGAAAAAAGGTACTTGTAATCGGAACAGGTTTGTCGGGAGTAGGTTCAGTGAGACTTCTTCATCAGGTTGGCGCTGTTCCCGTAATGCTTGAAGAGAATACCAAGGTTACAAGAGAAGATATAGTAAAAAAACTGAACGAAGAGGATAAAGATAATACAGAGATCATCATAGGTGAGATCTCAGATGAGGTTCTCGATGAGCTTGTGCTTGTAGTTCCAAGCCCTGCGGTTCCTCTTGATGCACCTACGGTGCTTCGTATAAAGGAAAAAAATATTCCTATTTGGAGTGAGATAGAGCTTGCTTATAATTTTGCGAAAGGAAAGCTTGTTGCTATCACCGGAACAAACGGAAAGACTACAACTACGACTCTTGTGGGAGAGATAATGAAAGCTCACTTTAAGAGCAGCTATGTTGTAGGAAATATCGGTGTTTCTTATGCAGAGAGTGCACTTGAGATGGGTGATGATACTGTAACTGTCGGAGAGATAAGCTCTTTTCAGCTTGAGGCGGTTGATAATTTCCATGCTCAGGTTTCAGCTATTTTAAACATAACACCCGATCACTTAAACAGGCATCACACTATGGAGTGCTATGCCGAGATGAAGCAGAACATTACAAACAATCAGACCAAGGAAGATACATGCGTACTTAACTACGACAATCCCTATACAAGAGAGTTTGGAAAAAAATGTCCTGCTAAGGTGGTTTTCTTTTCAACATCAGAAAAACTTAAGGACGGATTCTATCTGGACGGCGAAGAGGTATTCATGAGTATAGCCGGTGAAGCTGTTAAAGTTATGAATATTCACGACATGAATCTTGTCGGAATGTGTAATGTAGAGAATGTTATGGCTGCGATAGCTATGGCTGTTGCTATGGGTGTACCTTTTTCAACAATCCTTAAAGTCGTTCGCAATTTCAAGGCGGTTGAGCACAGAATTGAGTTTGTTGCGACCAAGAACGGCGTAGATTATTACAATGATTCCAAGGGCACAAATCCCGATGCGGCTATACAGGGAATCAAAGCTATGTGTAAGCCTACAATACTTATCGGTGGCGGATACGATAAGGGCAGTGAGTACGACGAGTGGATCGAGAATTTTGGAGACACTGTAAAGATGCTCGTTCTTATCGGACAGACAAAGGAAAAGATTGCAGAGTGTGCACAGAAGCACGGTTTTAATAAATTCGTATTCAAAGACACTTTTGAGGAAGCACTGGAATATTGCAGTTCCAACGCAAAGGAAGGAGAAGCGGTACTTCTTTCACCTGCATGTGCAAGCTGGGATATGTTCCCTAACTATGAAACAAGAGGTAAGAAATTCAAGGAGTACGTAAATAAGCTTTGATAATACTACTAAAACTATGAGGGGATGATGTGACATGGCAAGAACCGGAGTGAACGTTTTAAGAAGGCAAAGAGAAAAAGAAGAAACATATATTGACTACAGTTTGATATTTGTAATATTTTTTTTGTTGGCGTTCGGACTTGTAATGATCTATTCGACAAGTACATATTGGGCTAATCTTAAGATGGGCGGTGACACGTCATATTTTTTCAAGCATCAGTTCGGTGCGGTACTCGGCGGCATTGTTGCTATGTTATTCATGTCCTATTTTCCGTATGGATTCTTGAGAAAAATGGCGTTTCCATTGTATGCAACATCTGTAGTTTTGCTTTTTCTGGTTCCGATAATTGGAAAAGAGGTTAATGGTGCTAAGAGATGGATCATTATTCCCGGACTGGGATTGTCAATTCAGCCGGCGGAGATTGCTAAGATTGCGGTCATTGCATTTATGGCGACAATGATCCTCAGACTTCAGAAACTTCTTCTTACACCTAAGGGATTTGGTGTTGCATTAGGATTTCCGGCTTTTCTGGCATTGCTTATTCGTTTATGTACAAAGAATCTTAGTTCGGCAATCATTGTAATGGGAATTGCTATTGTTATGCTTTTCATCGCCACACCCGGATATAAGAGGTATGTGATGGCGGCGCTTTCTGTTCTTGCTTTCGGTGCGCTGGTGGTTTTTATAATCTATCACGCGGGAGCAAACGGAAATTTCAGATCTGAGCGAGTTCTTGCCTGGCTTGATCCTCAGGGACATGCTACAGGAAAAGGTTTCCAGACACTTCAGTCTCTTTATGCAATCGGTTCCGGCGGAACATTCGGAAAAGGGCTCGGTGAGAGTATGCAGAAGATGGGCTTCATTCCCGAGGCGCAGAACGACATGATCTTTTCGGTTATATGTGAAGAGCTCGGTCTTTTCGGAGCTATTGCCGTAATGCTTATGTTCCTTCTACTAATATGGAGACTTATGATCATTGCAAACAATGCGCCTGATATGTTTGGAGCGCTTCTTGTTATCGGCGTTATGGCGCATATAGCTATTCAGGTTATTCTTAATATAGCGGTTGTTACCAATACAATTCCCAATACGGGAATCACACTTCCGTTTATCAGCTACGGTGGTACTGCTGTTACATTCCAGCTCGCAGAGCTTGGAATAGCACTTAATGTGGGAAGAAATATAGGAAGATAGTTTTGATATGGCAAAGAAGAAGCGTAAAAAAAGAAAAAAACGTTCATATGCTGCCAGACCGGCTTTTCATCCTTTTGAGAAACTGAGAGACTCCTTTAGGTATAAACGGAGTCTTTATGTTATTGCGGGTATAATTTCTGTTTCTGTAATAATCGTTGCTTCAGTAATCTGGTATGTCGCAGACAATTATACCGTCAAGAATGTCGAGGTTGACGGGAATACTCATTATACAAAAAATGAGATCGCAGATATGGTCATAACCGACAAGCTTTGTCATAACTCTATGTTTCTGTCCATGAAGTATATGAACAAGAGTATTGAGAATATTCCGTTCATTGAGAAGATCGACGTGGATATCGTTTCGCGCGATACGGTCAAGATCAATGTTTTTGAAAAAGCTATCGCGGGATATATCGCTTATCTTGGACGATACATATACTTTGACAGAGAGGGAATCGTTGTAGAGTGCTCTTCTGAGACTACTGAAGATGTCCCACAGGTCATGGGACTTGAATTTGATTATATTAATATGCATGAGAAGCTCCCTATCGATGATGCACACCAGGCAGTGTTTGGTGAAATCCTTGATATTACGCAGCTTTTGAATAAATATCAGCTTCACGCGGACAAGATATTTTTTGACAGTGATTTTAATGTTTATCTTTATTTTGGAGATATTGAAGTCAGTTTGGGCAAAAATGATTGTATTGATGAGAAAATTCAGCAACTTCAAAAAGTGTTGCCAAAGCTCGAAGGACAGAAAGGGATTCTCGGTATGAAAGATTTTAATGAGGACACTAAACTTTTTACTTTTAGCCCGAAAAATCAAGAAATTGTGTCTGAATAAAGTGAAATTTAAACAAAATTCTACTTAAAAAACGGGTTGATAATTGAGTAAAAAAATCGTATCATAGCTAATAAGGAGTCCAAGTTATGAAGGAGGAGAAAACTTGCTTGAAATAAAGTCAAACGATGCTGAAACTACTTGCAAAATCATCGTCGTAGGGGTTGGCGGTGCAGGTAATAATGCTGTTAATAGAATGGTAGACGAAAATATTACCGGCGTAGAATTTGTCGGTATTAATACAGATAAGCAGGCGCTTCAGCTTTGTAAGGCACCCAAGCTTTTACAGATTGGTGAAAAGCTTACAAAGGGTCTCGGAGCAGGTGCTAAACCTGAGATTGGAGAGAAGGCGGCAGAAGAGAGTGCGGAGGAAATCACCGCAGCACTTAAGGGCGCTGACATGGTCTTCGTTACTTGCGGAATGGGCGGCGGAACCGGTACAGGTGCAGCTCCCGTTGTTGCTAAGCTTGCAAGAGAGATGGGGATTCTTACCGTAGGTGTTGTTACAAAGCCTTTCAGCTTTGAAGCACGCGTACGTATGCAGAATGCTATGCTTGGTATCCAGAATATCAAGTCTAATGTAGATACACTTATTGTGATCCCTAATGATAAGCTTCTTCAGATCGTAGACAGGCGTACAACTATGCCTGATGCGCTTAAGAAAGCAGATGAGGTTCTCCAGCAGGCCGTACAGGGAATCACAGATCTTATTAATGTTCCTGCTGTAATTAACCTTGACTTTGCCGATGTTCAGACTGTTATGAAAGATAAGGGCATTGCTCATATCGGTATCGGTAACGGAAAGGGAGATGAGAAGGCTATTGACGCTGTTAAGATGGCGGTTGAAAGTCCTCTTCTTGAGACTAAGATTAACGGAGCTTCCAGTGTTATCATCAATATTTCAGGTGACATCACACTTCAGGATGCATCCGATGCTTCAGAATATGTTCGTCAGCTTGCAGGAAATGATGTAAACATCATCTTCGGTGCAATGTATGATGAGAGCAAGACTGATAATTGTACAATAACTGTTATCGCAACAGGTATTGAAGAGAAGGTTCAGACCAGTACACAGACTAAGGCAGCTGCTGCTCAGAGCGCAACAAATCGCGTATTTGCAACATCACAGCCGACACCTGTACCTACACCGGTCGTTCCTACACCTATAACACCTATCGCAACTGTACCTCCGGTACAGCCGATAATATCGCCTATCTCAGCGGTTACTGATGCTCCTTCAGCATCATCAACACCCAGACCGGGGCTTTCAATCAACAGACCCAGCGAGATCAAGGCAACTGTGGAACCCAAATCACTTAAGATTCCGGATTTCCTTCAGAGAAAATAAAGCTTATACAGCTGTCACACATAAGTGTGGCAGCTTTTCATATTTTAGGGCATAAACGGGTTGATTATAAATTGTGTGGAAAAATACGAAAAATGATGATACAATAATTTGTGGAAATGGATTTTGCATAGGCAATATATTGTGGACATAATGGAGGAATCTGTATGAAGTGCCCATTCTGCGGAAAAGATGATACAAGAGTAATTGATTCAAGACCCGCTGATGAAAATACTTCGATTAGAAGAAGACGTGTATGTGATTCGTGTGGTAAGCGATTTACGACTTACGAGAAGGTTGAGACGATTCCACTTATTGTCATAAAAAAGGGTGACATCAGAGAACCTTATGACAGAGCGAAGATTGAAGCTGGTGTTTTCAGAGCTTGTCATAAGCGACCTGTAAGCGCAGAACAGATTACTAAGATGGTTGACGCCGTTGAGACGGAAGTTTTTAATATGGAACAGAAGGAAATACCGAGCAGAGCTATTGGTGAGATAGTTATGGATAAGATGAAAAATCTCGATCCCGTAGCTTATGTAAGATTCGCCTCTGTATACAGAGAATTTAAAGATGTTAATACCTTTATGGATGAGCTTAAATCAGTTCTCAAGAAAGAGGCTGATGGTATCATTACCGATACGACTGATAAGAGCACACCGCTCCTTAAAAAGGAGTGAACTATAGCCTTGACATTTTTTTGTCAAGGCTATATATTTGAGCAGAGCACTTGGCGAGGTGGTTTCGAGCCTAGTGCGAGCCATGGGGATGAACTTGACGAGGTTTTACACGAGTTTAGTTCATATCCCAGAGCATAATATTTCAGGAAGGAAAAGAATTAACATGATCACAAGAAGGCATGGCAGAAAGAGTATCTGCTCACTTCTGACAGTTGTGTTAACGGCGCTGACTGTTGCATTGAGTGGTTGCTCAAGCGACAAGACAGGGAATTCCGCAAATAACTCGGGTGCAGGTTCATCTGCTTCTGAGGCAGTAAATGCGGGAGATACTTCCAAACTTATCGTAGGAATACCTCAGGACATTGACAGTCTTGACCCTCATCATATGACGGGGGCAGGTACAAAAGAGGTAATGTTTAACGTGTTCGAAGGACTCGTTAAACCCGATGAGAACGGTAATCTTAACCCTGCTGTAGCCAGTGAGTACACAATTTCAGAGGACAACAAGGTTTATACCTTTACACTCAGAGATGGAGTGAAGTTCCATGACGGAACCGATGTTACAGCGGAGGATGTCAAATATTCTTTGGAACGAAATGCGGGGGTTGATGGAAGCGAACCGCTTATATCTTCTTTTTCGGAAATTGAGAGTGTAAATATTGTTGATGACAAGCATGTAGAAGTAGTGCTTAATAAGGCTGATTCGGAGCTTCTTCCGCAGTTTACGGTTGCGATAATACCTAAGGCAAACGAAAATCCCGAGACCAATCCTATCGGCACGGGACCTTATAAGTATGTTTCCAATGCACCTCAGGAAAGTCTTGTAGTTACAAGGTTTGATGATTATTGGGGTGAAAAAGCTTTTATTAAGGACGTAGTGTTTAAGATTGAAGCCAATTCGGATGCGATAGTACTTGATCTTGAGGGTGGTTCGATAGATATGTACGCAAGGATCCCTTCGGCTCAGGTTGCACAGCTTTCTGACAAGTTTGAGATCTATGAGGGAACCATGAATCTGGTTCAGGCTCTTTATCTCAATAACGCAGTTAAGCCTTTTGATGATGTGAGAGTTCGTCAGGCGCTTTGCTATGCGATAGACCCGCAGGAAATCATGGACTTTGTTTCTGACGGAGCGGGAACAGAGATTGGAAGTGCCATGTATCCGGCATTTACGAAATATTTTTTGCCCGAGCTTAATGATACATACAATCATGACGTTGAGAAGGCGAAAGCTCTTTTAGCTGAAGCTGGATATCCGAATGGATTTGAGTTCACGATAACCGTTCCTTCCAATTACAAGCAGCACGTTGATACGGCGCAGGTTCTTGTTGAGGAATTTAAGGCTGTCGGAGTTACGGCAAATATTCAGGAAGTTGAGTGGAACACATGGCTCAGCGATGTTTATACTGACAAGAAGTATGAGTCGACGGTTGTCGGATTTGATGCTTCCACAGTATCAGCGGGAGCGCTTCTTGCAAGATATGAGTCAACTTCAAGCAAGAATACATTTAATTACAGTAACAAGGAGTTCGATGAGGCACTTCACAATGCTACCGAGACGGCGGATGATGCCAAGAAGACGGAGTATTACAAGGAGTGTGAGAGAATTCTTTCAAAAGATGCAGCAAGCGTATTTATTCAGGATCTTCCTGAGTACGTCGCACTTAATAAGAAGTTTACGGGATATGTTTTCTATCCCATTTATTTGCAGGATATTGCAAAGATAAGACCGGCTGAATAAGTCATTTAGAGAATTTGCGAGGAATATGCACATGAAATATATCATTAAAAAAGTCATTTCTATGATAATTACTTTAGTGGTTGTTTCACTGTGTGTATTCCTCGCTTTTAGCATAATTCCGGGAGATCCGGCGCTCAAGAAGCTTGGGACGGAGGCTTCTCCCGAACTTATTGCACAGACAAGAGAGCAGATGGGATTAAACGATCCGGTCATAGTCAGGTATTTCAGATGGTTTACAGCTTTTTTGCACGGGGATATGGGAAAAAGCTACAACTACAGCGTACCTGTTTCGGGAATGATACTAAATAAGATTCCGATCACGCTGACTATGGCTATTATGTCGTTTTTACTTACAATAATTGTTTCGATTCCGATGGGAATCATTACAGCGAAACATGAAGGGGGAGTGCTTGACCGCGTAGTTACGGTCATAAATCAGATAATCATGGCAGTTCCGCCTTTCTTTTCAGGAATACTTATAACTTTTATTTTTGGAATGGTGTTCAAACTTTTTACGCCGGGAGGTTTTGTTTCATACAGTGATGATTTTGCGGGATTTGTGGGATATCTTGTTTTTCCTTCGATAGCGGTAGCTCTTCCCAAGATTGCGATGACAGTTAAGATGCTGAGGGGAAGCGTCATCGACGAGGCGAAAAAAGATTACACAAGAACCGCCTACAGTAGAGGAAATAATACAAACGGTGTTCTTTACAGACATGTTCTTAAGAATGCATTGATTCCGGTTATAACCTTTCTGGGCATGCTTCTTGCGGATATGATAGCGGGAAGTATAGTGATAGAGCAGGTTTTTGGAATTCCGGGAATCAGCCGAATTCTTCTTACGAGCATAAGTAACAGAGATTATCCCGTGGTTGAAGCGATAATCATGGGTATTGCAATGATAGTTATTGTCACCAACCTTTTGGTTGACATTATTTATAGAATAGTTGACCCGAGAATAGGGATTGAAGAATGAGAAATAAATGTGCTGAAGTTATTAAGAAAATAAAGAAAGATCCCTATATGTGCGCGGGTGTCATAATTACAGTAATCATCCTTCTTATGATAGTAGTAGGGCTTTTCTGGATGCCGTATGAACCGACTAAGATGAGTGCTTCTGAAAAGCTTAAAGGAATCTCTTTTAAACATATAATGGGAACAGACAACATGGGAAGAGATGTGTTCAGCAGAGTTATGTACGGAAGCAGGGTTACGTTCCTTATAGCGCTCGGAACAGTGTTTATTGGCGCGTTTATGGGGACGCTTATTGGGGCGCTCACAGGCTACTATGGCGGACTTTTTGATGAGATCACTATGAGAGTTATTGATGCGATGTTCGCATTTCCCAGTATTTTGTTGGCACTTGTGATCGTCAGTGTTTTTGGAACCGGATGGATTCAGCTTCTTTTTTCACTTGGAATAGCATTTATTCCGAGCTTTGCGAGAATTGTAAGGGGCGAAGTATTAAGGTGCAGGAACACAGATTATGTTGAAAGCGCCAAACTTCAGGGTGTGTCGGATGTCAGGATGATATTTGTACATATTTTGCCTAATATTAAAGGAGTTTTGGCTTCATCGATACTTATCGGATTTAACAATGCGGTGCTTGCGGAAGCGGGATTAAGCTATCTGGGTGTCGGTTCGCAGCCGCCTTATGCAAGTCTTGGAAAGATGCTTTCCGATGCGCAGCAGTACATGTTTACAACTCCGAGTTATTGTCTTTGCCCCGGACTTGTTATTGTTTTGATGGTTTTGGGATTTTCGTTTTTAGGTGAGGGAATCAGAAGATGGGAGTGATACTTGACGTAACTGATCTTCATATAGAGTTTCACGACCACGGGTTTCCCGAGGTTGCAGTGGAAGATTTTGACTTGATGCTTGAAGAGGGCGAGATTGTCGGCATTGTTGGTGAGTCGGGCTCGGGAAAGAGTATGAGTGCTCTTGCGATAGCAGGGCTTCTCAGCAGGCACTCCATAACCAAGACAGGAAGGATCATGTTTAACGGCGACGATCTTCTTACCTGCGACAGAAAGACTTTGAGGTCGTATCAGGGAGATGAGATCTCTATGATATTTCAGGAGCCTATGACGAGTCTTAATCCGGTTAAAAGAATCGGCTGGCAGGTTGAGGAATCTCTTTTCATCCATCATCCTGATATTGATAAGAAGAAGCGCAAGGAAATGGCTATCGAGATGATGCTTGCCGTGGGGCTTAGTGATGCTGAGAACATATATCACATGTATCCGCATGAGCTTTCTGGAGGTATGAGGCAGAGAGTTATGATAGCTGCCGCGATGATAGGCAATCCCAAGATACTGATAGCAGATGAACCTACGACGGCGCTTGATGTGACGGTTCAGGCGCAGATTGTTGAGCTTCTTAAAAAGATAAATAAAGAGCGCGGGACATCCATTATCTTTATTTCTCATGACCTTAGCCTTGTAAATCAGCTCTGCGAGAGGGTTATTGTTATGCAGAAGGGAAATATAGTCGAGAGTGGTGCGACGGAAAGAGTGTTTGGCGCTCCGCAGGATATTTATACGAAGAAGCTGATCGCAGCTATTCCAAAGATTGACATAGGAAACTGATTATGAGCGATGATAAGGTTTTAAGAGCTAAAGACCTTAATGTTTTTTATAAGAACAGAAAGAGAAAGCTCTTTTCCAAGAATAAAAAAATACAGATCCTTCACGATGTGACTTTCGATATGGAAGAGGGTGAAGTGCTTGCGATTGCGGGAGAGTCGGGATGCGGCAAGTCGACGCTTGCAAGGACAATCGTCGGAATAAACAAGGATTATACGGGCGAACTTGCACAGAAGTATGACGGACCGCAGATGGTGTTTCAGGATCCGTACAGCTCGCTTAATCCCTCCAAGAAAGTCGGTTGGCTCATGGAGGAACCGCTGAAAGTCGACAAGAAGAGGAAGTGGTCGAAGGAAGAGCGCCTTGAGCGGGTAAAAGAGGTAATGAAGGATGTCGAGCTTCCACTTGAGATGCTGGACAGATATCCCTCACAGTTATCCGGAGGGCAGAGGCAGAGGGTGTGCATCGGCATCGCGCTTATGCGGTATCCTAAGCTCCTCATTGCAGATGAGCCGGTATCCGCGCTTGACGTTACGATTCAGTCGCAGATTATGGAGCTTCTTCGTTCGCTTCACAAAAAGCTTGGAATATCCATTATTTTCATATCTCATGATCTCAGAGTGGTCTACCAGATCAGTGACCATGTGATGATCATGAAGGACGGCAGGATAGTTGAGCATGGGAAGACGGATGAGGTGTATAGGCATCCTCAGGCTGAGTATACCGAGCGGCTTTTGAAGGCGGCGGGTATCAGAAAGTGAGAGATGAAGTGCTGCGAAGTAATATTGTGTGTATGTAAGCTAAGGTTTGTGCGATATTTCATATTTTTTTTATAATTAACGCTTAATTTGTGGGCTTTTCTTCCGATATATATATTAAAAGGGCTGACAGTATGTTACCTTAAACGATTACGTTTTTGAATGTGACTGATGTAGCAAGGGAAAGGAGGCTTGGTGTTATGGCGATTAGCAGAGTTAACGGGTATGGTGGAAGTAGTGTTTACAAATTTCCGACAACTGTGGGTAATGACGCGAAAAATAATACCGAGTTTCTAAACTCCGGCAGCACTTTGGAGCAGAATGATGTCATGGAAGATGAGGCAGAGGAATCTGTTTTTAGGGGAAATGCATCTATTGATAATGTGGCGATTTCTTTTGGAATCTATGATGATGCCTCGAGGAATCTCTTTAAGATAGACGGTCTTGTTTCGGAAGATATGGAACAGGCAATCACA
Organism: Butyrivibrio sp.; assembly: GCA_017620235.1. Taxonomy (GTDB): domain Bacteria; phylum Bacillota; class Clostridia; order Lachnospirales; family Lachnospiraceae; genus Butyrivibrio. The sequence goes on along the minus strand of JAFZQT010000141.1, from coordinate 32,261 downwards.
GGTATGCAGAAAGATCAGATTCTTCGCGAGTATCAGTACTTTGTCGGGGATGACCTTTCGGGAAACAAGAGCAGCATAATTGCCGCTACAGCCGATGGACTGGTAATCAGAAAAAATTAAGTAAAGAAATATTGAGTATAGAAATGTATGCTGGGGACACCTGTTGAGGGTGTCCCTTTTCTATTGTTTTATTGCTTAAGAGAATGTACAATTTAGCATAAGACGAAAAATGACCGTGATTATTATAGAAGCAGAAGAGGTGACAGAATATGAATCATACAGATGGAAATACGATGACGTGCGGACTGATTGGAAATCCCGTGAGGCATACATTGTCTCCTCTTATTCATAATTCAATAGCTGCAATGAAGGGCGTGAATCTTGTTTACGTTCCTTTTGAGGTGCCTAAGGGCGGCGTTAAGAATGCTGTCAGGGGCGCAAATGCTCTTGGAATAAAGGGACTAAATGTCACTGTTCCTTATAAGAGTGATGTTATCGATCATCTTGTTGAGGTTGATGCACTCGCAGAGGGAATCGGCGCAGTTAATACGCTTGTGAGAACAGAAGGCGGATTTAAGGGATACAATACCGATATGTCGGGACTCTACCATGCTATGCAGGATGAGGGTATTGTGCTTGACGGCGAATGTGTGGTTATCCTCGGAGCCGGCGGGGTGGCAAGACCTGTAGCTTATCTTTGTGCAACAAAGGGGGCAGATAAGGTTTATGTTCTTAACAGGACTTATGAAAAAGCTGAGGCTGTGGCAAAGGAAGTTAACGGTGCTCTCGATGAGAGTCTTGGAGAAAAGATAATTCCGATGCCGCTTGATGATTACAAGGAACTTCTGGACAAAGAGAAGAGATTTTTTGTTGTACAGTGTACGTCAGTAGGTCTTTTCCCTGATGTGAACAGTGCTGTTATCGAGGATGCAGAGTTCTATAAGCACGTGTATGCAGCGATAGATGTAGTGTACAAGCCGCTTGAGACGAAATTTATGAAGCTCGTTAAGGAAGCCGGAGGAAAAGCTTTTTCCGGTCTTAAGATGCTGCTATATCAGGGAATCGATGCGTTTGAGCTGTGGTTCGAGGATGATGGCATCAAGATAAGTAAGGAAGAGGCTGACATTATTTATAAGTCTCTGATGATGGAGGTTCTGGGCGCGACAAACATAATCCTCGAGGGATTTATGGGAAGTGGAAAGAGCACGGTTTCTGAGCTTTTGTCCGAGAAACTTGAACTTGAGCTTATAGATACCGACGAAGCGATAGAAGAAGCTGAGGGAAGGAAAATTTCCGATATTTTTGAGCAGGACGGCGAGGATGCATTCAGGGATATGGAGACCGAGCTGATGGAAATGGTGGTCTCAGACCATATGAGAGAGACTGTTATTTCGCTTGGCGGTGGGCTTCCCGTTAGAGAGAAGAACAGAGAGCTTCTTAAGAAGGCGGGCAAAGTCGTTTATCTTCGCACGTCTCCCGAGACCGTTTACGAGAGACTTAAGGGCGATGACACGAGACCGTTGCTTAAGAGTGAAGATCCGCTTGCAAGGATAAAAGAGCTCCAGGATAAGCGCGGCAAGATCTATGAGGATGCTGCGGATATTATCGTTGATACGGATGGCAAGACTCCATCTGAGGTTGCGGATGAGATAATTGCTGCGATAGGCTTTGGAAGCAGTTTTTAGGATAAAAGAGAAGTGAACAAGATAAATTATTCTAAGGAATTGGAAAAAAGAATAGAGGAATTTCAGAAAAAGAACGAGGTGCCAAAGCTTCTTTTACATGCGTGCTGTGCACCCTGTTCGTCGCATTGTCTTGAATATCTGCGAGAGTTTTTCGATGTGACGGTATTTTTTTACAATCCCAATATTACTGAGAGTGAGGAATATCACAAGAGGGTATTGGAGGAAAAGAGGCTAATCGAGGCGTATAATAAGCAGGTTGATGAGCAGGATTTTGAGGGTATGCACTCAGATGAGCATGCCAGAAAGATAGGCATTATCGAGGGCGAGTACGATCCCAAGGAATATCTTGATGCTGTGCGAGGATATGAAGATATTCCGGAGGGCGGCGAGAGATGCAGGAAGTGCTTTGAACTGCGCCTTCGAAAGACTGCTGAGATAGCGGCAAAAGAGGGATTTGAATATTTTACCACGACGCTTACAATAAGCCCTTTGAAGAACGCGGATGTGCTCAATGAAGTCGGAGTGCAAGCTGCGGAGTATGTGAACGGGAAGAAGGCATCGGATGGAGAAATGCCCGGCAGAGAGATAGCTTTTTTACCATCTGATTTCAAGAAGAAGGAAGGCTATAAAAGGTCTATAGAGTTGTCTCAGAAGTTTGGGCTGTACAGGCAGGATTATTGCGGGTGCGGTTTCTCCAAGGCAGAGAGGGAGCGGCAGAAAGCGTAGGGGTTCATTTGCCGTTGCCAGAGGTAGCAGATTTTGATAAAATGATGCACTAGGAAACGCTTTAGTCGGCGTTTCTTTTCATGGTAAAGAAAAGCTTTTAGAAAGAAGGTTTTGATTTGGATAAAGTATTAGAGATTATTTCAAAGGAAGTCGGAGATGCATTTGAGAAGGCCGGTTATGACAGGGAGCTCGGAAGGGTTACCATTTCTAACAGACCTGATCTGTGCGAGTATCAGTGTAACGGAGCTATGGCGGGCGCAAAGAAGTATGGCAAAGCACCTTTCATGATCGCTGATGATGTTGCTGCAAATCTTGCAGGCAACGAGATGTTTGAGAAGGTTGAGTCGGTTAAGCCGGGATTTCTCAATATTATCGTGAATGGTGATTTTGTAAGAGGCTACATCGTGAAGATGCTTCATGAGAAGCACATGGGTGTTACAATGCCCGGTCATGAGCCTACATATATCATTGATTACGGCGGACCCAACGTTGCGAAGCCGCTTCACGTAGGTCACCTTCGTTCAGCTGTTATCGGAGAGAGTATCAAGAGAATTCTCAGATATACAGGAAACAAGGTTATCGGTGATGTGCATCTCGGAGACTGGGGACTTCAGATGGGACTTGTTATCACAGGTCTTAAGGAGAGAAAGCCCGATCTTTGTTACTTTGATCCTGATTATACAGGTGCATATCCCAAGGAAGCACCTTTTACAGTTTCAGAGCTTGAGGAGATTTATCCCGCTGCCAGCAAGAAGTCCAAGGAGGACGAGGCGTTCAAGGCAGAGGCTATGGAAGCTACAAAGCTTTTGCAGGATGGATACAAGCTTTACAGAGCTCTTTGGCACCACATTTTGAATGTGTCTGTGGAAGATCTTAAGAAGAACTACAATAAGCTTGGAGTTTCTTTTGACCTCTGGAAGGGTGAGTCTGACGCTCACGTAGCTATCCCCGACATGGTTGAGTACATGAAGAGCAAGGGATATGCGCATGAGAGCCAGGGAGCGCTTGTAGTTGATGTTGCTGAAGAGACTGATACAAAAGAGATTCCGCCTTGCATGATCCTTAAGTCTGATGGAGCTTCTTTGTACAATACAACCGATCTTGCTACTATCAGGCAGCGTATGGACGAGGTTCATCCTCAGGGAATTATCTATGTTGTAGATAAGAGACAGGAGCTTTATTTTACACAGGTTTTCCGTTGTGCAAGAAAGACAAAGCTTGTTATGCCTGAGACAGAGCTTCATTTTGTTGGATTTGGTACAATGAACGGCGCTGACGGCAAGCCTTTCAAGACAAGAGAGGGCGGCGTTATGCGTCTTGAGAATCTCATTGCAGAGATTGACGAGAAGATGTACGGAAGAATCAAGGAGGGCAATCCTGATATTTCTGACGAAGAGGCAAAAGATACTGCGCACAAGGTTGCAGTTTCTGCGATCAAGTATGGTGATCTCTCAAATCAGCCTTCTAAGGATTACATTTTCGATATTGATAAATTCACTTCATTTGAGGGAGATACTGGTCCGTACATTCTTTATACAATGGTACGTATCAAGTCTATTCTTAAGAAGTTCGAAGAAGCAGGCGGAAACGTCAAGGATGCAAAGCTTGGCAATCCTGACAGCGATGCAATGAAGAACCTTATGCTTCTTATTACAAGATTTGCTGATTCAGTTGAGAGTGCTGCAAGAGACCTTGCGCCCAACAGAATCTGTGCATATATCTATGACCTCAGCAATGCATTCAACAGTTTCTATCATGGAACAAGGATCCTTGCAGAGACGGATGAGTACAAGAAGGAGAGCTATATCGCTCTTCTTGCGATAACACTTAAGGTGCTTGAAAAAGGCATCGACCTTCTCGGATTCAGCGCACCTGAGAGGATGTAAGCGATATATGTCATGAGTAACCACAGTTTTCGTGCTTGCACGGAAAACTGTGGTTATGAAATGACATAACGGACATGAGGGAAAAAGGAGTACGAACGCAGTGAGTACGACGATTTCCGAATGGACGTAGGATTGCGAGAGCGCGAAGCGCGGAGTAATCCGTATATCGCGAACTTGCATAATGCGATAAGAAATGCAGTTTCGTGCTTGCACATAAAACTGTGGTTATGAAATGACATAACGGACATGAGGGAAAAAGGAGTACGAACGCAGTGAGTACGACGATTTCCGAATGGACGTAGGATTGCGAAAGCGCGAAGCGCGGAGTAATCCGTATATCGCGAAATTGCATAATGCGATATGAAATGCAGTTTTGTGCTTGCACATAAAACTGTGGCGGTTTGATTGGGATACAAATATGAGTAAAAAAATAGAAGAGACTAATCATATGTTCAGCAACAGGAAGCTTTTTCTGTTGCTGATTCCTATTATAGCGGAACAATTCCTCACTTCCCTTATGGGAATGGCAGATTCCATGATGGTGAGCACTGTCGGACCTGCAGCTCTTTCGGGAGTGTCGCTTGTTGATGCAGTAAATCTCCTTGTTGTTCAGGCATTTAATGCTATGGCTACGGGCGGAGTTATCATTTGTTCCAATTACATAGGTCAGAGAAATATCAAAAAAGCCAATGATTCGGCAAGACAGGTGCTTCTTGTTTCGCTTGCGATCTCTCTTTTCATGACTATTCTGGGACTTGTTTTCAGAACAGGTCTTCTGCGCCTTATATTTGGTGAGGTTGAAGCGGATGTCATGAGAGCTTCGCAGATATATTTTCTTTTAACCATATTATCATATCCGTTTGTATCTCTTGCGGCGGCTTGTAGCGCGATTTTTAGGGCACAGGCCAACACGGGGCTTCCAATGAGGATAGCAATCATCTCAAACATGCTCAATGTTGCGGGAAATGCAATACTTATCTATGTGTTTAAGATGGGCGTTTCGGGAGCTGCGACATCTACGCTTGTTTCGAGGATGTTTAATGCAATTGTTCTGTTGGTACTTCTTAGAAGTGACAAGAATGAGATCTCGGTAAGAGATTATCTCAAGATTCGTCCGCATAAACACAGTATCAAGAAGATACTTGCCATGGGAGTGCCTAACGGTATTGAAAATTCAATGTTTCAGTTTGGGCGTCTTGCAATTCAGTCATCTGTTTCAACGCTTGGAACGATCACAATTGCGGCGCAGTCTATGACTGTTATTCTTGAGAATGTCAATGGTGTTGCCGGAGTGGGTGTTGGAATTGGACTCATGACCATAGTTGGGCAGTGTCTTGGTGCAGGCAAGAGGGATGAAGCAATTTTTTATACCAAGAAGATGATCAAATGGGGATATATTGCGGTGTTTGCTAGCTGCTTGGTTGCATATGCAATTACAAGACCTGTTACCGTGCTCGCCGGCATGCCTATGGAGAGTGCGAGACAGTGCATCTATATGATGGGCTGGATCACAATTATTAAGCCGATTTTCTGGGCGCCTTCATTTGTGACGGCTTACGGTATGAGAGCGGCAGGAGATGTGCGCTTTTCGATGATTGTTTCAACTCTCACTATGTGGTTTTGCAGAGTGTCGCTTGCAACTTACCTTATCCGCGTAGCACATATCGGTGCTATGGGCGTCTGGATCGGTATGTTCTGCGACTGGGGTATCAGAGCAATCATATTCACGATAAGGTTCATGAGTAAGAAATGGATTCATGAAGTTGTGTAAATTGGATAGAGAAGAATATATTAAAATAGCGAGAAGCTGCACAGTCGTTGAGGCTGTGCAGCTTTTTGCATTTTACTCGTATTATAAGTTGGTTTGTGATACAATATGGAAGCTTAATTGTTTTGAGTGTTCGGACACATGTTCAGGTGTCTGTATTCTGGGATTTATTTTAATTCGTCCGTTCGGACGAGGTTTTTCACTGATGGTATAGCGGTTTGTTTTGGGATTTGGTGTAGGGTGATAATTCCAAAAGTATTGTGATGAAAATGCTAAAGTATGACTTTTTAGGGCGGGAAGGTATAGAAAAGTCATGTGCTAAGCAAGAAATGAAGTGTTATATAAGAACAGAGTATGACTTTTTAGAGCGGGAATGTATAGAAAAGTCATATGCTAAGCAAGAAATGAAGTGTTATATAAGAACAGAGTATGACTTTTTTAGAACAGGAATGCATAAAAGGTCATACAACAAGTGAAAAACATAAAACTGACAAAGGGAATTCATGACTTTTTGGGGTGAAAACGTAAGAAAAAGTCATACCGCGAGAAAAAGCGTGTTTAAAGGGAACGCTTTTTGCAAAATGCTAAAAACAAATCCAAATAAGAAACGAGGATAATATAAATGCATAAGATAATTCAACGATTGGAGCAACGGCAGATTCTACTAAAGAATGCTATAAAAGCTGCAGAAAAAGATGAAAAGAAATTTCCGGAGGGGAAGCTCAGGATAAGTAGATCAGATAATCAAATACGCTATTATAAAGTGACTGATTATAAGAAGCTATCAGAAGAGTATATTTCGATGAAAAATATAAATATTGCAAAGAGCTTGGCACAGAAAGCATACAACAAGCATTTTCTCAAGAAAGCAAGAAAAGAACTGGATAATATAGAGAAGTTCACAAAGCGTTTTAAAGGAAATAATTCCGAATCAATCTTCACTAATCTATCATCAGACAGACAAAATCTTGTCACACCATATATTATTCCTGATTATCTTTATGTCAAAGAATGGCAGTCGCAAAGTTTCCGTTCAAATCCATACATGCCGGAAAACATCAAATATGACACTCGCAGAGGCGAAAAAGTAAGGTCTAAGTCAGAAGCTATATTGGCGGATATGCTCTATGATCTGGGGATACCGTATCATTATGAAAAGCCGCTGGTCATCGATTGCGGTATAGTTAGATATCCGGATTTTACATTGCTTAAAGTTAAGACGAGAGAAGAAATATATATGGAGCATTTTGGACTTTTAGAAAATAAAGAGTATCGAAGAGGGTGTCTGAATAAGCTTGATGAATATAGAAAAAACGGCATATATCCGGGAAAGAATCTGATTCTTACATATGAAACAAGTGATAATCCTTTGGATATTAAAGGAATAAAAGAAATGTTCAAAGATATATTAATGGGGATTTCCTATTGCTGATATTATCATATTTTTGTAAGTATAATTTATGTTATACTGTTAATGTATTGGCAAATTCGTAGTAATCCGGTGACGCTAAGCTACAGTGTCTAAATGAGACAGCCAGATATATTATGAGGAGGATTTTATGAAAGGATATTTAGTAGCAGCAAAAATTATGAGTGGGCTTGTTGTAGTAAGCCTTATCGGCTCTCCGATAACCGTTTATGCTGGAGCATCAGGGTATGTTGGTGAAGTATCCAATTCATTTAATGATGGTACTGAAAGCGGCGAAGGCTTTACCTGGAATTCGGACGAAAGCAAACTTACTTTGACAGATAACGTAAATGGTAACGTCGTGGCTAATGATAATATTACTATTACAACAAATAATAATCCTGTTACAGTTTCCGGAAACATCGAAGTAAGTACATCTGATCCTTCAACCGATGCCGATTTAACAATTGATAATGCTAACATTACTACAAGCGGTTCTATTTCAGCTGATGGAGATGTGAAGATAATAGATTCTACTGTTTCAGCTGATGGTATAAACGGTGGCAAAGACGGTAAAGGAACAGAGGGAAATGTTATTATTACTGATTCAAATGTAACAAGTACCGATACTATTGCAGCCGGTAATGATGAACAGATATCTTCTCATGCTATGGGTGAATACGGAAATCATAATATTGTTATCAACAATTCAAATGTTACAGCTGAGGCTAAGGCATCTTCCGTAGGAACCCAGTGTCCTATAGTTGCAGTTGGTGGAACAGTTACCATTAATGAAAGTTATATTTCATTACCTACTGATGGTTCAATTCTTAATCAGGGTTATTATGGAACAGATATTTTTTTTAGCGAAGTAGGAAGAATTGTAGATACAGCAGAAGGAGGCTATGTATATAATGGTAAAGCTATAATTACAAACGGTACAAATTCTTCATCAGACACAGTGTCTTCTGATACAAATAATAGTAGTGCATCATCAGACACAGCGTCTTCTGATACAAATAATAGCAGTAGCGTATCATCGGACTCAGAGTCTTCCGGTACAAAGAGTAGTGCATCATCAGATGCCAATAATTCGTCAGAATCATATGTAACAACCACGTCAGACTATGCTAATGTTTACAAATCTGATATATCAAACGATTATTTTGCAGCTGTATCCAATAATTCAGGTTCAGCTACTGTAGCAGTAAAAGATTCAAACGGAAAGTTAATGGATGTTGTTGTTGATCTGAGTTCTGCAAGTGCTCCTAAGGGTTATTCATCAAAGATAACAGCAACAATTGTTCCTGCTCTTGACAGAAACGGAGATTCAATCTACGGATTTGATAAAATAGCACAGGCTCTTAATACAGTAATAACAGAGTCCGGAAAAACTCCGGTTGAAGGTTCTCTCTATATCAGAGCATATGCCGCAGGAGTAAGCCTTACAAAGCTTCAAACACCTGCTAAATACACATTTTCTCTAGATAAATCTTATGAAGGAAAGACAATATCAGTATATGTAAGAACGGTTACAGGTGAGGTTCATTCATATGATGCAGTAGTAACAAACGGTAAAGTTCAGATAAACACAGAATTTTTAGGAACAGTTGCTTTTGCAATGTAATAGAAAAAATAAAGACTGTCTCTTGAATCAAAGAGGCAGTCTTTTTAGACATTACTTTTGACTTAAAACAAAAAACTCTGAAACAATATTTATCTACGTTTCAGAGTTTTAATTAGTAGCGAGAGGGGGATTCGAACCCTCGACACCGCGGGTATGAACCGCGTGCTCTAGCCAACTGAGCTATCTCGCCATCTGTATGTCAAAGCTGTTTGAAACAGCCGACTTAGATACTATACATCGTAGATATGCCCGTTGTCAACACGTATTTTTCAAAATTGATTAAAAAATTTAGGCAAATCGGTATATAATAAAAATATAGTTTGTATTTTGTAAACAAGGAGGCTATGTTATGTGGGCATATGAAACTTCTTTTTACCAGATATATCCTTTGGGTTTCTGCGGTGCGCCCTTTGAAAACGACGGAAAACTTGAGCACAGAATCTTGAAAGTCATTGATTGGATTCCGCATTTCAAAAAGCTTGGAGTGGGCGCAATTTTGTTTAATCCTGTCTTTGAGTCGGACACTCACGGCTATAATACCCGCGATTACAAGAAAATTGATGTGAGACTTGGCACAAACGAAGATTTTGCTGAGGTTTGCGACGCGCTACATAAAGAAGGAATAAAAGTTATATTGGACGGAGTTTTTAATCATGCCGGAAGAGGCTTCTTTGGCTTCGTGGACGTTGTTGAAAAGAAATGGGATTCACCTTACAAAGACTGGTTCAATATAAATTTCGACGGAAACAGCAATTACAATGATGGTCTGTGGTATGAAGGCTGGGAAGGCAACTACGACCTTGTGAAGTTTAATCTGAAGAATCCTCAAGTCACGGAATATCTTTTAGAGAGCATCCGCTTGTGGGTAAAAGAGTTTGATATAGATGGGCTTAGGCTTGATGTGGCCTATTGCCTCGACCAGGACTTTATACGGACTCTCAGAAGAGAAACAACCTCTATGAAGCCGGACTTTTACCTCACAGGCGAAATGATAGGCGGAGATTACAACAGGATAATGGGAGACGATCTTTGCCACAGTGCAACAAATTATGAGTGCTATAAGGGCATGTTCTCTGCGCTTAACAGCATGAACCTGTTTGAAATCGTACACTCGTTGCTTCGGCAGTTCGGACCCGAGAACTGGACTTTGTACAGAGGCAGGCACCTTTTGTCATTTGTTGATAATCATGATGTCAGTAGGATTGCGAGTATCCTAACTCGTCCTGAGCATCTGAAACTTATATATACGCTTATGTTTGGTATGCCCGGTATTCCTACGATCTATTATGGAAGTGAATGGGGAGAAAAAGCTGACAAATCAATGGGCGATCCGGCACTCAGACCATGTTTTGATAAGCCGGAATGGAACGAGCTTACAGACCATATCGCCAAGCTATGTAAGGCTAAAGCTGAATCACAGGCGCTAAACTACGGTGATTTCTCATCGCTTCTTTTGACAAACAGACAGTGCATATTCCAGCGCGCATGCGAGAACGAACGCATACTCACTGTGATAAATGCAGACGAAGCACCTTTCCATGCTGACTTTAATGCGGGAGCAGGATGCGGTGTAGACCTTATTACCGGAAAAGATATTGATTTTGGCGGCGGACTTGATATTCCGGCGTTCACATCGTACATAATCAAACCTGAAAAGTAGATTATAGAATCAAAACGTAACCCGTCGTTCTTTATCTATACAACACAGAGAATAAATATTATAATTAATTTATGGAAATACGTACACTGATTATTGCAATTTTAGTTCTTGGAATACTAATGCTAATCTATATGAGAAAGAGCATACCACAGCTTTCCACGACACGTATGTTCTGTCTCTTCTTAGTGTTGTCTGCTTTAAATATCGCTGTTGAAATGATTGAATATTGGGCATTCGTATATCCGAATGATTCACATTCATGGCTGCAAGGTCTGGCACGTGGACTGTATCTGTGCACTTTGCTTGCTGTAATCTTTTCGCTTTGTCTGTACACTTATTCCAGATTTACGATAAAGAGGGGGATATCCGGTAAAAAAACTGCTCTCTGCGCAATTCCCGCGGCTGTAGGCGTATTGCTAATAGTAGCGTCCAATGCTTTATTTGGTGGAACGTCGAGCAATATCCTTTTGACCATATGCTATGTCATAGGAATTCTATATTTGCTTGCAGCGGCTGTACTGGCTGTTGTTTATAATGGCAGGGCAAAAAGGGAAGTTTTTGTAACTATCGTTTTTACCCATATTGTCTGGTGCGCAACGCTTGTTTTCCAGATTGCCAGAAAGGGCATGCAGATATCTTCCATGGCAATCGTACTTACGGCTGTCATCATTTATAATTTTATCGAAAATCCCAAAGATTATTATGAAAAGAGTATTCCCGGTGTAATGAACAAAGATGCGTTCATTGCAATGCTTGCAGAGCGCTTTGCTCAGCCAAAAACATTTTTCATAATGTCTGTTATTTTTATTGAGAAGAATATTCTTTTCACCGATTCGGCGCGAAAAGCTCTTGAAGCAGAGCAGGAGAAAGTTGCGGATTTTGCACTTTCCGATTATCAGCTCGGTGCGTATCTTTCGAGTTGGAATACGCTTAGCTTTATAGCCAAAAAAGCTGATATCGTCGAGCGTTTTATGTCAACGATAAACTTGTATAAAGGCATAGGGGCAGGCAACTACAGGCTCACGTTTTCGGTTGTTGAAGCTCCGCGTATTGCAAAAGATCTTGATAAAGCTATGCAGATCCTTACATATGTGTCCGGAGAATATGTTTATACGCAGTCTTCGCCCAATATTGTGATTGATGAAAACATAGTCGACAAGATGGTCTACAGGAATACCATAGAGGATGTTGTGAGACAGGCTGTGAAGGACAAGAGCTTCGACGTTTATTATCAGCCGATACTCAGTGTTAAAGAAGGTTCTTTTTCATCTGCGGAAGCTCTTGTAAGGCTGCGCAGAAATGATGGCGATAAATATATATCACCCGAGGATTTCATCCCTATTGCCGAGAGGTGTGGACTGGTTCAGGAAATTGACGATCTTGTATTTGAGAAAGTATGCTCGTTTATCGCAAGAGAGAATCTGTTAAGTTATGGAATCAAGACGATTGAGGTTAATCTGTCGGGGAATGACGCGGTTGATGCACATACTCATGAAAGATTGTTCAGGAAGATGGAAAAATATCACATTCCACCTAACTTTATCAACTTTGAGATTACCGATACATCCCATATAACAGGCGATGCGACGTTTAAAGAGAACTTTAAGAAGATGAGAGAGCAAGGTTTTACCTTCTCGATGGATGATTTTGGAGCGGGAGATTCCAATCTTTTGGAAGTTCTGGACATGGATTATGTTCTTATAAAGATGGACAGGGAGTTTATCTGGAATTGTCTCAGTCCGGATAATCCCGAGAAACTTAATGTGCTCAAGCATACAATAGATTTTATGAAGAAAAACGGACTTCACGTGCTTGCAGAAGGTGTAGAGACACTTGAACAGGCAAGAATACTTATTGATAATGGTGTTGAGTATCTTCAGGGATTTTATTATTCGAGACCTGTTCCTGAGAATGACTATATTGAATTTTTAAATGCGCAAAAAGGACTGGTTCATAAGGCAAATGGTACTGGAAACGGAAAGATTGATCCTAAGAAAATGGAAAAGTAGTGACGCGGCTGATCTGTACAAGTATGCCAGCGATGAAAGGATAGGACCTCCGGCGGGGTGGCCGCCTCATAAGGACGAAGCATACAGCAAAGCTATAATAAGGACTGTTTTTGCAAGAGATGAGGTGTATGCTATCTGCCTAAAGGAGCTTGGGAGAAAGATCATTGGAAGCATAGGGCTTACTTTGGATGGAAGTCCCGAGCGTCCGATAGGTGCCGATGAGGCGGAACTTGGTTATTGGGTAGGCTATCCTTTTTGGGGGAAAGGCATTGCGACGGAAGCGGCGCAGGAATTATTAAGACATGGCTTTGAGAATCTAAATCTTAGCCGTGTTTTTTGTGCTTATTTTGAGGGGAATGATCGGTCAAAAAAGGTACAGGAAAAGTGTGGTTTCAAACTTCATCATGTGAATCATATGACCAGAGTTGTGATGCTGGGAGAGCTTCGCGTGGAGTACGTGAATGTACTGACTTTTGAGGAGTGGAGTAGAAAAAATAGAGCAAATGTATAAAAATTTTGTAAAGTTTTTTAGACGGTATAGTATTACAAAAAATATTCTATTGTGATATACTTATTAAGGCTCGCGATTCCAAGGGGGGAATCATATATTTTTTTCTTGTCTACTGAAAGCGCTTACATAAAAGGTATGTTGGCTGTTTTTTGATAATATTGAAGGAGGAACGGAATGTTGAATGTAGGTGAATGTGTAATTTACGGTAACCATGGATTGTGCAAGGTTCGAGATATTCTCGTTCCGGCATTCCTTGAGAAAGGAAATGAAAAGCAATATTACATGATGGTTTCTGCTGTAGACGCGGGCAGTGTTATTTATGTTCCTGTTGAAGGGGCGGAGGATAAGGTTCGCGATGTTATGAGCGCTGACGATGCCGAGGGACTTATCTGCGATATAGAAGAAGTGGATGAGCTTGAACTTCCCGAGGGCAAGAAAGCAGAGCCTGAGATTGCCGGAATTATCAAAAGAAATCTTGCTGATGAAATGATGAGTCTTGTGAAGTCGCTTCATAAGATCAAGGCAACTCGTGAAGCAGAGGGCAAGAAATTCGCCGCACTTAATGAGAAGTACCTGAATATGGCTGAGAAACTTCTTTACACCGAGATGGCTTTTTCTTTAAAGACCGAGAAAGAGACCGTCAAAGACAGAGTAGTAGAAGTATTGTCGCACTTACCATTAGAGACTGTTTAATACAGTCTCTTTTTTGTTTCGCAATACCGCTCGCGCGCGCAAGAGTCGCAAGCGACTCTTGGTTCTGCTTCCTTTGTTTCCTTTGCTAAAAAGTTGCAAAGCGACTCTTTATTCTGCTAAAATACAACCTATGGGTAAAACAGTAGAACTTTATTACGAAAGTGCATATATAACCGAATTTGACGCGAAAGTTCTAAGCTGTAGCGAGAGGGAAGACGGTAAGTTTGAAGCTGTTTTTGATAAGACGGCTTTTTTTCCTGAGCAGGGAGGACAGACTTCGGACGTCGGAAGCCTTACGTCATCTGACGGTGAAACTTATGAGGTCTCTTATACGGGGATAAGAAAGGTGTCCGGCACGGACGAGGACGAGATCTATCACGTGCTTGATAAGTGCATAGAGGCAGGGGCCGGTGTTCACGGCAAGATCGACTGGGAACACAGATTCAGCAATATGCAGCAGCACACGGGAGAGCATATCTTTTCCGGAATAGTCAATTCAAAGTTTGGCTATGACAATGTCGGCTTTCACTTGAGTGATACTGAAGTTACGATGGATTATAACGGTGCGCTCAGCACTGAAGATATAAAAGAGATAGAGAAACGCGTAAATGAAGCTATCTGGAAGAATATAAGCGTTATCGCGAGCTTTCCTTCGGAAGAAGAGCTTAAGGATATTCCGTACCGCAGCAAAAAAGAACTTACGGGTGCGATACGCATCGTGAATATTGAAGGATACGATTCCTGCGCATGTTGTGCGCCCCATGTTGAGAAGACCGGAGAGATCGGGCTTTTGAAAGTTGTGGGAGTTCGCAATTATAAGGGCGGAGTCAGAGTAAATATTCTGTGCGGTAAAAGAGCGCTTGAGTTCCTTTCGGTTGAACACGAGATCTTATCACAGCTTGCGGCTGATTTTACAACTTCTTTTGACAATGTACTTTCATCCGTTTCAAAGCTTAAGGATGACAATGCGGCTCTTAAAGCAGATCTTTTCACGGAAAGAGAGAAGCTTTTGGGCTATGAACTTTCTGAGATAGACAAAGGACTCAAGAACGTATTTCTTTTTAAAGATGCCGGCACAGATACGAATCTTATGAGAAAGACGGTCAATCTTCTTGCGGAAGAACATGATGGATTCTGCGGAGTGTTTGCGGGAGATTCTGAGTGCGGATTCAGATATATAGTGGCTTCCGGAAAAGCGGGAGACGACGCACGCAGTGTTGCGGGGCTTCTTAGAGAGAAGTTAGGAGCAAAAGGCGGCGGAAGCAATCAGATGGTTCAGGGCAGTATATCCGGAGCAACACAGGAAGATATAGCAGAGTGTTGCAATAATCTATAAAGTTTGAGGATGAAAAAGTTTGGTATGAATGTTGGCAAATTCAGTGACTTCAGAGACGGAGTCAGGGATGCGGTTCCCATTTTTCTGGGGTATATAGCAGTTTCTTTTGCATTCGGAATAGAGAGTTCCAAGATAGGAATGACTGTATTTCAATCGGCAATGACCTCTCTTCTTAATGTGACAAGTGCGGGACAGTTCTCTGCACTTGAGATAATCGAAAAAAACGGAAGTTTCCTTGAACTTGCCGTATTACAGTTTATAATCAATTTAAGATACATGCTTATGTCGGCGGCTCTGTCACAGAGGCTTGATCCAAAGACAAGCACCCTTCACAGACTTGGAATTTCCTACGGAGTAACGGACGAGATCTTCGGAGTGAGCGTGCTAAAAAAAGGCGGGCTCTATCCTATGTATTCATATGGACTTATAACGCTTTCAGTAACGGGCTGGGTTCTTGGAACAGTTCTTGGTGCGATTGCCGGGCAGATAATGCCGCAGAGGCTTATAAGTTGTTTGGGACTTGCCATTTATGGTATGTTTATTGCAATAATAATTCCGGATACAAAAGAGAATAAGAGCGTGCGCGCTGTAGTTGTAGCGGCAATGATCTTAAGCACGGTGTTTGCATTTGCGCCGTTTCTTAGCTGTATATCTTCGGGATTTAGAATTATAATAATTACAGTGTTCGTTGCGGCTTGCGCGGCGATTGTTGCACCTGTCAAGGAGGAAAAAGATGAGTAACGTTTATGCATATATTCTTCTTATGGCAGTTGTAACCTACTCGATAAGAGCGCTGCCTCTTACTCTTATTAGAAAAGAGATAAAGAGTACATTTATAAGATCGTTTCTTTATTATGTGCCGTACGCAACTTTGGCGGCGATGACGTTTCCTGCGATTCTATCTGCGACCGATAATCATATTTCGGCGCTTGCGGGATTTTGCGTGGCACTGATACTTGCTTTTAACAAAAAGAGTTTGTTGACGGTTGCAGGACTTGCCTGCGCGACTGCTTTTATAGTTGAATTGTTTATTCATTGAAATTGGAGGATTGGAATGCATATAGGAATGGGGTATGATGTACATCGTTTGGTGCAAGGCAGAGATCTGATCATAGGTGGAGTAAAGATTCCGTATGAAAAAGGTCTTTTGGGACATTCCGATGCGGATGTACTGCTTCACGCGATAATGGATGCGCTTTTGGGAGCTGCGGCTCTTGGCGATATAGGTAAACATTTCCCGGACACGGATCCAAGGTATAAAGGAGCCGATTCTCTTGCACTTATGAGAGAAGTTGGGAAAATGCTTGATGAAAATCGTTTTCTTATTGAAAATATTGATGCTACGATAATTGCACAGGCGCCTAAGATGAGACCACACATTGACGATATGAGGCAGAATATCGCGGATGCGCTTGGAATCGAGATAAGTCAGGTGAATGTCAAGGCAACAACAGAAGAAGGCCTTGGATTTACGGGAAGCGGAGAAGGAATATCATCGCAGGCAATATGTCTTTTGACAAGTCCTATTGAACTTCATTCAACGAACGTGACGTTCCAGACGGGCGAAAAGCCTAAAGGGTGTTGTGGCGGCTGTACGAACTAATTGCTTGCAACGATGAAAACTTTCTTTAACCAAGGAGATATGAAATAGATGGCAAATTTTAAGTTTTACAATACACTTACAAGAACAATTCAGGATTTTCAGCCCAGAGAAGAGGGCAAAGTAACAATGTATACTTGCGGACCTACCGTTTATCACTACGCACATATCGGTAATATCCGTACATATATCATGCAGGACGTGCTTATCAAGGCGTTAATGTACGCAGGGTATGATGTTAAGCGTGTCATGAACATCACTGATGTGGGACATCTTTCATCCGATGCCGATACCGGCGAAGATAAGATGCTTGCAGGGGCAAAAAGAGAGCACAAGAGCGTTATGGAGATCGCGAAGTACTATACTGATGCTTTCTTTACTGATTTTGACGCTGTTGGAAATAAGCGCCCCGATATTGTTGAGCCTGCGACTAACTGCATACCCGAATTTATCAATATGGTAGAGGTTCTTCTTAAGAAGGGTTATGCCTATGTTGCCGGCGGAAATGTGTATTTTGATACAAGCAAGCTTGATGATTATTATGTCTTTTCTTCGGATATTGAGAAAGAGCAGCTTCAGGTCGGAGTTCGCGATGATGTTGAAGAGGATACAAATAAAAAGAACAAGACAGACTTCGTTCTTTGGTTTACAAAGTCCAAGTTTGAGGAACAGGCGCTTAAGTGGGACAGCCCTTGGGGCGTTGGTTATCCCGGCTGGCATATCGAGTGCTCATGCATTTCAATGAAGCACCTTGGAGAGTATATCGATATCCACTGCGGCGGTGTTGACAATATTTTCCCTCATCATACAAATGAGATTGCACAGTCTGAGAGCTATCTTGGACATGAGTGGTGCAAATACTGGTTCCACAGTAATCACTTAAATGACAAATCAGGCAAAATGTCTAAGTCAAAGGGAGCGATCCTTACCGTTTCACTTCTTAAGGAAAAAGGATACGATCCGCTTGTTTACAGATTTTTCTGCTTACAGTCTCATTACCGCAAGCCTCTTGAGTTCTCTTTTGAGGCACTCGACAATGTGACAGGGGCATTTAATAAGCTTATAAAGAAGATTGCCGATCTTAAGGAAGAGGGAAGCGTTGACGAGGCTGTTGTAAAAGAGTTTGAGGATAAGTTCAGAGATGCTATTTCTGACGACCTCAACACATCTATGGCGATTACACTTCTTTATGATGTGCTCAAGGCTGATATTAACGATGCAACTAAACTTGCTCTTGTAAAGAGTTTTGATAAGGTTCTTTCACTTGATCTCATTGGACATGCTGCGGCTTCCAAGGAGGAAAAAGAAGTTGATCCCGAGCTTGAGGCTTATGTTCTCGACGCTATTGAGAGAAGAGCGGCAGCAAAGAAAGCAAAGGATTTTGCGACAGCCGATGCAATCCGCGACGAGCTTCTAAAAAAAGGCGTTGAGATCAAGGATACTCGTGAGGGAGTTAAATGGCAGCTCATTTAAACAAATATCTAAATGATAAATTTGGCATTGAGGGGAAGGACATAAGGACCTATTCCCCTCTTACGCTTGCTTATATTGGAGACGCTATCTTTGACGTTGTCATAAGGTCGATTCTTGTAAATAAAGGCAATACTGCGGTTAACAAGCTCCATAAAAGAGCAAGTGATATTGTAAAAGCCGGCACACAGTCTGCATTTATCAAAGCTCTTATGGATGATCTTACCGAGGAAGAGGCTGATATTTACAGGAGAGGGCGCAATTCAAAACCTCACACCAAGGCAAAGAACGCCACGACGATGGATTATCTCGATGCTACGGGATTTGAGGCTGTTATCGGATATCTTTATCTTACGGATAACATGGACAGGGCATGTGAGCTGATTTCTCTCGGAATAGAGAGGCTTTCGCTTGATGTTCTCGAATGATTTAGAGCAAAATTTTTGAGGAATTACGATGGAAGAAAACTTTGAAAGTAGAATAATAGAGGGCAGAAATGCGGTTCTTGAGGCGTTTCGCGCCGGAAAAACAATAGACAGACTCTTTGTTCTTGATGGATGCAAGGACGGTCCTGTGCAGACAATAATGCGCGAAGCGAAAAAGCATAAGGATACGGTTGTGAGCTTTGTGAAAAAAGAAAGGCTCGACCAGTTATCTGAGACAGGAAAACATCAGGGTGTTATTGCCTACGCGGCTTCTTACGAGTACGCTGAAGTTGAGGATATTTTGGCAAAAGCGGCAGCAAAGAACGAAGATCCTTTTGTTATCATCCTTGACGGTATTGAGGATCCGCATAATCTCGGTGCGATAATCAGAACAGCGAATCTTGCGGGAGCACATGGCGTTATTATTCCCAAGCACAGAGCGGTTGGACTTACGGCGACTGTTGCGAAAGCTTCTGCCGGTGCACTAAATTACACACCTGTTGCAAAGGTTACAAATATAGCTAAGACCATCGAGGAGCTTAAGGATAAAGGCTTGTGGTTTGCCTGTGCCGATATGGGCGGAACAGAGATGTATAAGCTAAATCTTAAGGGGCCTATAGGAATAGTCATAGGAAACGAGGGAAGCGGCGTTTCAAGGCTTGTAAAAGAGAACTGCGATATGATCGCGTCAATTCCAATGAAGGGCGATATTGATTCGCTTAATGCTTCGGTAGCTGCTGGTGTACTTGCATTTGAAGTTGTAAGACAAAGAATTGGGTGAGCTATGAAAACAAATTATGATGGACAAAGCGATGAACAGCTTATAGTGAAGTTCCATGATGCGGGAGGCAAGGAATCCGGCATCATGGATTTTATTATGGATAAATATAAGAATCTTGTCCGCAAAAAAGCTGCATCGATGTTTATTTTGGGAGCAGACAGGGATGATCTTATCCAGGAGGGGATGATAGGTCTTTTTAAGGCTATCAGAGACTATGACATCGGAAGAGATGCAAGTTTTGCCACATTTGCGGATCTTTGTATCTCAAGACAGATGTATTCTGCCATCAAGGCTTCTGCGCGCAAAAAACATGCGCCTTTAAACAGTTATATTTCTTTATATGCCGAAAACAAGGACAGTGCCACTGACAGTGAAGTGGCTCTTGAAGATGTGCTTGAATCGGATTCCAGCTCCATTCCCGAGGAGCAGATAATTGAAAGGGAAAATCTTGAAGCGCTCGAAAATGCCATTGAGCGCGATCTTAGCGATCTGGAAAGACAGGTTTTGGATCTGTATATTACCGGAATGTCTATAAAAGAAGTTTCTGCGGTTCTTGGCAGAGACGAGAAATCCACTGATAATGCGATGCAAAGGATAAAGTCCAAGCTGAAGAAGTATCTTAGGAAGTAGGGCAATATCTATTTCCATCAATAAGATAAATTTTTGCATGATTAAGCAGGAAAGGAGGTACTTGAATATGAAATTGTTTTTGTTATAGCTGCTTGGCTAATGTTTTTATGAGTTGAGTAACAAATTTCAAAGAATCAAAGTTTCAAAAAGTAGTAGTTTTACATGATCGTAGTTAAAAAATTAAAAGACTGGATGGTGAAAAAGTATGAAAAAAAGAAATATTGGTTTTACAAGAAATTTTACAAAACTTATTGGAACAGCACTTTCACTTTCATTAGTGCTTTCAACAAATGTGCATGCTGAAGAGCTGGAAGAATTGGTTAATTCAGAAGATATTGCAACAATATCGGATGGAATTGATACTCTTGATGAGAAAGTTGATGCGCTTAATGATAATTGCCAGGATGAAGCGTTGTCAGATGATATTTCTGATATATCCGGTATGATTGATATTCTTAATGAAACAATTTCAAATCTCAGCCAAAATTATTACAAGCTTTCATTAACGATTAATAAGAATAGACAGTCCATTATAGAAGGCTTAAATAAAAGCGTTTTTGCAAATGATAATATATCCGGAAATGCATCATACTCAGATATTATTTCAAAAATCAATAGTATAAAGTATCAGGGATCATTGAATATTACTCCGGATAATAATGGAAATTATACATATGAGAGCGGTTACTATGATGGAGGCACAATTGATGTGTCGGCAATAATTGAAGCTGCACGTCGAGAAGGGTATAAAGCTGGAAAAGCAGATGGTGATAAAGCAGGATATGAAAGAGGATTGGCTGAAGGCAAGAAAGCTGGAAAAGAGCAAGGCTATAAAGAAGGTCTTGAAGCCGGAAAAGACTTTATAATGACTAGTGCCTCTAATTGGTTATCCATTACCGGTTCATCTTGCTTAGCAATCAGTCCTTATATAACATATAAGTCGTACAAATATATTTATGTTAGAAATTCGGTTAATCATAATGTGCCGCTAAACTCTAATGATATTATTCACGTATGGGTTAAGTCAGGAGATAATGCGTGGGGACGAAAAGCTATAGACAGGCCAATCTCTTCAGGTGAATATGTAGGAGATGGATGGTATCGATTTGGTGTAAACGAAGGCATATCTATAGTCGAAGTGATAAACAATAATGGCGCACAGAGAGACTATTTTTATCGTTTTTCAAATTAAGATAGAATGATTTGATGGATTAAAATATCCACTATAAAAGCAGAATATTGAGATGTACCCTCTTTATTGGACAAACCGGTAAAGAGGGTATTCTTTTTTGGCTAAATAGTAAGATATATGAAAAAATAATGAATTATATAAAATGTATGTACAATTGGTTGTGATATATTCTATAATTCGTTATAGTTCAGAAAAACGGAAATATATTAACA
Source organism: Butyrivibrio sp. (assembly GCA_017620235.1). Classification (GTDB taxonomy): domain Bacteria; phylum Bacillota; class Clostridia; order Lachnospirales; family Lachnospiraceae; genus Butyrivibrio. The sequence goes on along the minus strand of JAFZQT010000141.1, from coordinate 10,642 downwards.
AATTAAAAAGTATTCTATAAAAGCAGAGGGGAGGCGTAAAGTTGGTTTTGGCTTTTGGATTATTATATGACTGATTGTTTTCTGAATAAAAACAAAGACTGGATGGATAAGGTGTATGAAAAAAAGAAGTATAGGTTTAACAAGAAGTTTTATGAAACTGGTTGGAGCAACACTTGCATTTTCTTTGCTGATTTCACCGAATGTGCATGCAGAAGAGTTGGATGATTTAATTGATTCAGAGGGTATTACAACAATTTCTGAAGGAATAGATAATCTAAATAATCAGGTTGATGCTCTTAGTGAGAATTGCACAGATGAAGGAATGTCATCTGAAATTTCAAATATATCTATTGGAATCAATAGTCTCGATGATCAGATAGATCTTTTCGCAGATGGATATGTAGCATTTATGTCAGCTATATTTAGGAATAAAGCAGATATAATAAGCGGATTGAATAGAAATGTATATGTGCAGAACAATATATCGGAAGATGCATCATATGAGGATATTATTTCTAAGATCAATGATATAAAGTATCGGGGAACTTTGGATGTTTCTCTTGAAAGTAATGATAAATATATACTTGAGAGTGGCTATTATGACGGCGGTACAATTGATGTTTCAGCTATAATTGAAGCTGCGCGTCAGGAAGCTTATGAAAAAGGCCTTGAAGAAGGTAAGAAACAAGCAATTGAAGATAATAAACAGACATGGATTAATGAAGGTAAGAAGCAAGCTATTGATGAGAATAAGCAAACTTGGATTGATGCAGGTAAGGAACAGGCTATTGTAGATAATAAGCAGAAGTGGATTGATGAGGGTAAAGGAATAGGGAAAAATTCTGTTAAAGCTAGAAAAGTTGCTAGCTTTTCATATAGAACTTTTTCTGATGATGGGAACTACAAGGGACATTTTGATATAGCTACAAATATGGATATATCAGATTGTACAGCGGAAGAAACTTTGTTTTTAGTTATAAACAATGTTGCGTCTAATCAGAGAGGAGAGAAAATAGCTTGGTATTCTATATCAAAACTATCCAATAATTCTGTGAGAATTTCTACAAATAATACTTCTGCAGTACCATACATTTCGGGTTATGTTTTAGCTATAAAATGATATTGATACTTTTTTGAATTGCATGTGAATTATTTTACTTTTTAATTCACATACCCTATGCTATAATCAACGCAATAAGTATTATATGAATGATTATAGTAGGAGAGAGTAATTAAATGGTATGTGGAACATGCGGATACAATAATGCCGATACGGCTTTATATTGTTCAAATTGTGGTGCACCACTTAAAACGGATTCGTATGGTGCGACTGTAGATAATAAATTTAATACGCAGAATAGTTTTTATGTGCAAGATGGAGTTAACAATCAGAATGTAGCAGAAGCGCAGAACAACATATATGCACAGAACGGTATGGGGGCGCAGAATAACATGTATCCTCAGAATGGCTATGGGATCCAGGGAAACTATTATGGTCAGAATGGCATAGATGAGCTTGATTCGCTTCTTAAAACAAATAATAAGACTGTTCCAAACAGAATGAATGTTTCAGAATATATGAAATTGCCGGCTTTGGCGAATGTACATAAGAGTATTACAGGCGCAGCGGTAGCGATATATATTATGACGGTTATATCTGTTTTGATAGGTGTTTTACAAGGTAATTATTGGGGATTCCTGGATCTCATCTTATTAATTGTTTTGGCTGCTCTTGTTCAGTTTAAAGGAAGTCTGGTGGCATCCTATATGCTTCTTGTATATGGTATTTTTAATACCATACTATACATTTTTGCGATAGGATTTCCTGCGGGCTTTGGATTTATTATTGCCGGAGTCTGTGCGGTTATTGCTACAAATAAACTTCGTAAATCGTACAAAGAATACGTAAAAACAGGCTATATCCCTAATAATATGGTTTTATAACGGTGCATTTTTTTAATAAAAAAATGCTTGCATAAAAAATATCTCTATGTTATATTTATATAGCTGTTGTAAACAGTGAATAAATTTGTGATATGAGAAGATTCTTTGTATATAGAGAGGTGAGAAAGAGATGAGACAGGACATTCAGCCAGAATTCCATCAGGCCACTGTTACTTGCAACTGCGGTAACACATTTACAGTTGGATCAACTAAGAGCGACATTCACGTTGAAATCTGCTCAAAGTGCCATCCATTCTACACAGGCCAGCAGAAGGCTACAGCTGCTCGTGGACGTATTGATAAGTTCAATAAGAAATACGGCATGGACAATAAGTAATTTGCAGAAGTAAAAAGAGAGGTTGAGGCTATGGCCTCAACCTTTTTTAGATATTGCGAGGTGCGAAGATGAAGAAACGCAAGATAGATCACTATTCCGGAATAGGCGGACAGGCAGTACTTGAAGGCGTTATGATGCGTAACAAGGATATGTACGCTGTTGCGGTAAGAAAGCCTGACGGCGATATAGCAGTTGAGATTGACGAATTCCACGGAGTAGCTTATGGAAGTAAGCTTTTGAATATTCCTTTTATCAGAGGAGTGTTCGTGTTCATAGATTCACTTTTGCTTGGCATCAAGGTGCTCACTTATTCGTCTTCTTTTTATGAAGAGTTGCCGCAGAAACCTTCAAAGTTCGATGAGGAGCTTGATAAGGTGTCGAGCGGACATGAAGACAGTGTTCTTATGATTTTGACTACAGTGGCTTCTTTTGTACTTGCCATTGCGCTTTTTATGGTGCTTCCTTATGCACTTTCTGAGCTTGTAATCGGAAGATATATCAGGAATGCATCCCTTACAGCTATTATTGAGGGTGTTTTAAGAATCCTGATTTTTATAATTTATATATTGATAATATCCGGAATGAAGGATATCAAGAGGCTTTTCAGATATCACGGTGCAGAGCATAAGTGCATCAACTGCATTGAAAAAGGTAAGCCTCTTACTACCGAGAATGTAAAAAAGAGCTCAAGACTTCACAAGAGATGCGGAAGCAGCTTTATACTCTTTGTTATGTTTGTCAGCATTGTTGTATTTTTCTTTATAAGAGTTGAATCTGTTGTTTTCAAAGTGCTTCTTAGAATTTTGCTTATCCCTGTTATTTCAGGTATCTCATATGAGATAATCAGGATTGCGGGCAGAAGCAACTTTATTCTCATCAGAATCATATCTGCTCCCGGTTTCTGGCTCCAGAGACTTACAACAAAGGAACCCAATGATGCCATGATCGAAGTTGCGATCAAGTCTGTTGAGGCAGTATTTGACTGGAAGCAGTTCCTTATGGACTCTTTTGGCTACGATGTCGAAGGAAACGGAGAGTGGACTGATAATGAGGCTCTTTCGAAGAAGCCGAGTAAGAGAGAAGCTACAAGAGAGCTTTATGAGCGCAAAAGAGAAGAGACAAAAGAATTGACCAAAGAGATGAAGATTCGTGAGCGTTCCAGAAAACGCGATGAATACGATGATTGATGACATAAGATAAAGTATATGAATTACAAAGATTGTTTGGACAAAGGAACAGAGAATCTGATAAGAGCCGGAATCACAGAAGCTAAGCTTGATGCCCGGCTCCTTTTAGAATATGTATGTAAGACAGATCACAGCACTCTTTTTGCACATCCCGACAAAGTTGTATCGGATGAGGAAGAGAAGCTCTATGAAGAGTTTATCGCAAGAAGGGTAAAGAGGGAGCCTGTTGCCTATATTCTGGGAAGTATGGGCTTTATGGGGCTTTCTTTTGATGTTACGGAAGATGTCCTGATACCTGAGCAGGATACTGAGATACTCGTGGAAGAGGCGCTCAGATTTTGCGAGGACAAGATGCGTGTTCTGGATCTGTGCACGGGATCGGGATGTATCGGGCTTAGTATTTTGAATTATACAAATGAAACTAAGGCTCTATGTACCGATATTTCTGAAAAGGCACTTTCTGTAGCGAAGGGAAATTCAGAGAAACTCGGGCTTTCCGACAGGGCAGAATTTGTTTTGACAGATCTTTTTCCTGAAAAAGAAGTTTCTAAATTTGATATATTGGTTTCAAATCCGCCTTATATACGGACTGACGTTATAGAAAGTCTTGCTCCTGAGGTTAAGGACTATGAGCCGAGGCTTGCCCTCGACGGTTCGGAAGACGGACTTGTCTTTTACAGGAGAATAATTGAAGATGCGGGCGAATATCTGTATTCCGGAGCGTATGTTTTTCTCGAGATAGGGTACGATCAGGGAAATGATGTAAAAGAGCTGATGGTTAAAGCGGGAAAATATCACGATATTGAAGTTATAAAGGACTATAGCGGGAACGACAGAGTAGTGCGTGCTTGTTATTACTAAATGAGTAGGTAGATTATGTTTGACAGATTGGAAGATATTTTAAGAAGATACGAAGATATTACGATGGAACTTAATAACCCGGAGGTTATTTCCGACCAAAACAGGTTCAGAGCTCTTATGAAGGAGCAAAAGAGCCTGGATGCTTTGGTTGAGTGCTATCGCGAGTATAAAAAGTGCAAAGAGACCATAGAAGAGAGTCTTGCTCTTCTTGAAGAGGAATCTGATCCTGAGATGAAAGAAATGCTTAAGGAAGAGCTTTCTGAAGCAAAGAGCATGATTCCTTCATACGAAGAGAAGCTTAAGATACTTCTTTTGCCCAAGGATCCGAATGATGACAAAAACGTTATTGTCGAGATCCGTGCTGGCGTAGGAGGAGACGAGGCGGCGCTTTTTGCGGCAGATATGTACAGGGTTTATACGCGATATGCTGAGAGGCAGAACTGGCGCGTCGAGACCATGAGCGTAGAAGATATAGGAATTGGCGGAATCAAGGCTGTAAGCTTTATGATAAAGGGTGCCGGTGCATATTCAAGGCTTAAATTCGAGAGCGGTGTTCACAGAGTGCAGAGAATTCCTGCTACGGAGTCAGGCGGAAGAATACACACTTCGGCAATCACAGTTGCCATCATGCCTGAAGTTGAGGATGTCGAAGTAGAGATCGATATGAATGATTGTAAGTTTGACGTTTTCAGAGCTTCCGGAAACGGAGGACAGTGCGTAAATACTACGGATTCTGCCGTAAGACTTACCCATTTTCCTACTGGTATCGTTATTTCATGTCAGGATGAAAAGAGCCAGCAGCAGAACAAGGCTAAGGCTTTGAAGGTGCTCAGGGCAAAGCTCTATGAGATGGAACAGGCAAAAAAGCACGAAGATGCCGCTGAGCTTAGAAGAAGTCAGGTGGGAAGCGGTGACAGATCGGAAAAGATCAGAACTTACAATTTCCATCAGGGACGTGTAACAGATCACAGAATAAATTTAACTCTTTATAAGATAGATCAGATAATGGATGGAGATATCGATGAAATAATCGATTCTCTTATTGCTGCAGATCAGGCGGAAAAGCTATCAACTATGGAAAAATGAGGCGTATTCCGGTACAATCTTCAACCTTGCTGTGTTTAGTTTTATAGTGTAAAATCAAACTGTAAAACGTAAATTCTTATGAGGAATGAATAAATGGATGCAGCTTTTAAAGAAGAACTGATTGAGTGGGGGGTCGATTGGGAAGATGTCCACAATCGGTTTATGGGCAATGAGGATCTTATTGCCAAGTTTATGATCAGATTTCTTGGAGATCCGAGTATGGATAGCCTTTCTAAGTATCTGGGAGAGGATAATGTCTCTGAAGCATTTAAAGCAGTTCACGCGCTAAAAGGCGTGAGTGCAAATCTGGGACTTAAAGGATTTTATTCGCAGGTTTATGATCTTACGGAAATTCTAAGAGCGGGATCCATGAAGGGATATGAGCCGTATTACGATCATATAAAGCTTAAATACGACGATCTGATAAGTATATTGAGAAAGTATCAGAGTACTGCATTACAGTAACTGATTGTCGATTCCACATGATTCAAGAAAGCTTGGGAAATAATTGTCCCAGGCTTTTTCTGCGCTCTTATCAAGAGTGAATACATTATATGCTGTTCCTGTTGTCAAAATAAGCTCGTTATTGGCAAATTTGATATTTACCCCAAGAGTTAGCGAAAAAGGGTCTAAATTGCTCTCAGATTTGCTTATAACGGTCTCTTTTGTGCCGTCATCCGCGTGCAGGATAAATTTAAAGCTTATGGGAGTTCTTTTACCCTTTATGAGACTGAGACATATGGGACGAAGTTCTGACCAAAGTGAAAAAGAACGATTGTTATTGTTTGATGTTTCGTCCTCAGATCCGGCAAAAAATTCTTTATTTATATGTCCGTCAATTGAAAAAGTATTGAAAGTCTCGATGGTGACTTCTTCGACTTGAAAATGATCGAAAACCTCAGACGTGAGCAGCTTTTCCATGAAAATTTTTATATTGCTTATCTTGAGCGCTATCATAGTTTCTCCTTAATATTAAGTCATCACAGAAAAAATTATATGATAAATATAACTATTTGTGTGGATTTTTTTTATAAATTAAATAATGCGGTTTTTACGGGCATAGCAACTACTTAAATGAAGATTAATTAGGATAATTTAAATTTATTGTATATTTTTGTGAAGATATACGTTATACTATAAAAAAATGTCTAAAAAGAGGGACAATATGGCAAAGACAGTTAGACTTAAAGACATTGCTGAAAAAATCGGGGTTAGCACTGTCACAGTATCAAAAGCATTATCAGGACAGAAGGGCATGAGTGATGAACTCAGAGAGAAAATTCATGCTCTTGCAAATGAGATGGGATATATCCCGTCTATTTCTCGTAAGGTAGACATCTTTAGTAAGAGTTATACTATCGGTCTTCTTATTTCTGAAGATAATATGACTGAGTACAGTTCTTACTATACAAAGATGCACCAGAAAGTTTCTCAGATCGCAATGGAGATGGGATGCTTTACCATGCTTGAGGTTGTATCTGAACAGAGCGAGAAGAAAAAGAATTTCCCGCGTATCGTTGCGGACAAAAAGGTTGATGGTATCATTGTTATCGGAAGACTTAGTGGAGAATATCTGAATTCTATAAGAGAGAACTTCTCTATTCCAATGATATATCTTGATTTCTGCAACCACACAGGAGATGAGGATGCTGTAGTAGCCGACAGCTTCCACGGAGCATACCTTCTTACAAATCATCTCTTTGATATGGGACATACATCTATTGCTTTTGTCGGAACAATTATGGCAGAGGGAAATATTACAGACAGATATCTTGGTTATGTTAAGTCGTTGCTTGAGCACAGCCATCCTGTGAGAAAAGACTGGGTAATACCGGATAGGGATCTTAGCACAGGCGAAATGGATTATAACAGATTCTTTAAGCTTCCTGAGGAGATGCCTTCGGCGTTCTTCTGTAATTGTGACGTGTCGGCAAGTATGCTTATCAAGCGTCTCAATGAGAAGGGATATAAGGTTCCGGATGATATTTCCGTAGCCGGATATGACAATTATATTTTCCCGGGATTATGCGATATCAAGCTTACAACATTTGAAGTTGATACATACGAAATGGGAAGAAACGCTATCTACAATCTTATCCGTAAGATCGGAGGAGAGCGTTACAGACAGGGCGTAATGATTCTTGAAGGACATATGGTTCTTGGAGACAGTGTAAAAAATTTAAATGCCTGAATAAAAGCAATTAGAAAACCACCGGTTCAATGGAATCGGTGGTTTTTTCTGTTTAATATGAAATTTCATCAATTAGCAAGTAACTATGATACCGCCGTCTGCTGCGTAAGTAGAAGATAAGCCTGCAGTGTCGACGATGTGTGCAGCTTTAAATGGAACCTTCTTAAGTATCATATCTTTTACAACGGCTGCTCTTTCGAAGCAGTTTACGTTTGAGATCATGAGAGTCTTTGTCTCGGGATTTTTTACTTCGGCTGCGATGAGCTCTGTCATTTTGACAAGGGCTTTTTTCATGCCGATTCCCTGACTCTTCTGAAGAATCTCGCCTTTAACTCCGTGGCAAACGGGCTTGATACTGAGAGTGGAAGCTACGAGAGCTTTCATACCTGTAAGTCTGCCGTTTTTTCTGAGTGTTTCAAGTGAATCAAGAACGAAATATGTAAGCATTTCGTCGCGATATGCTTCAACTTTCTCTACAACTTCGTTAAACGCAAGTCCAGATTCTGCAAGTTCTATTATCTTAAGGGCAATATTGCCTTCTCCGCAGCTTGCGGACATAGAATCGAATATATGTATATTCTTTTCACCAATTTCTTCGTGATACAGATTTTTTCCCAAAAGAGCACTGTTATAACTTCCGCTGAGCTTGGAAGTAAGTGTGACAACATAAACGTCATCGGCATCTGTGCGATATGCGTTCATGTAAAGATCGGGTGAAGGGCATGCTGTCTTCGGACAATCCTCGGAAGCAGCCACAAGATCCAGATACTCTTTCTGGTTAAATGTATCATCATCAACGATCACGTGATCACCAACCTGCATAATGAGAGGAACAAACTCGAACCTAGGGTCCTTTCTATATTCCACAGGAAGATCACAGCCGCTGTCTACAACTATTTTATAACTCATAAATCCTCCAAAAAAGCGTTATTGAATGTAGTTTTTAATACTACATACTGTATCATACCACGTATGAAATTCTCAGTAAAGCAAACTTTCTTTGTCTAACCGCCGCATGTATCAGCATTACGTGAGTTTTTTGGCGTCTTCGATTGCCTGTTTAACTATCTTGGAGTAGTAGAAGGCGACGAAAAAAGACATCCCGTTGTCCATTGTAATGTGGAGGGGAGAGCACTTTTTTATGTGATTGATGTTGATGATGCCGTCGTTGGATACGGGGCATATCTGTGGGAATATTGAGCACTGGTCATAGAAATTAAAGACTGAAGTTACGAAAGTGAGAGTGCGACCGTCTGCAAGATATACAAGGAGGTTCTCGCCTTTTTTCTTGGCGCATACGATGTCATCGCCTGATGCGTAGATGGTTTCCTCGTGATAGCGAAGCTCCACTGTTGAAGGAGGAGCAATTCTTTCTTCTATGATGTGATCGACAAGGCTTGTGAGTTCTGCAACTTTGATAGGTTTATCAAGGAAATAAAGATTCTTTGCTTCGATTCCTTCATTCTGGGCAAGTTCTCTGTAATTTATTGAAGAACAGCACAAAATAATGGGTTTTACAATCCCGATATCCAAGAGGTTTTTGGCGATTGCAAAACCGTTTGTTTCATCTAAAGTCATGTCTATGAATAAAGCCTGATACATCTGGGGTCTTATCATAAATGCTTCCTTATTTCCGAAAGAATCTATATAGACCTGCTCACCGGCTTCTTTGAGAACTCTTTCAGCCTGCCTTTTAAGCAGTCTTTCAGACTGCTTTCTGTCAGCTATATTATCATCACATATTGCAAAATACATAATTACAAAGCCTTTCGTCTTTTTTTGTTTATTCTATCATATAAAACTAAAATTTAATGGAGATAAACGTAAAAGAACAATAAAGAGAACCTGCAAAAAGATTATAAGCGGGATTCCAATCTTAAATGTCATGTGCTTTGTTTTATGTCTGAAAGTGTACATTCCGATAAGCATTCCGATACTTCCGCCTATTATAGAAAAAGCAAAAAGGGTTGCCTCGGGAATGCGAAAGGCGTTTTTACGCGCCCTTCGCTTGTCATTTCCCATTAAGGCAAACCCTATAATATTTACTGAAATAAGATATACGATCAATAAAGAAAGTGAATCCATAAATTATTTATTCTTGGCTACTTCCTGCATCTTCATAGCGCGAACCTTTGAAGAGAGACCGAAGAGGTTGATGAATCCCTCAGCATCGTGGTGATCGTAAAGGTCACCTGTCTTGAATGATGCGATGCTCTCGTTGTAGAGAGAGTAAGGTGACTTAGTACCTGCCTTGATGATGTTGCCCTTGTAGAGCTTGAATGTAACTTCACCGGTTACATACTTCTGAGTTGATTCGATAAATGCCTGCTCGGCTTCACGAAGAGGAGTAAACCATTTCCCTTCATATACTATGTCGGCAAACTTGTTGCCCATGTCTTTCTTCATTGTATAGGTATCACGGTCTAAAATCAACTCTTCAAGCTGCTGATGTGCTTCGTAGAGGATTGTTCCGCCGGGTGTCTCATAAACGCCACGTGACTTCATGCCTACAACACGGTTCTCAACGATGTCAACGATACCGATGCCGTTCTCGCCGCCGAGCTTGTTGAGTGTGCGGATGATGTCTGAAACCTTCATCTCTTTGCCGTTAACTGACTTGGGCACACCTGCCTCGAATGTCATTGTAACTGTTGTAGGAACGTCGGGAGCATCTTCGGGAGTTTTGCCGAGTACAAGAAGATGCTTGTAATTGGGCTCAAGAGCGGGATCTTCGAGCTCAAGTCCCTCGTGTGATATATGCCAAAGGTTTCTGTCACGGCTGTAGCTTGAATCAGCTGAGAAAGGAAGGTTAATTCCGTGCTGTCTGCAGTATTCAATCTCTGACTCACGAGAATCCATTGTCCACTTGTCGTTTCTCCAAGCTGCGATGATCTTGATGTCGGGAGCAAGAGCCTTGATTCCGAGCTCGAAACGGATCTGGTCGTTTCCTTTACCTGTAGCACCGTGGCAGATAGCAACAGCGCCTTCTTTTCTTGCAACTTCTACGAGCTTTTTAGCGATAAGAGGACGAGCCAT
>JAFZQT010000140.1 GCA_017620235.1 Butyrivibrio sp. | reverse complement strand
CATGATAGTAGGTCTATGGTTAACTTCTTTTGATAAAACATAGGCTCCTGCCTGTCCAAGCTGCATTGCAAGAAGCGGTGTCAACTCATCATTAGCTACGCCTCTTACACCATCTGTTCCAAATAATCTGCCCATCGAAATATCCTCATTTAATTAGTTTTTCTAACGCGAACGTATACTTCAGCATCATCCGCAATTTTGACTCCATCCGGAAGATTAGTCCACTTAATCCTAGCGCTATACACACCATCTCTAATTCCGTCTGCGCCATTCTCTTTAATAAGCTGTGTAGCATCCACAGTACCTTTTAAACTGCTTTCATCAACAGCTGCAAGCGCAGCATCCATACCAAGAAGAGTAAGTGCTACGGATTCATATTCATCGGTATCAATCTTAACATCATATCCCTGAACAGGATTTTCAACCGTAATATTCTTTAGATCAACCGCAAAATTCTTAGAAGCTGATTTTGAGATACCAACCACTACAGTTGCTTTTCCTTTGAAGTCCTGACTAGCAAAACGAACTCCCTCAGGAAGATATTTATCAAGATCTACAGGATAACTAAACTCCTGTGTACTTCCTGTAACATCTAATTCCGGGTCACTTATAGTAATATCATTTATCTTTGATATTACTTTGGGGTCTCCGGCTATCTGAACCTTATCCGGCTCACATTTTATCTCGGTCTTTTCATAGCCTGACGCAGGTTCTCCGGTTACATTGCACTTGATAGGAACATACTTTGTTTCAAGTATCTCAACTTCTGTCCTGACCGTCAGCTTTCCACTATTATTTACTACTTTAACACGCGAAGCATCGACATCACTTGTCTCAACAGGTTGATTCTTCACATCATAAAGTACAATATTGGCATTTACATTCATAGAACGTGTCAATCCGGATACATCTACCACAGCTGCCGCTGTCTTAACACTGTTGACCACCGATTCGGGTCCTTCTATTTCAATCCGATCAAGATCACTTGTCATATTACCTACAGTATATTTATCATCAGGCTGTCCGTCGCTGGTAGGTTTAAGATCAAGTTTCTTTCTTCTCTTATTTTCAACGTTATATTCAAGCTTATCATTGGTTAACTCTATATCTATTGAATCTGCTCCGGCGTTTTTATCAATAGAAGCTTCGATCGGTATTACTCTTACCGTGCTGTTATTTGACTTAACCGGCATATTCTTTAGATCCACAACAAGCTTTATATCTTCCTTAGTCAAGCTATCAACTAAGGATTTCTTTCCTATGACTTTTACGTTCTGCTTAAGATCTGAAGCATCTACAGCCCATCCCACAAGTTTTTGTTCTTCCATGTAATGGGACTCATCTTTAATCGTAACAGCAACATCTCTTATCGTTCTAGGAGTCTGTGGATCCTGTGTATTAGTTACAGAAAACCATATAACAGCGGCGAATACCAGTGAAGCAAGCTTAAGTACAAAATTCGACATAATCCTTTTCATTTCTTCACCCTCGCCTTCCTGGCAAAGTGCTTAATATGCGGTTCTTCCGCATGCTTGTTCTGCAAGACTTTAAGCCTTTCTCTCAGTCTGTCACTGTCAACAGACTTATCGAGTTCGCCTTCATATGCAACGCTTATCTTTCCTGTCTCCTCGGAAACAATGATAGTAAGCGAATCAGTAACTTCAGATACACCAATTCCTGCACGGTGTCTGGTTCCAAGTTCTTTACCTATTCCCATGTTGTCTGACAAAGGAAGGTAGCATGTCGCAGATACTACTCTGTCGCCACGTATTATTACGGCTCCGTCATGAAGTGGCGTATTATGTTCAAAAATATTTATAAGAAGCTGACTCGTAACAATTCCGTCAACATTTATGCCTGTTCTCTCAAACTCTGCAAGAGAAAAATCCTGCTGAATAACAATAAGCGCACCTGTACGAACTTTAGACATTTCAACACAGGCTCTTACAATCTCATTAAGTGTTTTGTCTGAAAAACGCTCCTGGAACTTCATATCTCCAAAGAAGGATGCATTTGAAAAGAAATTCTTTCTTCCAAGTTCCTCCAACGCTCTTCGTAATTCAGGTTGAAGTATTATAACTACAACTGTGATGATAACGCTAAAGAATTTTCCAACAATCCACAATATTGTATTCATGTGGAAAAAAGATGCAAACAGTATAAACACTATGATGACTATTACACCTTTAAGCATGGACCAAAGTCTTGAATTTTTTGCCCACAACAAAACATGATAAACCAGAAATGCAATAATCAGTATTTCCAGAATATCAGTAGGTCTCACGGAAGGTATATGAAAAGCCTCAAGATCTAAAAACTGCTGAACTGTTTTCATATCAATCCTTTAAAAATCACCTATGCTGATCCATTGCACGGTTGATCTTCTTAACCTTCCTTTCCGGCGTAGACACTGTAACCTTTGGAACCGCCTTAACATAGTAATAATATTCATCATCTTCAAACTGAACTTTCTCAGTCCTGCTGTAGTCCAGATTGAATGCAAAAAACTCAACAACAAACATGAGCAGTGCGGAAATAATTGTTCCTACAACAACTCCAACGAGAGACATCTGTGTATCGTAGATAAGGTCTCCGATCATAGTACACATAATAAGTGAAACCGCACCTGCGATTATAGCAATCTTCCAGGATTTATCTACAGATGATCTGCGGATGGCATATACAATAGCAATAGTTATTGAAAAAGCAACTATCGAAACGATCATTGCCTTATCGCCCATAAGCCCTGTTATTACAGACTGGAATGCATTTGCAGCTTCCTCCATGCCCTGGCTTCCAAAAGACTGTGAATTCTTCGAGAAGAAAGAAAGCATATAGGAGATAATAAGTCCGAATGATACGGATACCATTGATGTGGGCCCTCCAAGAAGTCCCATAGCCAAAGGCATCACATATGGTATATGCATAAAGAAAAACAACGGCGTCAAAAGAACCGCGAGTGTATCTTTAGGTGAAAACCTAAAATACAACAGGAACATAAGAACAAACACTATCAGTGCAAAAAGTGCACACTCTGACGACAGTTCAAACAAATGCCCTGTAATAAATAGCGCCGCGATAAATACTATGCAGTTAGGCGTGAGGATTGAGCACAACAGAGATGCCATCAGAACTATCACGAAATTCTTAAGGCTATCCATGTATCCCAATTTGCCATTTATTATACAGATAGTAATAAGTGCCAAAAGGAATTTCCACGCGTAGCTAATGTAAGTCTCGTTTTTGATATAAAATTTTTTGATGTAGATCTTTAATTCCAATAGTGAAGTCATGTTACTGTTCCTTTTCGTACATTCTTGCCAGTTTCTTTAAATTTTCATAATATGCTCTCATACTCCTACGCATTCTGGAATAGCGATAGGAATATATTATATATGAAGCAAGCGAATACACGCCAACAAGCAGGAGGTAGTATATTAGCCACCTCCTGCCGGTTGCAATCAGATTTTCTGTATTGTATAAATCAGATAACACTTTTTCAAAATCATATAAAACATATGCCGCGATAAATACCGCAAAAACAATTGTTGCGCTAATTAGCGACTTTATAACATTAAAAGCCACGTAATCACTCTTAAAATAAGAGTTTATTGCGTCATTATTTTTTCCTTCTCGATCAATAAACGCAGCCATCTTGGTCATCAAAATGACTTTCTCTTCATTTAACATCTTTGCTCCTTAAGTATCCAGGAAACGCATTCCGGCTTTGTTATCCTTCTTAATCGGCTCCTGAACAGCCGGTTTAGGCTTTGAAAAGCTGGTTGCCAAATTATTTGCCATTGATGTCTTACATTTAGCACAGAATCTTCCTGTTAAAATTGGTGCTCCGCAATTCTCGCATTGAAGCTGAATTGGTGAACCTTCTGAAAACATAAGTCTCTCTTCACGTATCCACTGCTGAATCTGCTTAGAAGAAACCTCATTATCGTCCGCAATTTGTTTAAGACTTGCATGGGGATTGTCTAAGATGTACTGTTTAACCTTCTGAAAATCCTCTTCAATAGCTTTCTTACACTGATCACATATCGCAGGACCACCGATATAATTAAACATCTTTCCACATCTGGCACAATTTCGTAAGTTCATATGCATGACCTCCGCTGTATTATGTTGTTTGCCCGATTGCAAGTGTTAAAAAATAAACTTTTTTAGCTCCGGCCAATCTTAACAAACGGGCAATCTCATCAATGGTACTTCCCGTTGTATAGATGTCATCGATAATAAGTATGCACTTAAATTTTACATCATTTCGTTGTATATTAAAAGCCTTTTTCAAATTATTGCGCCGCCCGCGGACATCCAGATTCTTCATGGGTAGAGTATTTCTGCTCCTTTGAACCAGATCGGCACACATAGGTATATCAAGCATTTCAGATACTTTCCTCGCATAAACCTCAGCCTGGTTGTATCCTCTCTCCGCAGCCTTACGGCGGTACATCGGAACCGGAACGATAAGGTCTATGTCGAGAGCCGAAAGCTTCTTACCAAGAACCTTCTTCGTTGCTCGTGCATAAAAATCCGCATACTCCTGTCTTCCCATGTACTTAAATCTGTATATGGATCCGGAAACGCTCCTGTATTGAAAAAGAGAAAACCCTCTGTCGTACGAATGCTTCATTTTGGCGCAGTCATCGCAAAATTCTTTATCAGCATCCTCGCCTTTCAATCCTTTTCCACATTTTATACAGGTCGGTGCTTTTACATACTTGATCTTTTTTATACAATCGTCATGAATAAGACGTCCTCTTTTTATCCTTCTGTCCTTTAACTCAAAAGTATTTAAGATTCCGTCGCATACAGGACATCTTCGGGGATAAACAATTTCTTTTACCACGAAAAAAACGTCTTTAATTTCTTTAGTTACTGTCTGCATCAAATATCTCTTTTATCCTATCCGCAAGTCCCGTATATCTCTTAAGCTGCTCTTCGTTTTCAGTCATCTCACAGAGCGTCTTGCTGCTTCCAAGGACACAGACCGTGCTCCTTGCTCTAGTCACCGCTGTGTAAAGAAGGTTTCTGTTAAGAAGCATTCTTGGTCCACCGAGGATAGGCAAAATAACCGCCGGATATTCGCTGCCTTGGGACTTGTGTATGGTTATTGCATAAGACAGTTCTATTTCATCAAGCTCGGAAAAAGGATACCTTACTCTTCGGTGTTCGTCAAATTCAACGACAATATCCTGAGAATACTCATTTATTTCTTTTACGATTCCCATATCTCCGTTGTATACGCCCATTCCGGAATCAACGGTAATATTGTACTTGCCGACAACTTCCCATTTCGCCTGATAATTGTTTCTTATCTGCATTACCTTGTCGCCCTCTCTGATGATGAGGTCGCCATATGCATGCTCTTTCTTGGACGGTTCAGGCGGATTCAGATACTTCTGAAGCACAAGGTTTAGCTGAATCGCACCAAGCGGACCTTTCTTCATTGGTGTCAGAACCTGAATGTCATAAGGTGTTGCTTTTACATACCCCGGAAGTTTATCTCTGATAAGCTGGATCATATGCTTGTATATGACATCAGCGTCATTTCTTTCAAGAAAAAAGAAATCCTTGCTCTTATTATCAAGAACAGGCTTTTCACCTCTGTGAATTCTATGAGCGTTCATTACAATATCGCTCTCCTCCGCCTGCCTGAATATCTTTTTAAGAAAAATCGTAGGAAACTTACCACTTGAAATCAGATCACCAAGAACCTGTCCCGGTCCCACACTCGGAAGCTGAGAGCTGTCTCCCACAAGAATCAGATGAACGCCCGGCACAAGTGCCCGTAAAAGCGCATTAAAAAGATGTGTGTCAACCATAGACATCTCATCTATTATCAGTGCGTCAGTTTCAAGCGGATTATCTCTGTTCCTCTCAAACTTTACACCCTGACGCCTTTCATCGTCATCCTCCACCTGCCCTGTAACTTCCAGAAGCCTGTGAATTGTCTTCGCTTCATAACCCGTTGCTTCCGTCATTCGCTTAGCTGCGCGTCCCGTAGGAGCAGCAAGCATGATATCAAGCCCTTCCGAAGCATAGTAGTTTATTATTGTATTGATCGTAGTGGTCTTACCTGTTCCCGGTCCTCCGGTTATGATAACCACGCCGTTTGCAATGCTCTTTATTACCGCATCCCTCTGAAGGTCATCAAGTTCGATTCCCTTCCTTCGCTCTATATCAAGTATGCGGTCCTTAAACAGTTCTTCCTCTTTTGGACCAATCTTTTCCGATATATTGAGGTCATGCAGCATTGCCGCACATCCCTGTTCCTCATAGAAATAAGATGACGCATATACATTGCCTTCGCCCTTGCAGACAAGTTTTTTGTCCATGATAAGATTCTGAATCTGCGTCATTATGTCATCTGTATCAATAACATCTTCAGGATTATTCTGTAAAAGAATCGCTGTTTTATCCGCAAGCTCTTTCATAGGCAGATAGGTATTTCCATCCATCGTTCCCTGCAAAAGAGTGTACATTACACCACTTCTGATCCTATACTCTGAATCAACGCGGATTCCAACTTTTTCAGCAATATCATCTGCTATTTTAAATCCGATTCCCGCTATGTCATCTGCAAGTTTGTACGGATTTTCTTTGAGAATCCCGTAGATTCCCGCTCCGTACCTATTGTATATCTTAACTGCCATAGCATTTGTTATTCCATACTGCTGTAAAAAGATCATCGCATCGCGCATTTCTCTTTTATCAGCCATCTGGATAGATATATCAATCGCCTTCTTCTCACTGATTCCCTTGATCTCAGCAAGTCTTTCCGGCTCATCTTCTATTATTCTGAATGTATCTGCTCCGAATTTTTTGACAATCCTGGCGGCAAGTGCCTCTCCTATTCCCTTTATCGCGCCGGATCCCAGATATCTCTGCATTGAGACTGCATCATCGGGTACAACTATCTTGTAAGAATCCACTTTGAGCTGATGTCCATAAACAGGGTGCTCAACGTACACTCCCTCCATCTCCAAAGTATCCCCGACATCTGCATCTTTGAAATTTCCTATGCAGGTGATCTCATCGTCTTCCGTGACAATATTAGCCACTGAATATCCATTTTCCGCATTTCTATAAATGAAATGGTCAATATATCCTTTAAGCTTTTCTTTTTCCATAGTGAATAGTATAGCATAAGAAAAAGGATCCGATTCTTAAGATTTCTTAAGAATTGAATCCTTTAAACACTTAATTATATGGCGATCACAGCTCTTTTGTTTCTGTGCCCGCATCTGCATCTGCTTTTTCCTCAGAAGGTGCTTCCGGAATGTTGTAGTTTCTCTTGAGGTTTTCATAGAGCATCTGTGCAAATCCATTGCTCTGTCTCTCAACAGATGTAGAGCAAACATCCTGAAGTGTCTGATCTTTGAAGAAATCCACCAATGTAGACGTGGAATTATCAGATTTTTCAGGTTTAAGGGCATCTACAGACTTCTGCATCTCCTTGAATATCTGCTCAAGAAAATATGACTCAAAGCCTTTACATGCAGCCCAAAGCTCATCGTCAGATGATTTCTCATTTGTCTGCTCGAGCTTATTTCTAAGAGCCTCTGTAGCAGCATTCTTGCTCTCGCGCATTGCATATTCAGTTATACCGGTCGCATTTATACCACTGATATCAAATCCTGCCATGGCTATTCTCCATCAATTATCTCTTAAGACCATTTGCAGTCTGCATCATCTCGTCTGTTGTCTGGATCGCAGTTGAATTCATCTCGTAAGCTCTCTGTGCAACGATAAGATTTACCATCTCTGTTGCTACATTAACATTAGATCCCTCAAGATATCCCTGAATAATCTCGCTTACCTTAACTTCTCCTGCTGCTTCAGCTTCAAGAATAGGCTCTCCGCTTGCCGCTGTTTCCTGCCAAGCTGCTCCTCCTACTCTCTCAAGACCTTCTCTGTTACGAAACTGCCAAATACCGATCTGAGGTCCAAGTGCCTGAGGAACGCCATCAGCATCGGGATAATATATTTTACCGTCCGAACCGATCTCAATTCTGCTCGCAATTGCATTACCGTCAACTACGATAGGATTTCCATCGATTCCAAGAACAGGATTTCCCTCTGCTGTTGTAAGCTCAAGAGTTGTTCCACCTGTTTCCTGAAGAGCCCATGTGAAATTACCGTTTCTGGTGTACTGAACAGTCTCTCCGTCAGCCGCAGTATAAGCAAAGAAACCATCTCCGCTGATCGCAAGCGCTGCAGGATTGTCATTGTTCTGCAAAGATCCCTGTTTAAAGAACTGATTTATTGTAGATGTACGGGTACCAAGACCAACCTGTGAATTGGTAGGCTTAGGCTCGCCGTTTGCTGTAGTTGTAACTGTCTGAAGTTCCTGGTACAAAAGAGACTTAAACTGTGCTCCCTGTGCCTTATATCCGACTGTATTAACATTTGCAAGGTTATTCGATATAGTATCTACGTTTGTCTGCTGGGCATTCATTCCTGTTGCCGCTGACCATAAGCTTCTAACCATAGACATACCTCCCTCTCTTTGGTATGTATCGACACAATGGTCGTAATACTTTATAAAAAAAGTATAAATTTTTTAAACGATCAAATATTTCTATCAGAGTCTTCCAAGCTGATTTGCGGCAATATCAAGTGTGCCGTCAATTGTTGTGATCATTCTCTGGTTTGTATCGTAGTTTCTCTGAACTGCGATCATATTTACCATCTCATCAACTACAGAAACATTTGACTGCTCCAGGAATCCGGAATAAACACGTCCTGTTCCCTCTATAGCATTGGTTCCATTGACGGGAATATACATATTTTCACCATAGTGCTCAAGGTTATCATATGAAATGCGTCCGTCAGGATATGTTGTCTTCTCGAAATCAAATATTCCGACCTGAGCAACAACCTCACCATCCTGCACAATGTTACCGTTCATGCTAACTTCAACAGGAAGTGACGGATCAAGTTCAATGTGTCCTCCATCCTGTGAAAGAACAAAGTCTCCATCCTGTGTAACAAGCACTCCTTCAGGAGTTAATGTAAAGTTACCGTCTCTGGTATACATTATATTTGTCTGATTAGGAACATCTCTCTCGATGTTCACAGCTTTGTTGGTATATTCAATTCCAAAGAAACCATAGCCGCCAATAGCCATATCAAACTTTTCTCCGGTCTCTTTCATAGGACCTTCGGACCAATCCACATATCCTTCGCCGATCTTTACGCCGGGATTAATAATGCCCAGTCCACGCGCAGTGAACGGGGCATCAGTATAATCTTTAATTTTAAGCGCAAGCTGATCACTGAAAGACTGTGATGTTGTGCCTTCCTTCTTAAAACCGTTTGTGTTGGCATTGGCAAGATTATTGGTCAGCACATCCATTCTGTGCTGCTCGTTGATCATTCCTGTGTAAGCAGTATAAAGACCTTTTACCATTCTCTTTCCCTCATACCGTCCTGGTTATTCTTTATAGTTCAATCCATGATATATATTATCGAAGGTTATCAATCCTGACGATAACCTACAATAAACTCTACATAACGACCGGTTCCGATGGCAACCGCCGTCATAGGATCCTCTGCTGTCATTGTATTGATTCCGGTCTTGGAATAGATAAGATCTTCAAGTCCGCGAAGAAGTGCTCCGCCACCTGTAAGAACTATTCCTCTGTCAGCAATATCCGCTGCAAGCTCCGGAGGTGTATTCTCAAGAACGCTGTGAATAGCCTCTATGATCTGGGATGTGGGTTCTCTGAGAGCCTCTTCTGTCTCCTCAGAAGATACTCTTACAGTCTTGGGAAGACCTGTAACAAGGTTACGTCCTCTTACATCCAGGAAATCATCTTCCGGTCTGGGATATGCTGATCCAATCTTAATCTTTATATCTTCGGCAGTTCTGTCACCGATAAGAAGATTGTGCTTCTTTCTCATGTAACGAACAATAGCCTCATCAAAATCATCTCCGGCAACCTTAACGGATGTACTTACAACCGTTCCGCCAAGAGAAATAACTGCAATATCAGATGTACCGCCACCTATATCAACGATCATGTTTCCGCAAGGTTTTGTAATATCAATTCCTGCTCCGATCGCTGCTGCAATGGGCTCCTCGATAGTTTTAACATCTCTTGCACCGCAAAGTCTTGTAGCATCTTCTACGGCTTTTTTCTCAACTTCCGTTGCTCCACTGGGAACACATACAGCGATAAAAGGTTTTCTATGAATTTTTCTTCCGATAGCTTTCTTAATGAAGTATCTCATCATCTGCTCAGTAATTTTGTAGTTAGAGATAACTCCCTGTCTCAGAGGTCTTACGGCAACAATATTACCAGGTGTACGACCAAGCATAAGTCTCGCATCCTCACCGATTGCCTTGATTTCCTCTGTATCTCTGTCATAAGCTACTACAGAAGGTTCCTTAAGAACTACTCCCTTGCCTCTAATATAAACGAGAACAGATGCCGTTCCTAAATCAATTCCGATGTCTGCATACTGCATAATTATAGATACCCCTTTCAAAACCGTGTGTCATTCATTTATTTTAGCGCATAAGTGCGGATAATAAAATGTTAATAATACATTGCCATTATAAACCATCTTATAAAGATTTAAAAGGGGCTACCTCTATTAATATCGGACAATTCCTATTAAAACTTAAGTATCCTGTTAAAATCTTACGTATTTTAGCCACGTGGTCAAAATAGAGTTTCGCAAATGCCTAAATTGCGCACACTTTCAGAGATATCACTTAAAATTAATCATTGCTTTTTTAACATTCGTTTTATATATGCTCCCGTATATGACTTTTTACATTTTGCCACTTCCTCGGGAGTACCACAGGCAACAACCGTTCCACCTCCTGAGCCACCCTCGGGTCCCATATCTATGATATAATCTCCGGTCTTTATCACATCCAGGTTATGTTCGATAACCACAACCGTATTACCCTGTTCAACCAGCTCGTGCATGATCTTTACAAGCTTCTGAACATCAGCAAAATGAAGACCTGTCGTAGGCTCATCAAGAATATAAACCGTCTTTCCTGTTCCAACCTTACTGAGCTCTGTCGCAAGCTTTATTCTCTGTGCTTCACCACCTGAAAGCTCCGTGCTCGGCTGACCAAGCTTAACGTATCCAAGTCCTACATCATAAAGTGTCTGTATCTTCCTTTTTATTGTCTTAACATTTTCAAAGAAAGTAAGCGCCTCTTCAACCGTCATATCAAGGACATCATAGATATTTTTCCCTTTATACCTGACCTCAAGAGTCTCGTGATTGTATCTCTTTCCTCCGCATACTTCACAGGGAACGTACACATCAGGAAGGAAATGCATCTCTATCTTGATAATTCCGTCTCCGCCGCAGGCTTCGCATCTTCCCCCCTTAACGTTAAACGAGAATCTGCCTTTCTTGTATCCTCTCGCCTTCGCATCCGGTGTTCCGGCAAAAAGATCTCTTATCATGTCAAATACACCTGTGTATGTCGCGGGATTTGACCTGGGCGTTCTTCCAATCGGAGACTGGTCGATGGCGATCACTTTATCAACCTGCTCCAATCCCTCAATTCCCTTGTGTTTTCCGGGAATACATCTCGCTCTGTTCAAGTCTCTTGCAAGATGCTTATAGAGTATCTCATTGACAAAAGAGCTCTTTCCCGATCCCGAAACACCTGTAACTATGGTAAGTACGCCAAGTGGCACATCTATATCTATATTCCTCAAGTTATTTTCACTTGCACCGAGTACTTTAAGCCATCCCTTAGGCTCTCTTCTGACTTCCGGTACATCAATCTTGAGCTTGCCTGCAAGATACTGCCCTGTTATCGACTCCTCGACCTTCATTATATCCTCAGCAGTTCCCGTAGCGACAATCTTACCACCTCTTGAACCTGCTCCGGGTCCCACATCCACGATATAATCAGCTTCTCGCATCGTATCCTCATCGTGTTCTACCACAATAAGTGTGTTTCCAAGATCCCTCAAATTCTTAAGTGTGTTGAGAAGCTTATCGTTGTCCCTCTGATGGAGTCCGATACTTGGCTCATCAAGGATATAGCACACTCCACAAAGTCCGGAACCTATCTGTGTTGCCAGACGTATTCTCTGCGCCTCACCGCCCGAAAGCGTACCGGTCGCTCTGGAAAGAGAAAGATAACCAAGTCCGACATCCACAAGGAAGCCCACTCTCGCTCTTATCTCCTTCAAAACCTGTGCTCCGACAAGCTCCTGATGCTCACTGAGTTTCAGATTCTCCAGATAATTCTGCAATTCATCTACAGACATTGAAGTAATCTCATATATGTTCTTATCATCTATCGTAACTGCCAATGATTCCTTCTTAAGCCTCTGTCCACCGCAAAGCTGACAGGGAGTGATTCTCATAAACTCCTGATACTCAGCCTTTGCTGTCTCCGAGAAGGTCTCTCTGTATCTCTGCTCTACGTTCTTGATAAGACCGTCAAAAAGAATAGGATAGTCGCCCTCTCCTCTTGAACCCTTATAATGAACATTGACAGTCTTGTCAGCTCCATGAATCAGCATATGCTGTACCTTCTCCGGAAGGTCGCAGAAAGGAGTATCAAGGCTGAATTTGTAGGCTTTTGCAAGTGCTTTTAACGTCGCATTACTAAAGCTTCCCTCCTTATTTGCAGACTGCCATCCCATAACAACGATACATCCGTCATTTATTGAAAGAGTCTTATCGGGGATCATAAGATCTTCGTCAAACTCCATCTTATAACCTAATCCCGCGCAGTCAGGGCAGGCTCCGAAAGGATTGTTGAACGAAAAGCTCCTCGGCTCAATCTCAGGAATACTGATCCCGCAATCGGGACAGGCAAAATTCTGGCTGAAATTAAGCTCTTTTCCATCAACAACATCAACAGTAAGAAGCCCTTCTGCAAGCTGTAATGCACTCTCTATTGAATCAGCAAGACGCTTTCTGAGATTTTCGTTATCATCTCTTATGACAATTCTGTCAACTATTACTTCTATGCTATGTTTAATGTTCTTATCAAGCTTGATCTCTTCCGAAAGTTCATACTGGCTTCCGTCTATTCTGACTCTTACATAACCGGCTCTTTTTGCCCTATCAAGAGTCTTGGCATGCTCACCTTTTTTGCCCCTTACAACAGGCGCCAAAAGCTGAAGCTTGGTTCCATCACCGAGGGCCATGATCTGATCGCACATCTCATCAACTGTCTGTCTTCTGATCTCTCTTCCGCAGTTCGGGCAATGAGGAATTCCTATTCTGGCATACAATAGTCTAAAGTGGTCGTATATCTCCGTAACGGTTCCGACAGTCGATCTCGGGTTCTTGTTGGTTGATTTCTGATCAATCGAAATCGTAGGTGAAAGTCCTTCAATCCTCTCAACATTTGGCTTATCCATCTGTCCGAGGAACATTCTTGCATAAGATGAGAGCGATTCCATATATCGCCTCTGTCCTTCAGCAAAAATGGTATCAAAAGCAAGCGAAGACTTACCCGATCCCGAAAGTCCGGTAAATACCGTCAAAGTCTCCCTCGGTATCTTAACGCTTACATGCTTAAGGTTATGCTCATCTGCCCCGCGGACCCTTATATAATCATGGATATCCGTGGGCAGTATTCTCTTTGCAGTAGTATTCTTTTTAGTCATTCTGTTGTTATCCGGCATCTGTTTATCTCCTGTCACTTACCTTCTGTCAGATCATTATATATTTTCTTAAGCTCGATCATCTGGTCTCTAAGTGTTGCCGCAGTTTCAAAATCGAGTTCCGTAGCCGCACGCTTCATCTTCTTCTGAACCCGTCCGATAAGCTTCTCAAGTTCATCTTTATCCATTGCTTCAGGATCTTTTTCAAATTTAACCTCTTCCTTGGCAATAGCTTTGGTCACGGCAATAAGCTCTCTGACCGCTTTCTTGATGGTCTGCGGAGTTATTCCGTGTTCTTCATTATATTTTTCCTGTATCTTACGTCTTCTCGCCGTCTCATCAATAGCATTCTTCATAGAATCCGTCATATTATCGGCGTACATGATAACATGTCCTTCTGCATTACGCGCAGCTCGACCGATTGTCTGAATAAGCGACGTCTCTGAACGAAGAAATCCCTCTTTATCCGCATCTATTATCGCAACAAGCGAGATCTCCGGAATATCAAGTCCCTCTCTCAAAAGGTTGATTCCGACAAGAACATCAAATACATCGAGACGCATATCCCTGATTATCTCTGCTCTCTCAAGAGTATCAATATCAGAATGAAGATATTTTACCCTGATTCCCGACTCTGCAAGATACTCGGTAAGATCCTCCGCCATTCTCTTGGTAAGCGTAGTTACCAGAACTTTGTTCTTCTTATCTATCTCTGTTCGAATCTCTCCGATAAGATCATCAATCTGTCCTTCAACCGGTCTTACAGAAATCTCCGGATCAAGGAGTCCTGTAGGTCTGATAACCTGCTCGGTCCTGAGAAGTTCATGTTCTTCCTCATATTTACCAGGAGTTGCAGAACAGAACAGCATCTGATCGATATGTGATTCAAACTCTTCAAAATTGAGAGGTCTGTTATCAAGCGCCGACGGAAGTCTGAAGCCATAATCTACAAGAGTCAGTTTTCTGCTTCTGTCTCCGTGATACATAGCGCCGACCTGAGGAATAGTCATATGTGACTCATCCACTATTATCAGGAAATCTCTGTCAAAGAAGTCCAAAAGAGTAAGCGGCGGTTCTCCCGGTGCCATGAAATTGAGGTGCCTTGAATAGTTCTCAATACCCGAACAAAATCCCGTCTCTTTGAGCATCTCTATATCAAAATTGGTTCGCTCAGAAATTCTCTGAGCCTCAATAAGTCTGTCTTCTCCCTTAAAGAACTTGATCTGTTCCTCAAGCTCCTTCTCAATCTCCACACACGCCATGTTGATCTTCTCCTGAGGAACAACGTAGTGTGATGCAGGATATATCATAACGTGCGTAAGCTCGCTTCTGACCTTTGCAGTTACAGGCTCAATCTCTGTGATCCTGTCTATCTCATCTCCAAAAAACTCTATCCTTATAAGATAGTCATCCGCATTGGCAGGGAAAACCTCTATAGTATCTCCCCTTACTCTGAAATTACATCTCCCAAGTTCAAGGTCGTTTCTCGTATACTGTATCGCAACGAGCTCTTCTATCGTCTTATCTCTGTCCTTCTGCATCCCCGGACGAAGCGAAATTGACATCCCCTTAAATTCATCGGGACTTCCGAGTCCGTATATACACGACACACTGGCAACAACGATAACATCCTTTCTCTCTGAAAGCGATGCTGTTGCCGAAAGTCTCAGTTTATCAATCTCATCATTTATAGATGAATCTTTTGCAATATATGTATCTGTCTGAGGGACATACGCTTCAGGCTGATAGTAATCATAGTATGATACGAAATACTCAACTGCGTTTTCGGGAAAAAACTCCTTCATCTCGCCGTACAGCTGTCCCGCGAGAGTTTTGTTATGAGAAATTATAAGCGTAGGCTTATTAAGAGCAGCGATCACGTTGGCCATCGTGAAGGTCTTGCCGGAACCCGTAACGCCAAGTAAGGTTTCAAACTGATTACCCGCTTTGAAACCCTCTACTAATTCCTTTATGGCCTGCGGCTGGTCGCCTGTAGGCTTAAATTCAGAGTGCAGTTTAAAATCCATGTATAAACTCCCCTTCACACCGACAACAGATTCATAACCATCATCGTCATTATATCTTTTTCCTTAGGATCAGACTCTGCTATCATAAGCGTAATTGCAACAAGCGCTCCATCACTTATAGTCTTCTGTCCATCTCTAAAAAGAGCATTGTTTCTATTTAGGAACTCCAGAAATAAAGAAGCAGCAATACGCTTACACCCATCAGCAAAAGGATGATCTTTTATCATAAAATATAGCAGATTAGCAGCTTTTTCCTCCAGCGAAGGATACACTTCTCCTCCAAAAACATCCTGATAAACAGCAGCAAGTATTCCTTCAAGTTTCCCAGCTTCTTTCTCAACACCAAACACGTCCGACTTAAAACTGTCCTCCATCTGAGAAATCATTTTCTTGCAATCATCATAGGTTATCCTGTAAATCGGCTGTTTTCCCTCAGGCTTAACTAATGCCTGATGATCATACTGATCAAGAAGTTGAAGTGCCTGAGTATACAAATTCACCGCTTTTAACACATCATCCTGCTCGATATCCATTGTATTTGCGAGCATTTTTGTCTGGATTTCCACTGTCTTCTGTAATGCCGTCAAGCGTTTATCGTTAAGGGCATACCCTTTTATGATATAATCCTTCAATACCTTATTCGCCCAACGCCTAAATTCTATGCCTCTCTTAGATTTCACCCTATAACCGACGGAAATAACGACATCCAGGTTATAGTATTCCGTCATATGCGTTTGCGTTTTCCCCTCTATTGCACCGTGTTGAGTGGTAGTCGCAAATTTTGCGACCACCATCTGATCGCTTAACTCCTCATTAACAGCATTATTAATGTGCTTACCAATTGTCTTTACATCTCTGCCAAACAACTCAGACATTTGTTTTCTATTCAACCATACTGTATCACTATCAATTTTTACATTTAGTTTTACTTCCTTGTCCCCGGTTTCAAACAATACTATTTCATTTTCCTTTTTCATATCTATCTTCCTTCAAAATTTATTACTACTCTACTAATCCGCCATAAAAACGCACTCGTAGATTTCCGAGCCTTTATATGATATTGTTATGATATTGTTTTTACCGAAAACATTATACATCATTATCTTTTACAAGAACATACGTTCATCAAAATCATTAATTTATTCCCTATATACATGATGATTTTTAAGTATGATTTTTAAGTTTTTTAATATCACTTCTCAACCTATAGCATACAAACAGTATTGCTATGCAACAAAATAAAGGACTGCAAAAATGAGTAAATCTTTTTTGCAGCCCAATAATTATTTATGCCTTTTTGACAGGAATCCAGAGTTCACAAAAAAGATCCTCGTGGCTGCCGTCAAAATACAACTCATAATCGGTCTCTTTAGATGCTTCGTAACCTGATTGAGGCAGGAACTCTTTAAAAAACTTGGTCCAAGTCTTAGCAATGCAATCTCCGTTTTCGCCCCTGCACTCAAAAACCACATAAGTACCGGGATTAACATCCCAAATACGGAAACCTGACTTTTCAAGTTCTTCAGGATCATATTCGCCGGTATCCTCATCAACAATGATGCCAATGCCATAATCAAAAGTATCAGAGTCATCGTTAGTCGGCGAGCAGAGTCCATATAGGTCACGCTTTCCATCCTCTCTCAGCATCCATATAGGAGAAAGCATATGATTTGTGTTACACTCTGCCCAGAAATCCGCAACATCATGATTTGCCTGATCATTTATGATCTCTGTCTTAAAACTTCTTACCAACGCGATAAATTTCTTAGCTTCTGTCTGTACAATTTTGTATTCCATTGTTTTCCCTCCGTCTACTGTAAGCTTTATTACAAGAGGATTGAAAAGTACCAGCTTTGCATTTCCTTCTCTGGCAACACTTGGTGCCATTCCATGAAAACGTGTAAATGCCTTAGTGAAACTTTCCGGAGTATCGTACCCATACTTCAGCGCAATATCAGTGATCCTTATATCAGTATCTACGATTTCTCTACCGGCCAAAGATAATCTACGATTTCGGATATAAGTATTCGCCGTAATTCCCGTTATAAAACTGAAAGCCCTATGAAATTCGTAGCTTGAAGTGTGCACATGCTTCGCAACGTCTTCATAATTGATTTCTTCGAGAAGATGCTCTTCCATATAAGTGATAGCTTTTTGTAAAGATGATATCCACTCCATACTTTTCCTCCTGTTGATGTCATTATAGAAGGAGCCAAAAACACATACATTTCCTACCTTGCAGAATTTTGTCAGCTTGAAGCTGTCCGCTCAAGAAAAAAGTCATCCTGTATATTGATCAGAATGACTTTATTTCACATAACCTTATTATATTATAAAAATCCTCTTACAGATGCCAGATCTCGTCGTTATACTGCTTAATAGTTCTGTCTGATGAGAAGAAACCTGCGTTGGCGATATTTACAAGCGCCATCTTTCGCCAGCTCTTTTCATCATCATATGCCTTAAGCACCTCAGCCTTCACTTTACAATAATCCTTAAAGTCAGGGAAGGTCATGAACCAATCCTTACCGACAAGTTCATTGTGAAGTCTGGTGAGATTCTTCTTATCGCCGACGGCAAGCATCTCTTTGCCTGTCAAAAAGTCCACAGCCTCTTTCAAAGCAGGATCTTTTTCATAATATTTTTTTGCCACATAATCAGCCTTCTCATAGTGCTTAATAACTTCATCAGAAGAAAGACCGAAAGTGAAAATGTTATCCTTTCCAACAAGCTCAGCGATCTCAACATTTGCACCATCCATCGTACCGAGAGTTACGGCGCCGTTCAGCATGAACTTCATATTTCCGGTTCCCGAAGCTTCCTTTGAAGCAAGTGAGATCTGCTCAGAGATATCACATGCCGGAATGAGCTTTTCAGCCGCTGTAACATTGTAGTTCTCGATCATCACTACCTGAAGATACTTGCTTGCCTTTGCATCTTTCTCAATAATCTCAGACAGACACAGGATCGCATGAATTATATCTTTTGCAATGGTATAAGCAGGCGCCGCCTTTGCTCCGAAGATGCATGTGATCTTTTTCTTCGGAACTTTTCCTTTTCTAATCCCGAGCAGCGTATGAATTATCCACAAAAGATTAAGCTGCTGCCTCTTATACTCATGAAGTCGCTTGGACTGCACATCAAACACAGCGTCAGAATCTATCTTTGTTCCCTGATGAAGCTCAAGCCAATTTGCAAAACGCTCTTTATTGTCCTTCTTGATCTGTGCAAGAGAAGCAAGGAACGCCTCATCATTCGAGAATCCTTCCAACGCTTTAAGCTTTTCGGCATCCTTTACCCACTCGTCGCCAATTTTCTCCGTGATAAGCTCCGCAAGCTTGGGATCACAGGATAAAAGCCAGCGTCTGAAAGTAATTCCGTTGGTCTTGTTGTTAAACTTCTCAGGATAAATATCATAAAAAGCCTTAAGCTCACTGTTTTTCAAAATCTCTGTATGGAGTGCAGCAACTCCGTTGGTGGAATGTGAAAAATGGATATCCATGTGCGCCATATGCACATTTCCATCTTTATCGCTGATCCAGACCGTAGGATCTTTATAAGTTTTTTTAACCCTCTCATCCAACATGTCGATTATCGGCAAAAGGAAAGGTACAGCCTGCTCCAGGAAATGACGGGGCCATGTCTCCAAAGCTTCGGCAAGGATTGTATGATTGGTATAACCGCACACATCGGCCACGATCTGTACCGCCTCATCCTCTTCAATGCCTTTTTCCTCAAGCAAACGAATAAGCTCGGGAATCACCATCGAAGGATGGGTATCATTGATCTGCACTGCCGCATAATCTGCAAGATCGTGAATATTACTTCCGCGCTCTACGCACTCATCCAAAAGGAGTCTTGCCGCATTGCTGACCATGAAGTACTCCTGATAAACACGAAGAATCCTGCCATAATCATCACTGTCATCAGGGTACAGGAACAACGTGAGATTCTTTTTGAACTTCTGCTTGTCAAAAGAAATCCCCTGTCCGATAACCCTGTCATCCACAGAATCAATATCAAAAAGTCTGAGTCTGCAACATCCTGTATCGTAGCCTGTAACTGCTATTTCATACATAACACTTGTTACAGAAAAATCTCCGAGAGAGATCTCGTAGCGCTTATCGGTTCTGCGCATCCAGCTCTCTTTGCCCCACTTAAGCCACTCATCAGGCTTTTCATCCTGCTTGTTATCGGCAAAAACCTGTTTGAACAGTCCGCAGTGGTAAGCAAGTCCCACTCCGTCTGCAGGGAGTCCGAGAGTTGCGCAGCTGTCAATAAAGCAAGCCGCAAGTCTTCCAAGACCTCCGTTTCCAAGAGAAGGCTCGTACTCACATTCCTCCAGCTCTGCAATATCTATATCCGCCTCAGCCAATTCCTGTTTCACCTTGTCATAGAGCCCAAGATTGATCAGGTTGTTAGACAAAAGCTTACCGATCAAAAACTCGGCAGAAATATAGTAAAGTTTCTTTTTTCCATTATGATAACCCTTATGCTCTGCTGCCTCCTGCGTCATCAAAAGAAGCGCATTATAAAGCTCAGATACAGAGCAATCACAAAGAGCCTTTCCGGTATAATCTGTCAGTTTTTTATTTTCCACAGATCCATTCTCCTTTTCTTACTTAGGCAGCCTCGCGTAAATTTCCATCTTGCCTCTTACTTTTTTCGCAAGCTGCTTATCAAACACACTGGGCATAGCACGCCATACCCAGTTATTTCCTAAAGTTGAAGGTACATTCATCCTGGCTTCGGTGCCAAGTCCCAAAAGATCCTGAGATGTCACTATAGCGGTATCCGCTTTGCTCTCCCAGATAGCACGCATCATGCCCCAGTTATAGCCCTCGCTTCCGGACAGTCCAAGATATTCCTTTGCTATTCGTCTGTCCTTGTAAGGCGCAGTCTTCATCCAGCCGCATGCCGTATCATTGTCGTGCGTTCCCACGTATGCTATGCACTTTTTCGGATAGCGATAAGGCCTGTAATCATTTCCGTTTCCGTCTCTGGAATCAAAAGCAAACTCCAGCACTTTCATACCCGGATATCCGCACTCCTTAAGGAGCTTTCTTACATCCGGCGTCAGAAATCCAAGATCTTCCGCGATGATATCTCTGCGACCAAGCTTTTTCTCAATCTGGTCAAAAAGATCCATTCCCGGCCCTTCCCTCCATCTGCCGTTCCTAGCGTCCTTATCTTCAAATGGAATCGCATAGTATCCCGCAAAGCCTCTGAAATGATCGATCCTTAACTTATCGTACAGTCCAAAACTGTGCTCGATACGCTCAATCCACCATGAGTAGCCGTCTTTTTTCATTGCATCCCAGTCAAACAACGGATTACCCCAAAGCTGTCCGTCTGCTGAAAAACCATCCGGCGGGCATCCCGCAACTTCGGTAGGTATCAAATTTTCATCCAACTGGAATAATGAAGGTCTTGACCAGACGTCCGCACTGTCAAGTGCTACATAGATGGGCAGATCGCCGATTAGAAAAACGCCGTTTGCATTGGCATAGGCTTTCAGCCGATCCCACTGTTTTTGGAAAAGATATTGCACCACCTTCCAAAAATCAACCTGCCGGCTGTATTTTTCACGCATCTGATCCAATGCGTCTTTTTCTCTAAATCTAACAGCATCTTCCCACATCTGCCACGACTTTCCGCCGTGTGCATCCTTGAGCGCCATAAACAAAGCGTAGTCTTCAATCCAAAAACCGTTTTTGTTTAAAAAGTTCTCATATTCCCGCTCGGGATTTTCCAAAAAACGCTTCACTGCTTTTTCCAGCATTGGAAAGCGCTTTTTATACATAACTTCATAGTTTACGCGGTCCGGCGTTGTTTCCCAATCGATGCTGTCAATTTCTGTTCTTATCAGGTATCCGTCTTCGATCAACATCTCCGGATCGATCAAATACGGATTCCCTGCAAATGTGGAAAAACTCTGGTATGGGCTGTCGCCGTAGCCTGTGGGACAGATCGGCAAAAGCTGCCAATAGGTCTGACCCGCATCCCGCAGAAAATCCACAAATTCATATGCTTCCTTCCCCATGCTTCCTATACCGTGGGGTGAGGAAAGGCTGGTTATGGGCATTAACACCCCGCCTGCTCTCATTTATTTCTATTCCTCCGATTTACGCTTATCGAGTATTTTCACACTCTCTCCTTTCTGAAATTCGAAGGGAATGATCTCGTGAACGGCTTGGCCGCCCGACTCGATGGCATAGATTAATATTTCTGCGCCTCTTTCGGCAAAGCGCTCCGCATTCTGTCTTACGGTCGCAAGCCTAGGCACAAAGTACTCCGCGGAGCTTATTCCATCAAAGCCCACAACGGAAATGTCTTCGGGTACTTTTTTCCCCATATCACAAAACGCTCTGACCGCACCCATGGCGATCAGGTCACTCATGGCAAAAACCGCTGTCATTTCAGGGTATTTTGCAATAAGCTCTTTTGCCGCCCTATATCCGCTCTCCATTGAGAAACGTGAATAGGCGTATTGTTTATCCATATCTAATTGACCATCCACATGGATCATAGCCATTCTGCATCCCATAAGACGAGCCTGTACAGGACTCGACAGATATGGGTCACCTCCGATAATACCGATATTCACATGGCCGCACTCATGAAGGTAATCCATCACGTACATTGCCGCTGCGGTATCATCGATTGACAGAGAAGACAGATTTTTTAAATTGTAAGAAATGGAATTACTGGTCACCGTTACACACGGAAGAGTCAGCGTCTCAATTTCCTCAATACTATACTGATCAAAGTTTGATCCGAGAAAGATCAATCCCTGAGGCTTTTT
Source organism: Butyrivibrio sp. (assembly GCA_017620235.1). Lineage (GTDB taxonomy): Bacteria > Bacillota > Clostridia > Lachnospirales > Lachnospiraceae > Butyrivibrio. Next base: position 19,652 of record JAFZQT010000140.1, on the reverse strand, counting down.
GTCCTCAATCAGTTTTCCTGCCTCAACGATCTCGTTGGCATCCTGATCGATGTAAGTTACATAGCTTATATAGCCGCGCTCTTCAATTACAGGATTCATTTTTTCCAAAATGCTGCTGAAAAGAAGGTTCTGCGCACCTTTTACAATGATAGCAATCCCCTGTTGCGCCTGCATCTTAAGATGACGCGCGTTAGCATTGGGCTGATAATTATGGGCATTGACCACTTCCATGATCCTTTCCCTAGCCTTTTTGCTCACATTCGGGTTGTTATTCAATACTCGGGAAACGGTACCTACCCCGTACCCCGATTCTCTTGCTATGTCTTTGATGGTCATAACTGTTATCCTCTTTGGGTGATTTTATCCTTTCACCGCTCCTGCTACGACGCCTTCAATAATGTATTTCTGGCAGATCAGATACAGAATGATGATCGGTACTATATCTATCACGATACTCGCCATCATAGCTCCCATATTTACCGTTCCGAAACTTCCGCGGAAATACTGAATAGCCATAGGAATGGTGCGGTACTTTTTGATATCCAAAACCAGCGTAGGCAACAGATAGTCATTCCATACCCACATAGTATCCAGAATCGCCGTCGAGATTATCGTCGGCTTAAGGATAGGAATGATAACATGAAAATAGATCTGCAAAGGACTGCATCCGTCAATCATTGCCGCTTCTTCAATCTCAAGCGGAATCGAACGAACGAATCCCGAGAACATAAACACCGCCAAACCTGCGCCAAATCCCAAATAGATCACACAAATGTTATAAGGAGTGTTCAAGTGAAGTCTGTCTGCCGTGGTTGCCAGTGTAAACATAACCATCTGGAACGGAACCACCATACTGAAAATGCAAAGATAATAAAAAATCTTTGAAAACAGATTGTTCACTCTGACCACATACCATGCCGCCATAGAGCAGCACAACATTATCAAAAATACTGAACTTACCGTGATAATCAGAGAATACCAAAAGGAACGTAAAAAGTCCATTCCGTTGATGCTCTCTACATAGTTGGCTAAGCCTGTAAAAGACTCGCTTCCCGGCAGTTCAAAAACTCCGGTTGTAGTGATAAATCGATTTTCCTTCAAAGAGTTGATCAAGATATTAAATATCGGATAAACCCAAAGGAGTGATACCAGCGATAATACAACCGTCAAAGCGATGCTTTTGGGTGACTTTTTACTTGCTTCCATTACTCCTGCACCTCCTTTGAACGGGTAAACTTAAGCTGGATCAATGAGATCACTACAACGATCAGGAAAAAGACAACTGCCTTAGCCTGACCGATTCCCTTCCACTGAGCTCCGCTTCTTGCATAGAAGGTGTCATAGATGTTGAGAGCCAAGAGCTGTGAATTCTTGGCAGGTTCACCTGCTGTAAGGGATATGTTCTGATCAAACATTTTAAATCCGTTTGTAAGTGTCAAAAATGTACATATTGTAATCGACGGCATGATCATGGGCACTTTGATCTTGATAAGCGTCTGAAAATCTGTAGCCCCGTCAATCTTTGCCGCCTCGATGTAATCAGGCGATACATTGTTCAGACCGGCGATGTAAATGATCATCATATAACCGATCTGCTGCCAGCACAGCAGAATTATCATGCCCCAGAAACCATTTTTCTCAGAAAGCTGCAAAAGCTGCTGTCCTGTAGCCGATAAAACGCCGTTGAGGATTGTCTGCCAGATATAACCCAGCACAATACCGCCGATTAGGTTTGGCATAAAGAATACGGTTCTAAATATGTTTGTTCCCTTTATTCCCTTGGTCAAAAGAAGTGCCACCATAAACGCCAGCAGATTGATCAAGAGCGATGACATAAACGTAAACCGCACCGTATACCAAAACGCGTGAGAGAAAGTATCGTCGATAAAAATATTTTTGTAATTGGTAAATCCGACAAATTTGACATTATTTACTGTCGTAAACTTGCAAAAAGAAAGATATATCCCCCATATAAAGGGCCATACAAATCCAATCGCAAATGCCGCAAATGTCGGAAGTATAAATATCGGCCAATACCTTTTGGTCATTTTACCTATCATAAAAAATTTCTCCTTGTATCCTTACCAACAAAGCATCCGGTAAGGTTCAGACCGCATCCCCAAGCCGCTCTAAGCGGCCCGGAATGCAAGATCTGTTATATCTTAATTGGCAGAAAGAGCATACTCTGTCTTCCATCCGTCTACGAATGCACTAACTACGCCATCCCAGTCTCCGGTACCTGCCGCATATGCTGTAAGAGCAGAACCTACACCGTTCTTCCAGTTCTCTGAAGGCATTGTAGGGAAGTTCCATGAAACAGGAGTCTTACCTGCAGCAGTAATTTCATTATCCTGCTTAACAAATACGTTCTTGGACTCTACTGCTTTCTTGAAAGGAATTACAAATCCCATATCTTCACCCATGCACTTTGTTCCTTCTTCACTTGTAACGCACCAGTTGATGAAATCAAGAGTTGCCTGAACATCTTCCTCAGAAGCCTCTTTATTTACACACCAGAAATTCTCAGTACCTGTGCAAAGTCCCTGCTTAGCATCATCAACGCCAAAGTAGATAGGGATCATAGCAAGATCGTCATCAGAGAATTTCTCAGATAATGAACCATACTCCCAAGAACCGTTCTGATAGAACACTGCCTCACCGTTTATGAACTCAGCTCTTGCATCATCACCTGTCTTTGCGGCAAGATCTTTAGGATCACATGTAGAATCAGTAATGTACAGATCAAACACTGCTTTATACTTATCAAGGAATTCGCCCTTAATAGCATCTGTTGAACCAATGCCAGCCTTCTGATACTCATAGTAGATAGGAAGGTTTGCAAGATGAGTCTTGAATCTCCAATCAGATGAGCTGTCCATTCCTGTAGAAGCGAACGCACCCTTTACACCAATCTCATCTTTTCTTGCCTGAATATCATCGGCTGCAGCCTTAAGAGTTTCAAAGCTGTTGATATCCTCTACTTTATAACCGGCCTTCTCAAGAAGTTTCTTGTTGGTAATGATACCGTAAGACTCGATTACGTATGCAATGCCGTAAGTTGCATCTCCATCCTTAAGTGCGAAAGCATCGCTTGTAAGCTCACTTGTAATAGGAGCAGATGAAAGGTCGTAACAATAATCTTTCCAGTTAGAAAGACCTACAGGACCATTAACCTGGAACAGAGTCGGTGCATCAGACTTTGCCATCTCACTCATAAGAGTTGTCTCATACTCACCTGAAGCTGCGGTAACAACCGTTACAGGTACTCCTGTCTTCTCTGTATATGTTGCAGCGAGCTGCTGCCACTGAGGATCCTGCTCAGGCTTAAAGTTAAGGTAATATACCTTGCCTGCAGCTCCGGATGCTGTAGCATCAACTGTATCTGACTTACCTGCTGTGCCGTTTTCTGTTGCGGTTCCACCGTTTCCACATCCGGCTAACATTCCAAGAGTAAGCGCTGCGCTCATCCCAATCGCCAAAAACTTCTTCATGTTCATGTTTCTTTTCCTCCTTAATTCTTAGGAATACATTATATGGTTTTTCTTACTAACCCGTGGAAATCGTCACATCCTTGTGGTATCGTTTCCAATTTGCTTATAGTGCAAATTTACAACATATTCGTAACATTTGCAAGTATGAATTGTGCAAATGTATTATTTCCTCTCTTTCTTACAAGTTTTTTGGAACATTTTTGTTGATTTTGCGTAAAAAATCTCGTAATATTTTTGGAACCGCCACACTTCGTTCCAATTTCATCTCCGATTTTTTAACAAAAATAAAAAGCTCTATTGAATAACCATCCTTTCAAACAGCTATCCAATAAAGCTTTTCACTATATTCACTATTTTTTATTTTGCAACAATATCACGAATCAGCTTCTCATCATCGCCTGCCACGATAAAGTATCCGAATCTTGAGGAACTGTCCACAACTTTTCTGTCTGTGATTTCCTCTACACTGCTCTCAACAACCAGGTCTTTGTACTTATCACAGATTTCCTTGCAGTAGTCTGCATCTTTCTGTCCAAAAACAAATCTGATCCCTGCTGCTTTATTCTTCTTTCCAACAGTGAGATCCGGCTCGTTTCCAAGAGCAACATCGATTACCGCTTTCACGAAATCAATGCCCGTAGTCAGCTGTACCAAAGAGCTTCCTATACAGTCGCCGCCCATTCTTCCGCCAATCTCAACAATTTTAATAACACCGTCTTCGCGGATAAGAATCTCTGAATGAGACGCTCCGTTCTCAATCTCAAGCGCATCAAGAGCACCGTATATCACAGTCTTGATATTCTCATAGGTCTTTTCATCGACAGGCGCAGGCTCAAAGTGCCCCGTCTCAATAAAGTTGGGGCTTCCGGTGGTAAACTTCTCAGTCACTGCAAGAAGCGTATGCTTACCGTTATAGGAAATACATTCCACGCTGTACTCTTTTCCCTCAACAAACTCCTCGATTATCGCCGTTTTCTCGAAACTCACATCTCTGGCTGATGCGATCGCAGCCATAATTCCCGACTTTGATTTAAGCTTTGTCACAGCTCTGCTTCCGGATCTGTCCGTCGGCTTAACGATTATGGGATATTCAAATCCAAGCTCATCAACATTGACAGAGTCATCTGCCAAAACATATTTAGGGCACGGAACATTCTTTTCCGTAAGGGCATTTCTCATCGCAAACTTATTCGTTGATTTGTACGTGCAAGAAAGCGAATTGCCCGAAAGTCCCATTTTATCTGCAACATAGTTGACAGTCAGCATCGCAAGATCCGATGCAATACTGCATATCCCGTCAACTCCAATCTCTTTACATTTCTCACATATTGCTTCTTTTTCAACAATGCTTATAGGGTAAAAGAAATCAGCCGTAGCCTCGCCTACATCGCCAACGCCCCACGCAAACACGTGCGTTTCAAGTCCCATTTCTTTTGCCTTTAATATCAGCGGATTCTGAAGATATGAAGCGCCGATTATCGCTATCTTTTTCATGTGCTACTCCTCTTCATGTCGGTTTAATATTTCATCAATAACGTAAATTGGTCTCCCTTTACTCTCGGAAAAGATATTTCCAATATATATCCCGACTATTCCCAAGGCGCTGAGCATAAGTCCGCCCATCATGTATATCGAAGCAATGACCGAAGGCCAGCCTATATCCAGATCTTTTAAAGTATAATTCCTGATAACAAGATAGATCAAGAATAAAAACGCTGCGAAAGAAAGTATAAATCCCAGCTTTACCGCAATAAACAACGGTTTGTTGGACTGAGCGGTAATAAGGCTGACAGCAAGATTCACTTTTTTGCTGAAGGTATAAGATGATTTTCCCGCAAATCTTTCATCCGACTCAAGCTCAATGGTCGTGTCATTGTAACCAAGCCACATCAGGAACATGATGTAATCCCTGTTCTGCTCCTTCATCTCAAGAAAAGCATCTACAACTTTTCTTTTGGCGATACTGTAGTTTCCGACCTCGAAGTCGTACTTCATATCTGAAAGCTTATTGTATACTGCATAAAAAGATCTTGATAGAGCCTTTACTATAAAGGTATCCTTTCTGTCTTTTCGCTTGGAATATACAATGTCATAGCCCTCTTCTATCTTATCCAAGAAAAGTGGCAAAAACTCCGGTCTGTCCTGAAGATCACAGTCCATTACAGTGACGAGATCACCTACAGATTTCTCAAGTCCCGCAGTAATAGCGCGCATCTGTCCAAAGTTCCTTGACAGCTTTATGCCTACCACGCGATTATCCTTAGCACAGAGTTTCTCTATCTCTTCCCATGATCCCTGCGGACAATGATCATCCACCATGATTATCTCAAAGGATTTACCTGCCGCTTCAAGAGTCGCAACAAGTCTCTTATATAGTTCGGGTACCGCTTCCCTGCATCCGTATACAGGGATAACTACTGAAATATCCATAAATATCCTCTTTGTATTATGAAATCAACAAAGAATATTTTATCATATCATTCCGTCAACATAAACCGTATGCTAGATTCACCGCTCCATTATCAAAGATTAAATGAGTCATATGTGTAGACCATATCCTGTTCTATTACGAAATCATCGCAAAAAGAATTTCTCTTTGCATCAATATGGTCAAGCAGCTGAGTAGTGCACATTGCGGCCGTTACATCACCTTCCGGCACCTCTATTTTTGCCCCGTCCTTTGTAAGGAAACTTGCAAACCCCAATATCATCATGATCCCTATAAAGATCATTACGAAAGTATATAAAAAAATAATCATTTTCCCTCCTTCAAAAATTCTTTGTCTATAAATTCTGTTATTCTCTCCTTCGCAACATAAAGCCTTCCCTTAAATGCAGGCATGCGCTCTTTTGCATCACATGTAACATAGCTTATGACAGGTTTCGCATACAGGATTGCCCCTGACATCACCGCTGCCAAAGCTGCTGCCGCCACACCTCTTTTCAAATATCTAACTATCCCGCTCCTTTTTCTTTTCACAATGCTGTCCAAAAGAGCTTTCTCTATCTCGGCACAGGACTTAAACCTGTCATTGCGTTCAGGCTTTATGCACTTATTTATTATCTTTACAAAATCTTCGGAAAGCTTCGAAGCTCCGTTTAACTTAAAATTCTCAAGAGCCGCTTCGTTCTTAATATCCATCCCTGTTGTCATTTGTAAAAGAGTCATTCCAAAGCAGTAAATATCTGTCTTGGGATCGGTCTGACCAAGTGTCCCATACTGCTCAGGTGCTGCAAAACCCACAGTTCCAAGATACGATGTGTCCGATTTCTCACCTCGCCTGTAAATCCTTGCTGCTCCAAAATCTATCAAATAAACCTTTCCATCCTTACCAACAATGATATTTGCGGGCTTGAGATCCCTGTATATCACAGGTTCACGCAGACCGTGAAGATACTTGAGAATCCCGATAATCTCAATCGCAATTTCGACTGTCTCTTTTTCGGAAAAGACACCGTTCACCCGAAGCCTCTCTGATAGGCTATATCCCGAAATATGCTCCGTCACCATGAATCCTTCTTCGTAGTCCACAAGTTTTTGTATTCTCGGATGATTAAGGCTTCTTAGCATCTTAGACTCATCTTCCAGTGACAGCTTCGCCTTGAAAGCACCTCTCCCTGTCTCCTTCAATGCCTTGACCGTCACCTTTTTGCCGGTACGCTTATCGCGCGCCACATAGACCTCGCTTGTTCCACCCTCTCCGATTTTCTTTATTATCCTGTATCTTTTTATATCTTTCATGCGCCTAGCTCCATGCACAGGGCAGCGACAGATATGTTATCAGTTTCATTCCTGTCATATGCAGCTTTTACCAGCTTCTTACATGCATCCAGCATATCCTCCGATGTAACACACATCTGTGGACAAAGCATATTGTAAAGCTCATTCTTTTTCATAGTTCTCCAGAATCCATCAGAGCATGCGATCACGGTAGAATCATTTTCAATAATGCCCCGCGTTATATCCGGTTCAGGAGCTCTCATTGAGCCAAGGCATTTAAGGAGAACGCTCTTTTCTTTATCGTTTAGTGCTTCTTTCTCTGTAATGCTTCCTTCGTCTAGTTTCTTCTGCAAAACGCTGTGATCTTTCGTAAGCTTTTTTACACTCCCCTTTGAAGCAACATATATCCTGGAATCTCCAATATTCATGATCATGTACCTGTCACCTATCTGTAAAAGAGCTGTAAGCGTCGTTCCAAGGTTGATTTTCCTGTGCTTGGCATATCTTTTAAGTTCTCCGCCAATCCTAGCAACAAGCCTTCGCCATGACACTTCTATCACATCCCACAATCTATCAGGCTCAAGATCCTGCATAAGAGCAAGCTCTTCATGAAACCAGTTCTCCAATGACCTGACTACCTTGCAGCTCGCAACCTCTCCCTTCGGCAAACCTCCCATTCCATCACATACCGCAACAAAAGAGATTCTTCCAAGCTTCTCCGAATTTGCAACTTTCACCAACACCGAATCCTGATTTATCTTACGGCTTTTACCGGCGTCAGTGTAAATACACGCTTTGACTTTCATAACTTCCCTGCTTTCAAAAACCTAAAAATGGAAAAATTACCCGAAATGGGCAAAAGAAAACTGTGCCAAAGAATTAGCACAGTTTCAGATAATACTATTTATTTTTTTACTTGTCAAGAAGCTCCTTCATTACCTCGATCGCCTTCTCTTTCTGATTGTCGACCTTGTCTCTCTGAGCTTTCTCGATATCAAGTTCAACCTCTACATCAGGTTCAATACCTATTCCGTGGATATTGTATCCGTTAGGAGTGTAGTAATCGCTTACCGTAAGCTTAACTGCTGTTCCGTCATTAAGATCGAATACGCTCTGAACGATTCCTTTTCCAAATGTCTTAACACCTACAAGCTTACCTATACCGTAATCCTTGATTGCTCCTGCAAGTATCTCGGAAGCACTTGCAGAATACTGATTGATAAGAACAACAACAGGAATATCTATCTGACGGCTTCCGTCACAGGTATAATCCTGTTTGTTTCCTTCTCTGTCCACAGTGTATACGATATTACCCTTTGGAAGAAGCTGTCTTGCTATATCACAAACAGTAACGAGATTTCCTCCGGGATTGCTTCTAAGGTCAATAATAAGTCCCTTAATACCACCTGCACGAAGCTCTGCAAGTCCCTCTGTAAACTGATCTGTTGTGATCTCATCAAACTCAGAGATCTTAAGATATCCGATTCCGTCTTTCAGAAGTTCAGTTGATACTGTAGGAACCTGTATCTCATTTCTGGTAACATCAACTTCAACATTTTCTGCCGAACCATCTCTTATCAAGGTAAGATGTACGGAAGTTCCTTTTTCACCCTTAATCTTTGCCACTACTTCGTCAAGAGTAAGTCCCTGCGTATTCTCCTTGTTGACCTCATAGATTATATCGCCTTCCATGAGTTCCGCTTCTTCTGCCGGGCTCCCTTCCATAACACCTGTTATGACAGGTGCATTCTTTTCCTGATCCATTGAAACATAGGCGCCGATTCCGTAATAAACACCTTTGGTAACAGCCTTAAGCTCTTCAAGCTCATTCGCTGTATAGTAAACCGAGTACGGATCTCCCAAAGAATCTATAAATCCCTTGTAGATTCCCTCAGCTTGAGTACTCTTATCCACATCATCTTTGTAGTAATTGGTATCAACCAGGTTCTCAAGCAGCTTAACCTTTTTGATTGTTTCGCTGTTCAAAACTCCGTTTTCATTCTGACCTCCGGCATGGATTCCTGTCGCCAAAACAAAACAGATTGCACCTGCCGTAAAAATGAATAACGCACAGAGTGCTCCAATGAGAATTCCGCTCATAAATCTTCTTTTAAGCTTCTTCTCTTCTTCTGTTTCAATACTTGCCGGCTTTTCAGCCAGCTCATTATTCTCGATATTTTCGTTTTCCAATGTTCTTTATCTCCTGTCCGATTTTATTTTAGATAATTCCATGGACTAACATACTCTCCGTTAAGTCTTACACCAAAATGAAGATGGTTACCTGTCGACCTTCCGGTAGAACCTACCGCAGCAATCTTTGTACCGGCACCAACATCCTGTCCCTTGGAAACATAAACAGCAGAACAATGCATATATATCGTATAAAGACCATCTCCATGATTGATCATTACGTAATTACCCATTGTTCCGTTATAATCGGCGGCAACCACTGTTCCGGCATAAGCCGCCAAAATGGCTGATCCCGCAGGTGCTGCAAAATCCACACCATTATGCATCTTATTTATTCCAAGTGTAGGATGAACCCTCATGCCAAACTCATCAGATACTCTGGAATAATTCGGACAAGGAAATGTAAACATTCCACCGTCATACTTATGTCTGCTGTTTAAAGCCGCCTCATCTGCTGCCACCTCTTTTTCAAGAGCAGCGATTGTAGCATTCTCAGCCTTTATCTCAGCATCATACTCAGCAATAGCAGCTTCTTTGCTCTTAATGTCAGTCGCAACATTATTGAGCTCGACTCCCTTGGCGTCAATAAGAGTCTGCATCTTGCCCTCTTCTTCCTCTTTACTTGACTTTGCCAGATCGAGAGTTTCTTTTTCTTCCTCAAGAACCTGCTTATTGAGTGCTATAAGCTCTGTAGTCGCTATATACTCATTTAGCTTTTTCCTGTCATAAGAAGCGATCATCTCAATATATTCAGCCTTGTTAAGCATGTCCGCAAAACTTCCGGTATCGACAAAAAGTTCAAAATAAAGCTTATTGCTTCGCTCATACATGAACTTTATGCGCTTCTTCATTGCCTCGTATTGGGCTTCCTGAGTACGCTCAGCTTCGTCCAACTCTTCGCCTGTCTTCTTGATCTCAGCCTCTTTTTTACCGATAGTATCGTTAAGATCATCTATCTTTCTCTGTATTTCTGTCAAGGAAGCATCAAGTTCTGAAATATATTTTTTTAGATCTGACTTATCTTTTTCAAGCCCTTGTTTTAACTTTTCAAGATCCGTCTTTGCAGTATTCAGGCTATCTCTTTGCTCTTTCTGCTTTTTTATCTGATCTTTTTTGGCTTTAATACTTTCTTCGGTAACCTCTGCTGACACTATAATCCCATCGGTTTTAAAAGTAAACAAAAAGATCATGACACAAGCAAGCACCAGAAATACCCGTTTAAACTTGCCTTTATGTAATCTGTTCAACTTACGATCTTCCTTCTAATCATCTGATCACACGTGCAAATGCTTTCTAACTGTTGTGAAACTACCCATAAAGCCAATACCGATTCCGATTGCCAGAGAAATAGGTACGAGCTGGCTATAGATCTGCTCAACAGGCAGGAACGGTAAAATACTTGCAAGCATAGCAAACTGCGTGTGCACGTAATTAATTGCGCTACCGTAAACATAATATAAAATCAGCAAAGGAATGAGCGAACCAATGATTCCGATCATAATTCCTTCTACCACGAAAGGTGCTCTTACGAAGAAATCCGTCGCTCCTATATATTTCATAATGTTTATCTCGTCTTTTCTGACAGCAATACCCATGGTTACCGTATTGCTGATAAGGAAGATCGAAACAAGCAAAAGAATAATTATAATTCCCATGGAAACATACGCCATGAGCTTATTAAGTCCACTAAGTGTATCTGCAGTAATCTCAGATCTGTTTATCTCTCTGACAACGTCAATGCTCTCTATGTATGTAACCAGAGCGCCCTGCAAGGATACATCATTAAGATAAATCTCAAGACTGGCAGAATCTGCAAGAGGGTTCTCAGTAAATCCGTCTGCGTACTCTACGAGATAGCTGTTCTTGAACTCCTCCCATGCAGTTTCGGGATCGATATAATTTATCTGTCTTACTTCAGGACGTTTCTCCAGATCAGTCTTAACCGCAAGTATCTGATCTTCGCTTACTCCTTCGTTAAAGAAGACAGTAACGGAGACACCTTCCTCAGCCGTATGGACAAAATATTGAATGTTGTTGATTATTGAAAAAACCAGACCAAACAGGAAAAGACATGCGCCTATCGTTGCAATAGAAGCAAGGGTATACCATTTATTTCTACCTAAGTTCTTAAATCCCTGTCCAATGGTATAAAAGAAACTATTAATCCTCATCGATATATGTACCTTCTTCCTCGTCTTCTATGATAACGCCCTTCTTCATGGTTACAACGCGCTTCTTCATGGCATTTACTATTTCCCTGTTGTGTGTAACAACAATGACAGTAGTGCCACTTTCATTGATTTTTTCCATAAGGCCCATTATTTCCCATGAATTATTGGGGTCCAGATTTCCGGTAGGCTCATCCGCCAAAAGAATAGTCGGCTTGTTGATAAGTGCTCTCGCAAGAGCAACTCTCTGCTGCTCTCCTCCGGATAACTGATTTATCTTGCTCTTATACTTGCCCGCAAGATTTACTGTCGCAAGTATAGAAGGAACATTTCTCTTTATTTCCCTTGTAGATGTTTGAACAATTCTCTGAGCAAATGCTACATTCTCGTATACATTTCTGTCCTTGAGAAGTCTGAAATCCTGGAATACTATTCCAAGATTACGTCTAAACTTTGGAATCTTAGAATGTTTAATCTTATTCAGGTTATAACCCAAAACTGTAATCTCACCGCTTGTAGGAACAAGCTCTCTCAAAAGAAGCTTGATGAGAGTGGACTTACCGGATCCGCTATCTCCTACGATGAATACAAACTCACCTTTTTTAATGTGAAGAGTAACGTCGTTAAGTGCCGGTGCACCCGATGATGAATACGACTTCGTTACATGGTCGAGGGTAATAACCTCGCCTTCGGGTATCTGCCTACCCGACTTCTTTCTAAAACCTTTTTCCATAGCATCTCCCCGAAATTTGTGTTAGAAAAATTAAATTAACCGATCATGAAATCCTGTCCATGTATTTCATATATCTGACAACCATGAGCGCGATCTTAAATGTTATTGCATCGTCGAACACCCTAAGATCAAGCCCGGTACTCTTTTGCAGCTTATCAAGTCTGTACACAAGCGTGTTTCTGTGAATGAAAAGCTGTCTTGAAGTCTCTGATACATTAAGACTGTTCTCAAAGAACTTATCAATAGTTGTAAGTGTCTCCTGATCGAAATCATCAGGATTTCTTCCGCCAAAGATCTCTTTGATAAACATCTTACAGAGCGGAATTGGAAGCTGATAGATAAGTCTTCCGATTCCAAGTTCGCTGTAGCAGATAACCTTTCTGTCGTCAAAAAAGATCTTTCCGACATCAAGAGCCATCTTAGCTTCCTTATATGATCTGCTGACCTCTTTGATCTCGCCAACCACAGTTCCGTATGCGATTCTGACTCCGGTAAGTCCATCTTTCATAAGAGTTGCGATCATTTCTTCCGCAATCTTTGAAATATCGGATGGCTTAGCGTAATCATTTACATCCTTAACTATGATAATGTTGTCCTCATCAACCTCGGTCACGAAATCATTCGCATTTCCAAAATGAGTTCTCGCAAGCTCGAGAGCATTGCTGTCTCTTCCGCTTGAAGTCTCAACTATCATGGCAATCCTCTTCGCATCCGACTGAATGTGAAGCTTCTTCGCCCTACTGTATATATCAACAAGAAGAAGGTTATCAAGCAAAAGATTCTTGATAAAGTTATCCTTGTCAAAACGCTCTTTGTACGCAATAAGCAGACTCTGGATCTGATACGCGATCATCTTGCCCAGCATATATATATTCTCGCCGGTTCCCGTGCATATCAAAATATACTCAAGTTGCTGCTCGTCATATATCTTAAAATACTGATATCCCTGTATCTCCTGAGAATCTGCCGGAGATTTCACAAAATCTCTGGCAACAGCTGCCACATTACCAATTTCCTGTGATGTTGCCGCAACTTCCTTTCCATCAATATCCAGAACATATAACTCAACGTGTGCTATGTTCTTTAGTCCGTCAATTGTGTTTTGGAGAATTTGATTTGAAATCATTTGCCACTCTTTCCGCGACCATTTGGCCGCTGAATAATATACATAGCCATTTTAATATATATGTACAATAAAATCTACCTTTTACCAGCCATTTTTTGTACATTTTTTTGTTTTGCTCGTCAATATTACCAAAAATGAAACCTCTTTTTGGTGTCATATTATTTGAAATAATGCTAAGTTTTTGATGTAATATTATCGATATACAAGATAAGAAAAAGTGTTTTATACACAAAAATAGGAGGTGCTTATGGACATACCTTCCTTATCGATGGCTCTATCTCAAAATCGAATCCTTACAGATGTGGGTGTAGCTATGCTATCCAAGAATCTGGATACTATGGAAGCAGCCGGTGAAAATATGATCGCAGGTATCGAATCTGTATCGGAAACTTCTGTAAATCCAAATATCGGTTCAAACATCGATATCAGCATCTGAATTATGCCATCAAAAAAACTTGCCCGTGGCTTATGCTACGGGCATTTTTAAATTCCTTATCCGGAAATTTCTTTAAAACTTACATCACATACTTCGCATAACAATAGCGCTATAGATCATGAAGCACACTGAAATCGCCATTGCAATTACCAAAGGAACCGTGAAAAGAGATTGCTTTTTACCACCATTTTCCATAGTTGTCATATCAATGCTCCCGGTATCCTCATTTTTCTTTTGAGGCAACAAACTAATCATATAGCTCTGTCTGCCTTCAATTCTTGCCATCAAATAAACTATAAACAACGCTGCCACAGTAAATAAGATGGAAGCCACCAAAAGCACTGCCAGCATTGCAATAAGCATCACCTTTGAATCATCGTTACCTGAAAGATTCTGCACCTCATCCATGCTTGCATACATTGCAATAACTTCAATACTGTTAAATACTGCATGTGCAATGAATGACGGTATCACACTTCCGGTTGCTTCCACCATAAGACAGAACATAATTCCCATAACGGTAGCATAAGCAAACTGATTAAAGTTAAGATGCATCATTCCGAACAATACCGCCGAAAGAACCATAGATGCGATTATCCTGCCCGATCTTCTAAAGCTATGGAAAATAACGCCTCTGAAAACGACCTCCTCCACAAACGGTCCGAATATACCGATTGAAATAACCATCATCGCCATCGGAAGCTCAACAACCTGATCGCTTATAGAAGCCACCACATTATCCACAAACAACTGTGAAAACGCATTAACAAACATGACAAGCGGAAACAAAGTTATAACATACAATGCAGATAACATTCCGGTCCAAACACTTATCTTCCTAAACGGTACGACTGAAGTAAATTTTTCTCCGCTGTACCATGTAACCGCCACTGCCGGAAGAAGTATCATAAGCTCGCACAGCGCATTATTCATCGGCAACGACAGATTTCTACCTGTAAGCGCCTGAAAAAAAGAAATATAAACCATAATTATGAATGTTGACACTATCATGAAAAAGAATGCCAAATTCGCTTTTTTGTAATCCATTCCCATATATTATTTCCTCACAATCGAATCCGGTTTGATCTCGATCTTACCTTCTTTGAGAAGTCTTCCAACAGCTCTTTTAAACTCATTCTTACTCATATTTGTCTTTTCACGTATAAGTTCAGGTGCTGCTTTATCATTAAACGGAATCTTTCCGCCACCCTTTTCAAGCATATCCAACAGCTTCTCCGCATCCGTATCCATCTGCAAATAAGCTTTTTCTCTTACACTAAGGTTGAGCCTTCCGTCCTCTCTCACAGACATGACTCTTGCATTTACGCTGCTTCCGATCTCAATATTGCCGTACATTTCCTTTTTTGGAATAAGTCCGGAATAAATATCATCAACTGCAACAAATGCCCCAAAATTATCGCTAAGTTCGTAAACCGTTCCTATAACCTTATCATCCTTTGAATAAGGGCTCTTATCCAAAAGATAATTATATACATTCATAGTAACACAAAGTCTGCTACTCTTATCAATATACATAGCACAAAGAACTTCCTCACCGGCTCTGACTTTTTTTGTCTGTTCCTTGAAAGGAAGAAGTACGTCCTTCTCAAGCCCCCAGTCCATGAACGCGCCAATCTTACTTGTCTCTTTTACCTTGAGCATACGCACGTCGCCAAGCATTATCTTAGGTGTCTTGGTAGTTGCTATAAGCCTGTCGTCAGAATCCTTGTATATAAACACTTCCAACCTGCTTCCTATCTCGCAGCCGTCAGGTACCTGCTTTATGGGCAAAAGAACTTTCTCATCACTTCCGCTCTCCTCTGCAAGGTAAACACCGAAATCAACCTTCTTTATTACTTCAAGTTCTTGTTTTTCTCCAAGTTTTATCATTTATGTTCCTCCGTCCTCTTGGTTATGCAGTCACTAATTCAACTACACATACAGGTTTGCCGTCTTCTCCGTTAAGACTAACTGTATACTTATCATTATCATCTTTTTTGCTCATAATAACAACAGGGCAAAGAACATCTCCAAGCCTTGATTGCTTTTTATACTCAGCACGCATTGCCACGACCTTCAGTTCTCTCTTAGGAAGGCAATCCATGGCAAGTCTTACGTACTGTCCGTTATTTACATGATTGTTGGTATCGAGATTGTGCTGTTTAACCTGAATCTCCTCTCCCCAGAATCTCTCATCCTCTTCCGAGATCTCAATCTTTCTGCCTGCATACTCCATCTCAAGCCTGGGCTCAAGCGGATATGCTTCTATAATTTCATCTGTTATTCTACTGGGAAAGCCCTTCTCTATATCCACAAGTGTCCAGATTGAATTTGCTATCGCAAGTCTCTCACCATCCTTGGTGTCCATAAAGAAATTTCTGTATCCGATCGCGCCACGAAGTTCATAAGGAACCGTACCTATCACAACCTCCTCACAAAGCTTCGGATATCTGTTCACTACAATCTGCCAAGACGACAGAACCCAAACAAGCCCCTTCTTCTTGAGATATTCCATGGATGCCGGTCCATCCTGCGTTTGGAATGTAGAGCAATCTTGAAAATAATCTATAAGGGACTCAAGCGTAAGCTCACCGCTTCTGTCTATTTCACTGTATCTGATTCTTGAATCGAATGTATACATATATCTCTCCTTTCCAAAAAGGCTTAATACTGAATATGAACAAAGAGTCGCTTGCGACTCTTGCGCGCGCGAGCGGTATTGCGAAGCAATAAATTACCTATCCGCGAGCTCCGCATCCATAGCGGAGCGATTTTTATTTAATAGGAAATCCGACGGAATTTCCTATTAAATAAAAAATTAAAGCGAGATTGTCTCCAATCTCGCTTTATCAATATAGCTGGGCTAGTAGGATTCGAACCTACGTAATGACGGAGTCAGAGTCCGTTGCCTTACCGCTTGGCGATAGCCCACCGACAAGAATTGATTATACGTTAGGCGTATCAAAAATGCAAGTACTTTTTTAAAATTTTCAATCTGCTAAAGTGAATAATTAAATTCCACTTCAAAGTGATAAGAGTTGAATCACCTAAAACAGTTAAGTTTCTCCTATAGTTTTTTCTATTAATGTTTATAGAAATTACAGCATCCGGAACATCATTTTTTCTACTAACCCCTCCTGCTATACTCGAAATTCATTTCAATAATCTCATCTATAGCAACTTCTTTTTTTGTGGCATTCTCTATATCACATTCTTTAGCCCATAAAAAAGGGTAGATTAAAATCGCATTGTTCATTCCAACATCTTTTACATCTTCTTCCCAGTTTTTCCACCTCATTGATGCATAGAACTCATCAACATTGCCCTTCAAACACCATGCGATAAATTCATTGTACTGCATATTTAAACATTCCCATTCAAGAGTATCCGGAGCAAAATACCATATAAAATTTTTATCCTCAAACTTATCAATACTAATAGCGAACAAACCACCTACTATATCATTTGCTACAAGAAACATTTTTGAGATTTTTCCCGTATATTTACTATTATAATAATATACGCCATTATTCTCCGAGCTATCCTGACCTAATATTCTAATCCAATGATTTACAACGATTCCATTTGAATTAGAAACGACAGAATAAAGAACAGATTCCGAAGGAATATTTAAATTCCTACAGATTTTATCACCTATAGCAGCATCTCCTTTATTTATAACAACGTCCACATCTGCACCATCTATTAAATTAATAATTTCTTGCCATATATTTCTCACATACTATCCCTCATCCGTAATAATAATTCTATATTTGGTTCCATTTGGATACTTTCTTAATTGACTAGAAATAGAAGCACCACCTCTATCTATCGTCAAAGTATCAGGTTGTCATTTTTCTTCGTAATTGCCAAATATTCTAATTAAATGGAACCAACTATATCATCTATTACAATCCCGAATTTCTCAGGATCTTCATTCTTTATTTTTTGTAAAATCCTTTTATACTCCAAACATGTTTTTTCATCCAAATCTCTACACACATCTTTTATCATTTGAACAGAAAATTCGTCATTCAAACATCTATATGTAATAATACTTGCCCAATCAGGTGATGTCTCAAACATCCTAACTACTCCTATGATTGTTTTTTCAAAAGCTAATTTAGACGAAAGAGTTTCTAATAAATGAATTGCACTATACATAATTTCTGCGCTTTGTGTTTTATCATCAAAAGTCAAACACAATTCAATGATATCTTCTTCTGAAAAACTCCCTGCCAATGTCTCCAGATTTCTCTCATAGCCCTCGATTTCATCATTATCTCTTAACATCCTATTATTCATTAAATTCATAAATATTTCTTTGTTCATTTCTAGTTGCACCCTCTTCTTATTTTTCGAACAACTCTGGAAATTCTGATATGCTCTTTTCAATAAATTCCTTGATTTTCGGTTTTATTTCTGGATACGCATTTGCATCAGAATAAATCTTTTTAATATTTTTCAAATCATGTGTAAGAGCATCTCTAGGCTTCATAGCCATATATTCTGTTTTTTCCACCGAAGTCATATTTCCACCATATTAACAAATTGTACAAAACGAGAATAGCTCTCACTCACAAAACTTTTGTTTGATTTAGATTTATCAAATTCTTTCAGTAGTTCTTGCTCTTTCATTTTAATTATCTGTCTTTTCAAAAACGCTTTCCTCATTCAGTAATTATCATTTTTTTCACTCTTCACTTACTTTATAATATCTTTTAGCAGTGAATCCAGCTCCTTGGCATAAAAATAGTTCTCTTTAGCATCCATACTGTTTTCATAGAATAACGCAATAAGTTGCTCATTATTAGGCTTACATACTACACATTTTGTATTACCTTGCGCCCAAATTCTAGGTAGAATCTGCCCATCAACACTTTCCAAAAGAGTATCTGTATTACCAAAAAGAATCAGTTGTTCAAATAAATCATATGACTCAAGCTCTAGATTACTTTTTATTATTTCAAATCTCTTATTTTTTAAATCTGCTTTAGCAACTATTGCAATATTATTTTTCTCTATTAATTCATTAATACTCATCTTCTATCTCCTAAAATCCAGGATCAATCCAGACTCCTGGCTCCACTTCTATCAATCTATTCCCTTTTTCTATCCAACTCTGTGTAATTTCATTATTTCTTAAAACATTTCCACCCGGTTCGTTATTAAATATAGACCTTGCAGGATGCCTACTCGGAGTTCCCGCCGTATGCTGATTTCCACAAGGATGTCCTGGCCCTGGAAGCTCATCTATTACCCCACCATCCCTTACTGGTATTTGATGACGATGATGAGGTGCCAATTTAGTATTAGCAGATTTTCCGTCTAAAAAAGCTTTGCGTTGTTCAGTTGTATAAGGACCAGCTTCTGTAATCGGTTTAGCCGAAAAATCAGGATCTCTCGGGCTCATTTTATGCCCATCTGGAATTTTTACTTCCTTCCCTTTCCAATTTTTTACGCTGCCCTTACTAATATCTTCTATATTTTCAGCTTGCTTCCCGACAACCTTTGTAACATCACTCGTTCCATCAATAGCCTTTTCTACCTTCTTAACATTTTCCGCTTCTTCTGCAGCTTTTTCAACCTTTTTAAGATGAAGTTCTTTGCTTGGCTTCAGGATATCTACAACCTCACTGAGTTCACCTAGAATCAGGTTTGTGAAAAAATTTTCCGCAACGTTTTTTCCAAGAAATCCCCAGTCTGATTTTGATAATTCACCGTCTCTTGCCAGCTCCTGATACAGATTTCTCGTATCTATCGCAAGATCCTGAATGTTCTCTTTTG
>JAFZQT010000139.1 GCA_017620235.1 Butyrivibrio sp. | reverse complement strand
TCCTACAATTGGTGCAATCACGCGGATAAACCGCTTTGTTCCTGCCTTGCTGTCCTTCTTTTCTTGATTCTTCTTTTCTATTATTGATGACAAGCCAAGCAATATACTCATCACAATAAAAACAAAAAGTACCAGCAAGAACATCTTAACTGTGGGACTTGGAATCAACGGTTCCAATACGATCATCCCTCCGGCCATAAGACCGCTTCCTATAAGGAAGGATGCAATCACCTTAAAATACCTGTGTCCCCACAGACACATAAATATCGAAAACAGTATCGATACGATGATTGCCAGGAAGAGGATTGTATCTTTAGTAAAATAAAGATCGTAATCCACTTTGGGTAATTCAAAAATCAGTTTTTCTTTCGTAAACATTAACAAATACCACCGTTTTCACAATTTAAACACATTCTTACCACACAACGTTCACAATTATACATCATTTTTTTCCAAGATGGTAGACTTTTTTTGAAAAAATTAATTATTTTATAAATACTTATTAAAATCACGTTTACATCATACCATCCAGCCCGCTCCACTGCTGAATCCTTAAAATAAAAAAATTTTTTTCACATCATTTGTTGACATACTGTACCAATCATGTTATAACTGTATTAACACTACTAATACACGATTGTTCGGAGGTTAATATACATATGAAAAATAGATTTATGGCAATAATAATAGTTACTACATTAGCTTTTTCACTTATGGCATGCCAGTCGTCGGGAGAAACATCCGAGTCAGGCACAAATATAGAAGATACAGCGTCCCCATCGGATGCCACCCCTTCAATAGATACGGGTTCTTCATTCTCTGGAGACGATGATTCGTCATCAACTTCAGATGCCGCATCTTTAGGGTCCTCTCTTTCTTCATCAAGTGGCATCACTACTGACGCAAAAACGGGGAACGTAGGTATCTCGGCTATCCTATCTACCGGCACTGACATCGCCATAACTTACTAAACAGACGTCTCACTCTAGGGGTGATTAAACGACTCTGTATATATTGAACCACCCACTTGAGATTATCCCGATCAGGTTACCTCCTTCTGCTGATACGATAGTCTCAAGCTGGGATATAGGGATTTATGTTTTAAAAAATCCCTCAAACACATGTAGCATTAATTTTATTTATATGGTGTCAAAATTCACTTTTTGGCACCATATCTATATATAAGGACATAATTATGAGGACTATGGAAAAAAATAACTTTATAAATGAAATCATTGAAGATAGCATCCAAACAACCAATACTGACGCAGGTTCAGATTCGATCAACTTATCAAAGATTGTGATCGTATACGGAACTCTCTTACTTGTCGGAGCTTACAATTTAATCAATGCTATCTCATCTATATTTTTATCACTTCCCTTCGACTTTGGTATGAAGCCCGGCGATCAAACGATGATCAAATGGACTATTTTTGACATCACAGAAATCCTTCTGCATATCGCCGTTGTAGCTTTGTGCTTCATCGCATATAAAGCAGTTCAAAGAAATGCCGACAACCTGGAACTTTTAGTCATTGCACCTCTTGCCTTTGAGTTTTTCGGATTCACAGTCAAATCCGTTATGTACAGAAAGTTCTTCAGTACTATATATAAAATGCCCTGGCAGAACTGCTTATTTATCCTTGCAACCTTAACAATGATAGTAGCCAATATCATTTACCTGAAAAGAGAAAGCATCTACTCGCTACTAAAAAAGTTAAGTTGAAATAGAATATAATAAAAAAACAGCTCGGATCACTTTTACTTATGGTCCGAGCTGTTTCTTTATGTCTGAAATATTATTATGCCGCCGTTTAGCCGGATGCTACCATGTTATCTAAATTCTGTATTGCCTGAAGCCGCGCTTCGATAGGTACTGTTCCCTCACCCTCAAGGACTTCTCCCGTTTGGATGGTATTTATTGTTTCAGCAGTACGCTCAATCTCTCTGCTCTCAGCTTCATCTTCAATTATTTCACGTGTATTATCTTTTGCACTTTCAAGTCTTGCTTCTCTTGCTGCATCCCGTGCTTCAACTTCCTGATTGTACTCAATCTGGGAAACATCCCCTCTTAAATACATCTGCTCAAGCTGAGCATCCGTATAGCCCGAATAAGCACTTGAACCAGCCTGTGCAATCTTCTCCTGGTTCTTTCTGTCTACAAGTCCGGGATTGGTTTCTTCGATAGTCTGTCTCTTAGCACTTTCAGCAGCTTTCTTTGCAAGTTTCTCCCTATCGCTCTTGTCATTTAGATCGATCTGGCTTCTCTGCTGTTCCTGCTTAGGAGCTTCTTCTGCCTTAACTTCCCTCTTGGGTGCCTCAGCAACTTTTGGCTCTTCCTGTTTTGCCTCTACAGCTTTTTGTTCCTGTTTTTTCTCAGGAAGATCGATATTGGGAACAACCTCTTTTTCCCGCCTGTCATTTACCGCCTTATTTACATCGTAAATGGCTGCGGAATTTTCTTTGTCATCCGCTCTAAGGTCTGACTTTTCATTCTTTACACGAACTGTATCACCATCACCGGATTTCGCTATTATAGGTCCATATTCCGATGTTCTGACATCCTCTGCTTTAGACGCTGCGTCTTTTCCTATTGCCTGTCTGTTCTCATCGGTATTCCTATTCTGAGTATCAATGCTCTTTGCTTCTGCCGTTTTCTGAGGTTCAATACCACGTGTATTTACGAATGAATTCAGCGAATTTGATATCTGACTATTAATACTTAAATCTGCCATAGTACCTCCTTCATTTTGCACTGGTACATCACCCTCACATATCCGTGCAAAGATTCCATCCTATCTTTTATTGCACCCTCATTTTACTCCGAGCTAGCGAAAATAGAAAGATATATTCACGTTTTTTTATAACCTTTTAATAAAAATTAAAAAACGCCTATGCGTTCTAAATCCGCATAGGCGATGTTTCTATAATAATATAGTATTGTTTTATTGTTTGTCCACGATCATGTCGACTCTGCCGGCATATTTAATCTTGAAGATTCTCTTGAGCGACTCGTTGATCCTGTCTTCGGATATCGTTCCGTCATCGACAGCCTTCTTAACGCCCTCATATGCCTTCTTGAAATCCTCGGGAAGGTAGATCATATCTGCTCCTGCCTTGATAGCTGCAACTGCTGCTTCATCAGCGGAATAAAACTTAGTTATTGCAGATGTATTAAGCGCATCCGTAAGTATGATACCGTCAAATCCCAAGTGATCACGAAGCTGTCCTGTTACCATCTTCTCTGAAAGGCATGCAGGTGTATCATCTCCCTCTACATTGGGATAAGATGCTCCTGTAACCATGATCGCATTAACAGAATCATTCTTTACCGCTTCCTCAAAAATCTGATACTCAGACGATTCAAGATCTGTCACGCTCTTATCGACTTCTGTCTTGCCGCGTGATGTATCTGCCTTAGCAGGAAATGCATTCATGCATGCAGTCATTCCGACATCTTTAAGTCCCGAAGAAAAAGAAACTGCAATATCTTTAACTTTATCAAAATCTTTTTCTTCCTTATCTTTATTTGAAGTATCGATTACCGGCGAAATATTGAAGTTGAAGCCATACTTAAACATGGCGTTTCCGATTGCTTTTGCATTATCACGCGCAGAATCGGAATCGGTAACATCTGTTACGCCTTCAATGCTGATATTTGAAGATATAGCACCATTCTTGCTTCCATCTTCCGCAACCAAAGTAAACAATGAGTACTTACTCATTGAAGCAGTTGCATCAAGCATTTCTTTTATCTGTTCTTCATCTTTAATATTTTTTGAAAAATAAGCCAATCCGCCGACAGCATAATTCATGAGCGCTTCCTGTGTTCCGCTCCCTGCCTTGACGGCTGTAGACACTCCCGTAAGCTGTTCGGGAGTAACGATAAAGAGTCCCGCAATCCTATCTTCCATACTCATCCCCTCAATGATAGTATCAATACTGTCATTAAGAAGATCGTCAGCAGACATCTCCTGAGTCTGTGCATCATCTCCTCCGAATGCCTCAGGGCTTTCAATAACAACTTCCTCTGAACTCATCTCGGCGGCTGCAACAAGATCTCCTCCGTTTGGTTTAACAAACTTAAACACTCTATTTAGGGAATATACCGTTATGAAAACCAGGGCAGTTGCAACTACCATTACTCCTGCCAAGATCAAATACGCAATTCTCTGGTTTCGCTTTCTTCTCAGTCTCCTCTCAAGTCTTCTCTGGTCTAAAACTTGTTCTTCCATTTCACTTATATCCCCATCATTATTCATTTTTTCTTCCCCATTATTTTAACACATAAATATGCATAATCAAAGGGCAGAAGCTTCATCTTTTTACCTGCTTCTGCCCTATACCGAGTACTCTTCTGAACTAAAATTCTCCATGTCCAATGGACTGTCCTCCAATTTCCCAGCTACAATCTTTCCATTCATTTTGCATTCAGATGCTGTGGTTGCAAGATATTGATATTGTCATAACCACGAATCCTGTACCGGAAGAGCTGAACTTTTCTTTAATCCTAAAAACAATACCTAATTACTTAGTTCAAAATATTTTGGTGGTCTGTACCATCCTTTCCCTGAATATTTTAATTACTTATCCCTTTGGACCGTACCTCCTATTCTTTCCCCCTGCCCTTTCTACCTAAAGGACTCTCAGGAGAAGTATTCTATATACCAATCCCTTTTCTTTATCTGCCTTTATTATATTTATAGAGTTTTAATTTGTCAAGACATTTTATAATTATTCTTTATTTATTTTGATATTTTAGTTTATAATTGTTAAATATTCTGTGTATATTCTAAATTGTATGTACATTACAATCAATTCTGCATATTCTTTTCCGTTTAAAAAAGTACCAGTAACAGAGCAGAATATAAAAGAAAAAATTGTCACACATTTAAAAATGCGGACAATTTTCCCATATAATAATTTACGTTATTTTATTTTATTTTTTGACAATATCCTATATTGTCATTAAATCAATCGAGAGGATATTTATCTGTAAGCTTCTTAATGATAGCACGTGCTTCATCATTTTTCTCGCCCTTATTCTTGATAACAACGGCGATTGCCTCAGCGATCTGATCCATATCTTCTGTGTTCATTCCTCTAGTTGTTACGGCAGGAGTTCCGAGACGGATTCCGCTTGTAACAAAAGGTGACTGCTGCTCGTTAGGGATAGTGTTCTTGTTAGCTGTGATATGAGCATCATCAAGCCATGCCTCAACTTCTTTACCTGTGAGGCCGAAGTTTGTAAGGTCAACAAGCATAAGGTGGTTGTCTGTACCGCCTGAAACAATCTGAACGCCTCTCTTCATAAGACCGTTGCAAAGCGCCTTTGCATTCTCAACAACGTTCTTTGCATACTCCGTAAACTCAGGAGAAAGGGCTTCCTTGAAGCAAACAGCCTTAGCTGCGATAACATGCTCAAGAGGGCCGCCCTGGATTCCGGGGAATACAGCCTTGTTGATCTTGAACTTATCCTGAGCTGACTGATTCCAGAGAATAAGTCCTCCTCTGGGTCCTCTAAGTGTCTTATGAGTTGTTGTTGTAACAACGTCTGCATAAGGGAAAGGACTGGGATGAACACCTGCAGCAACAAGACCTGCAATGTGTGCCATATCTACCATGAGGATTGCTCCGCATGCGTCAGCAGCTTCTCTGAATTTCTTGAAATCTATTGTTCTGCAATATGCAGATGCACCTGCAATAATGAGCTTAGGCTTGTGCTCTACGGCAAGCTTGTACATCTCTTCGTAGTCAAGCACACCGTTATCATCAACTCCGTAAGGAACTACTTTAAAATATGTTCCTGAAATGTTAGCCGGGCTTCCGTGTGTAAGATGTCCGCCCTGACTGAGGTTCATGCCCATGATAGTATCACCGGGCTGTAAAAGTGCAAACTGAACTGCCAGATTAGCCTGTGCACCTGAATGAGGCTGAACATTTGCATAATCACAATGGAAGAGCTCTTTTGCCCTCTCAATAGCGATCTTCTCAACTTCATCAACTACGTGGCATCCGCCGTAATATCTTTTTCCGGGTAATCCCTCTGCATATTTATTGGTAAGAGGGCTGCCCATTGCAGACATAACTGCCTTGCTGGTCCAGTTCTCTGATGCTATAAGTTCAATGTGGTTGTTCTGACGCTCAACCTCCGCTTCGATCAAAGAAGCGATTTCAGGGTCTATCTTTCTGACTTCTTCCAATGAATACATTTCCGTTCCTCCGAATAATATGTTAAATTCGTCAATTTAATGTGTTAAAGCAACATCTTGCATATCGTACCATATATATAAAAAAAATGCTATAATGTTCTGGATTAATTATTTTTTTAACAGAGGACTCATATGTATTACTGTATCGTCAACCCATCTGCAAGATCCGGTAAGGGAAAAGATATTTGGACCGGACTTGAATATAAATTTATTTCTGCGGGGATAGAATACACTACCGCCTTCACAGAAGGCCCCGGACATGCGTCAAAACTCATGACACAATTCATTGAATCAGCCAAAGATGAAGAACTACCAATTAAAGTCATCATACTTGGCGGCGACGGAACGCTGAATGAATCAATAAACGGAATAACCGATTTCAATAAAGTAATTGTCGGATATGTACCGCTTGGATCAAGCAATGATTTCTCAAGAGATTTAAATTATCCCAAAGACTACGACGATCTTTTGGAGCGCATAATAGACGGAAAAGTCATCAGAACTCTCGATATAGGTAAACTCACCTACGGTTCAATGACAAAGCCAATATCCAGACTGTGTAATTCTGCGCCGAGCAAAGTAAGATATTTCGGTGTCAGCTCAGGAATCGGATTTGACGCAGCAGTTTGCGAAGAAGCCCTCTCCTCCGGAACCAAGAATTTCTTAAACAGATTCGGTCTCGGAAAGCTCACCTACGGAATAATCGCAGTAAAACAGCTCATAAAAGCCGATAAGATACCATGCGATATTGAATTTGATAACGGTAAAAAAGTTCACTTATCACACTTCTTGTTTATTGCATCAATGATACACCGCTATGAAGGCGGCGGATTTAATTTTGCACCTAAGGCAAAACTCGATGACGGAAAGTTTGATATGTGTATTGTCGGCGATATGAAGAGAGCCAAGATGATGATTGCTCTCCCGTTCTCTTTTTTCGGGCTTCACTACATATTTAAAGGCGTGTACAAATACAGAACTTCAAAGATACAGATTAAGACCATGCTTCCCATGTGGGTTCACACCGACGGCGAAGTATCGGTAAAATCAGATGACATAACTTTGGAATGTCTTAAGCAAAAACTAAAGCTGATGACATAATAATCATTACATAAATGGTACAAAAAACTCCGGTTTACTGTAGCTTTCAGTAAACCGGAGTAATTTTTTAATCATATCGGAAAGCAAGTTTCTCTTCTTTTCTTCTGCAGAAATTCGACATTGCGGATGTCTTATAGAAGAAAATGTAGAAAATAACAGACATTGCAATAGCTGTAACAACATCATAAACAGAATGTTGCTTTACAAACATCGTTGAAAGAATTATGAGTACACCTAAAATGTCACTCGCAATCTTTCCGCCTGTTTTAAATTTCTTACTCTTTCGAATGGCAATCATGGTTCCAATCGAATTATATACGTGAATACTGGGCCATAGATTAGCCGCCGTATCTTTCTTGTATATAATTTCTACAAGCGCTGTAAAAATGTTGTCCCTAGGCATTACAGCAGGCCTAAGCTGATGCATATTCGGGAAAAGAGTCGATATTACAAGGAACAACGTCATTCCTGTCGTCAGGAAAAAGAAGTTCTTATAATAATCCTCTACCTCAAGTGTCACTATAAAGTACACCAGCGTAAGAGACACATAAAAGAACCATAAATAATACGGAACAATAAACGCTTCTATAAATGGAATCCTATCATCAATAGCTGTATGTATAACAGCGTAATGTGAAAATCTGTGTTTCTCTATTATTGAGAACCAGGTAATATACAAAGCACCATACATAAGAAGCGGCATTGCCATTCCGAATACATCCTTTAAATAGCCCTTGTCAACTTTCTTTCCGACAAGTCTTTCGAACATATTTTTCATATTTTCCTCATTTGGTGTATTTGCTACTTCTGTATCTCAAACTACTTTAACACTTTATCGTCATTAATTAAAGTGAAAAATTTTCTGCAACAGTTTATATCCTGCCAAAGTTATCTTTCTACCGCCTTTTCCGGGCAAATAAATATATGTACCTTCAATACTGTACCTAATCTTGACATATAACCAGTAATTTTTGTCCTTAATATACTGTAGAAGGTCTTTTCTCTTGGCAAGATTCTCTGTCGTATCCTCAGTTATAAGGAGCACCGAAGAAATAGCCGTAATAATCTCCAGATAATTAAACATATATCTGTGTCTTTCAGCCTGCGACTTGATCATTCCTATGTTCTCAACATAATAATCGACCATGAGCTTATTTACCCTGATCTGCTGATCAATACGTGAGAGCATGATCTTCTGATTGACAGACTGATCTTCACGCCCGATGTAATAGTAATAGAAATTTACATCGAGATAATACATTGTCTTAACAAAAGGTAGCGGATTAAACACATAAATGTTGTCAACATAGAATGTGTGCTCGGGGAGCTTTAATCCACACTGTTTTAAGAGCTTTGTCCTAAATATTACAGAATGCATGAGAAGATAATGTCCCTTGGGAGTTCTCTTTATATCTTTCCATGAAAAGAGCTCTTCAACAGGGAACATTGTGTTATAGCGCATAACCTTGTGTCTCTTCTCGCCTACTTTGTTATAAACGAAATTGCTGATCAAAAGATCCAGCTGAGTGTCTCCGCCTGCAAGCTCCGCAAGTGTTGACAAGATTTTTCTGTACGCTATCTCTTTTACCCAGTCATCTGAATCGACAACCTTAAAGAAAAGTCCCGTAGCATTCTCAAGTCCGGCATTTACGGCACTTCCGTGTCCGCCGTTAGGCTTGTGAATTGCCTTTACGATCGTAGGATACTTTGCCGCATATTCATCGGCTATCTCCGCTGTTCTGTCCTTTGATCCGTCATCAACAACCAAAATCTCAACATCCTCACCGCCAACAAGCAGCGATTCAATGCATTTAGACATGTACCCTTCTGAATTGTAGCAGGGAATCGCAACTGAAAGTAATTTCATATTGTATTTAACTCCTTAATCTGGTACTTTCATATTTCTCCATTGTTGTAAGGCAGTTCCTAAGATCATTGTATCTGCCGTCAACATCCCCCTCATTAATGACAACGCCAACAGACATCGCCATTATATCAATCATATCGTTAGTTATTATTGGATGAAGCTTGCATAAGATATCATTCTTTTCAGAAGCAAGATCTGCGTCCAAAAATTTGATAACAAGCGGATCAAGGTTAAGATCGCGCGCTTCATCGTCAATGCTCTTCTCCATAACTTCAGAACGTTCATATGAAGTATCTACATTAAACTTCGGTGCTGAAGTTACTTTTTTATCATCACTCATCTTTCCTGCCTCACTGTTTTCTTTCTCTTCGCACTTTTCAATTTCAACGGTTTTCTCAGGTGTTACAACAAACTCTGATTTTTCCGTCTTATCATCAGGTTCTGCAATCTTTTCAACTCTTTCAAAACGGTACTTCTGCTGAACATCCGGATATTTGTTTCTGTCAACTTCTGACATGAACATTGAAAGCGGTCTGCAATAAACCAAATAACCCCCGTAAAGTGCCTGATAGACCACCATTTCTTCCCTTGTCTCGGAATGAATCGCAATAGTGACTATCTGATACATTTTCCCCTTAAAATGTCTGAATAACTCCTGTGGTTTTGGTGCTGGTCTTTCCAAAATCTACCTCCCTATAAGCGTAAACAAAGTCTAGTATAAGCCCAAAATCCTTCTTTTTCAAATATCAATTCCTTTTATCGCGGGTGCAGCCTATTATTACCATTTCAACACTGATGATATAATCAAGCTTGCCTGTCTTAACAGCCTCATCATTTGAAGCGCACAGTTCAAGCGCCTCTCTCAGTTCATCAAATGTATAATTACCTGCCCACCCCAAATATTTGCCTACAAGGAACGGTGCCAACCCCACTGCACTTGCGATCTGCGCTTTGTCCTTGTGATTTTGGGTCATTTCTTTTATCTGGAGCATTAGATTAAATTGTCTGGATATAAGAGCCAGTATCTTCGCCGGTGGCTCTTTGAGCGCAAGCAGATCGTAGTAAAGATTTATCGCAACAGTTCTTTTCCTCTCTACTATCGCATCCGTCATTGCAAAGATACGGCCGGTAAGCCAGTTGGCGCACACAGTCTCTACATCTTCATCCGTGATCTCGTTTCTGTCTATACAGTAACAAACAAGCTTTTCTATCTCTGTGCTTATATTGGACATATCTGTTCCGACGCGTCCCAGAAACAACGCAAGGGCACGGGGCGAAATTGTCTTACCCTCTGCCTTGAGCTTACCCGCTATCCACTTCCTCAGGGTATCCTCGCCCTGCTCGTCGCAACTTATCTCAAGTCCAAGCTTAGAAGCAGCTTTATAAATGTCTTTCCTCTTATCTACTTCTTTTTCTACAAAAATAAAAAATGTGGTCTCAGACGGATTCTTCAAATAATCCGCAAGTTCAGGGCATCCGCTCTTAAAAAAGCCGCTGTTCTCGACAAGTATCACTCTCCTGTCAGCCAAAAATGGCATAGTCTCTGCCATGTCTATTATCTCTGCAGGATTACAGCCATCGCCCTCATACCTGGTAAAGTTCATTGAAGAAGCGTCAACTCCCATGGCCTTAATCAGCTTATCCTTATTCTGGAGCCTCAGATAAGCCTCATCACCGTATAAAAGATAGCAAGGTTTAAAATTACCGCTTGCTATGTCATCATTTATCTGTCTTTGTTTAGCCGGAAAATCTGATGTCTTAACTGCCATAAATAATCACACTCCAATCAATATGTTACCACAGATGCACCAAAAACTCATCTGCTTATATCAGATAGACTATTTGTTATTCAAAAAAGTTTCTGTCTCTAATCTGTCATCCTCAATTTTGATCGTGACGGCTCCGGATTCGTCGGTTCTGTATATTTTCGCCCCAACATTTTCAAGTCTTTCGAGAACTTCTTCATGAGGATGACCGTATCTATTATCTTCACCACAACTTATAAGCGCGATCTTTGGTCTTATCATGCTCAAAAACTCTTCATCGGTCGTATACTTTGAACCGTGATGCGCGACTTTAAGAAGTGTTATATCTTTGAAAATCTGCGAGTTACTCTTTATTGTCTCTCTTATATTCTCCTGCCCTTCCTCTTCGACATCTCCCGTGAAAAGAGCCTTAAACTCCCCTCTCATCATAAGAAGCGTTGTAGAATACGCATTGGCACCCTCAGTTGCCATGCCTTTATCGGGGTTTATACATAAAAATTTTGACCTGCCTACAGAAATCTCCTCGCCCGTAGAAATATAGGAAACGGGGATTCCTATCTCAGTTGCCCGTCTCTCAAGCTCTCTGTAATTATCTCCTCTTGAGCTTTCCGCAACATCAGGCAGTATCAGCCTCTTAATCCTGATTCCGCCCTTTTCCATATCATCCATTATTTCAAAAAGCCCGGAAATATGGTCGCTGTCTTCGTGAGTTACTATCGCTGCATCAAGGCTTCCTATAGCTCTGTACTTAAGATACGGAATTATGGAATATCTGCCGACCGACTTCTCCGACGTACTTCCCCCGTCGATAAGGATGCGATCTCTTCCATCCTCTATAACAATACCGTCGCCCTGTCCCACATAAAGCGCAGAGATCATAAGCTCAGGCCTTGGCTGACAGATAAGAATTGCTACGGCGATAGGCAAAAGCGCGCGCCTTAAATAATTCTCTATATTTGAATGCTTCTTCTTTTTCCTCAATCTGAGTTTCGGGTAAAAAAGGCTGATACATACGATTATACAATAACATGCGATCTTAATTTCTCCCGCATGCCCGATGTACAGCGTATTTCCCAAAAGTTTCGTCTGTACTCCGCATACAGTTTTATAGAATAAAAGAATCAGATGAGCCGGCACTCCCGGAACAGCACCTGTAAATCCAACCATAAAAAGGCACAATATACCTGCCACCATAAGCACGCTGACCAAGGGAATTATTATCATATTTGATATTAAAGAAAACAGTGGATATGTGAAATAATAGAGCATATATATCGGTAAAGTAGAAATCATGATAGAAAGCCCAAGCATGATACCTGAGCGAATGATCATTTTCTTTTCCCCAAACAACTCTTCCATTGCGGGATGAACAACCGTCACGCCAATAACAGCGCAGAAAGAAAATAAAAAACCGCTGTTATATAAATATAGCGGACAGTCCAGAATGAGAAGAACCTCAGCGATCGCTAGCCCGGTTAAAATATCATACGTTCTTCCTACCAGTGGTGCCACGAGTCTAATCGTAAACATGCATATCGCCCTGAATGAAGATGATCCGACACCGCACATCTCTCCGTATAAATACATTACAATTATAGGAACTGCAGTATAGATATAGTGGCTTAATTTGCACTTCCTAAGCGCCTTATATAGCCCCATTCCGATTATTGATATGTGAAGGCCACTCACAGCCAGAATATGCATTATCCCACTGTTTTTGTACATATCCTTTATATCATCATCCATAAACGCCTTATCGCCGAGGATCATCGCCTTTAATATGGCAGAATCACTGTCTGAAAGTACCGGATTATTATCGAGATTCTTTTCAAAAAACATCTTGAGCTCATAGAGCCTTTCTCTCAAAAAATCCTCTCTTCCATCCGTCTCTACGACTTCCGCGTTATATATTTTAAATGCAATCTTCAAGGTCGCATAGTACAGGCGACTGTCAAATCCTCCGGGATTTCTTACTTCCTTAAAGGGCGTAATCTTTCCGGTTATCTTAACGTACTCACCGACAGAAGGGACATACACATCTCCCTCTTTCAAGCTGCACATGATATATTTCATTTTTCCTATTGAGATATTCTGTGGAACCACATAAATAACATTAAAATTTTCACCTGATGGACTCAAACGGGCTTCCTTCCTGGCTACAACGCCGGTAACAAAGCCCGTTTCTTTTTCCTGATCATCAGGTATTTCATATAGATAATTAGTCAAAAAAAATCTAAGATAAATAAAGACAATCGCCGTAATGACCAGTGCAACCGGACACAACGGTCTTTTCAATTATTTAAAACTCCTTATCTTGTAATAATCTCGGTATTCTTCTTATAAGCTCCCGAAATATTAAAATCCATATAGGTGAACGTAGAATCACCGTCAACCGAAATAACCACTCTGTCCACGTCTTTAAGTTCAGTTACAGTATTAACTATAGAATAAAGCGCAACCTGAACCGTAACATTATTCGGCTGAGTAAGGAACGATGAATCAAAATCAATAAAGCAAATCTTGTCCTTAATATTAACGCTGTTGATCTTGGCATCCTTATTGATCGTAGGGAACGCCTCGCTTGTATTAGGACCGTTTATCAGCTGCTCAACTCTTAGCTTAGCCTCTGAAATATTGCTGTTATATACAACATATCTGTGTATACGTTTAAGCTTATCTCCTGTTTCATTTGCAAAATACAGAGTGATTTCATCTTTCTTGTTATTGTTTATCTCGTTGTCAACATTGTAGATAAAATAATCACTCCCCATAGGGCCTATAGCTTTACCCGTATGATCTTTAAGCGGTGCCGGCTCATAAGTCTCGTCTGATGCAGAATCGGCATCCGCCTGAGAATTCATATGCGTATCACTTTTTTTACCAACAAAAAAGCATACGTAATCAATCTCATCAAGCTGTGTAAAGGTGCTCACTATTGCCGCTCTGGTAAGAACCTCTTTTGTTGTTCCGAGTTTACCGTACTGAGCTCCAAAATAAAGTTTAAGAACTTTATTTTCGGTTTTATATTGGGTAAGCCAGGCATCTCCTGCATTGTCACCAGTTTTTTCATCCGCTTTTTCGCCGGATTCATCTCCGGAAATCGGTGCCTCATACAAGCTCTTTCCGGGAGTCTCTTCAAGCCTTTGAACAAGCTCTGTGACAGCACCGTCCAGATCCTTACTTGAATCGGTCTTGAGCTCATACTCTATCGGTACAATACTTGTCTCATCCGTTTTTACATAGTAAACGTTTATTTTGTTATCTGCTTCAACCTTCTGCTCGCCACATGAAACAAGAAAAGCAAATGAAAGTAATGTTGCTGCACATAACAATATTCTATTTTTAATAACGCAGCTGGTTCTCATAACACATCTCTCACTTCTGATTCGAGTAAATAAGCGGTATCTTAACAGTAAACGTTGTTCCCTTATCCACTTCACTATCTACATCGATAGTTCCTCTATGCATAAGGATTGCATTTCGTACGATTGCAAGTCCAAGTCCCGTACCACCGATCTGTCTAGATCTTGACTTCTCAACTCGATAAAATCTCTCGTAAATATGATCAAGCGATTCCTTAGGAATACCCATACCGGTATCCATAACCTTTACAACAAAGAATTGCTGGTCGGCATCAACTTCTACTTTAACCTGACCTTTATCCTTGTTGTATTTTATCGCATTTTCAACAAGATTCATAACAACAAGTGAAATTTTTACTTCATCAATTTCTGCTGTGACCGCACGCCTACTCTCAAGCGTAAGCTCAATGTTATGCTTAACCGCGATAGGTCTCAATCTCTTGCAGACTATCTCAACAAGCTCAACTACATCCACACTTGTGATATTTAGATCTGCTGCTGTTTTATCCATTTTAACCAGAGAAAGAAGATCATTTATGATCTTATCCTCTCGATCTATCTCGCTTACAATATCCACCATGAAATCCTTGTAAACCTCATTCGGAACATTGTCCTGTGCCAAAAGAGAATCAGCCAAAACCTTCATGGAAGTAATAGGAGTCTTAAGCTCATGTGACACATTTGAAACAAATTCCTGACGTGAATCATCAAGAACCTTCATTCGCTTAAGCAGCGCGTTAAATGCCTTTATTATCTGCTCAGTCTCAAGGAAATTAGGACCGATAATAGGTTCATCGGTATATCCCGCCTTAACATCGTTGATCGCAGCCGTGATCCTGTCAAACGGCTGTAACAATGCTGCAGATACTACTGCTGCATAGACAAATATTACAAGAATAATAATAACCTCGATGGTAGTAGCTCTTCTGCTCAATACCTCAAGAGTCGTCTCAATAGAATCTGTTGAAACACTGGTTAAAATAACTCCTCTTACCACCTCAGTAGGCTCACTCTTGTCCGATATATCACCTTCCTGATTATTATGAGGCTCGATAATAGGAGTTACAACCTCGATAAATCCATCATCGTGGCTGTACCTGGAAACCGCACCTTTTGAGCCCTTCTTAAGACAGTTTACAATTTCTTCGGAAATAATAGTCTTTCCTTCGTTGAGATTGTAAGTATCTTTTATAACCTTGAGCTCATTATTAATAACCATCACACGTCCGTCGTAAACAGTAGCCAACATCTCAAGCTCCGCATTTACGACTTCCGATGATGTATCTGTAAAATAATCATTCTTAATAAGGTGACTAGCCAATATTCTCAGCTGTGTCTGAACGCCTGTTGAATTAACATTGACAGCACGATCTTCATAACTCTGAAGGATCAATATATGCATGATTACACATGAAAATAATCCTGTCAGAAAGACAATTATGAAAAATCGTGCTCTTAGACTCTTTAATAGGTTACTGATCTTTAATTGTTTAAAAAAACTTAAAATCACACCAATATAACGTTTCATAATTTTAGCTCTGGATTATGCCTGGAAATAATATCCACTTCCCCACTTTGTTCTGATGTACTGTGGTTCGCTCGGATTAGTCTCAAGCTTCTCACGAAGTCTTCTAATATGCACGTCTACAGTTCTTGCATCGCCCTTGAAATCCCAATCCTTATTCCATACAACGTCCATAAGCATATCTCTTGTATAAGGCTTTCCTGCATGTACTGCAAGGTACTCTAAAAGCTCATACTCACGAACTGTTACATCGATTTCTTTATCATTAATAAATACTCTTCTGTATTCCTGATAAATCTTAAGGTCGCCAAACTGAAGGCACTTATCATCAAGAGTGGCCTTGGCAGATCTTCTGATTATTGCCTTGATTCTTGCCTTAACTTCCAAAATATTGAATGGCTTAGTGATATAATCGTCTGCGCCGTTTTCAAGACCAAGAATCTTGTCCATATCATCGCCCTTAGCTGTAAGCATGATTATCGGAACATTTGAAAATTCTCTGATCTGCTGACAAGCATCAAGACCTGACATTACAGGTAACATGAGATCCAGAAGAATGATATCGTATTTATGGTGTTTTGCCATATCAACAGCTTCCTCGCCGTCATAAGCGCAGTCAACCACGAAATCATCCTGCTCCAAGCTGAACTTAATTCCTTTTACAATTGTCTTTTCGTCATCAACAACCAAAACTTTTTTACTCATAATCCACCCATTCCTATAATTTTGTTATACAGTGATGTATTCTTTTATCTTGGAAAAAAGCTTGTCTTTAATACCGGATATTTTCATTATATCTTCTATGGAATTGAATTTTCCATTCTGTTGACGGTACTTAACAATTCTCGCCGCTATGCTGTCGCCTATTCCCGGGAGAGTCTTAAGTTCCTCTTCGGTAGCGGAATTAATATTAATCAATCCACTGTTAACCGATTTTGTTTCAACATCAAGTCCGGTTTTGTCAAAAGAGTTAAATTCTTCTGACAAGACATTGCCCTTTCCCTTAATCTCTTCCGTCTCTACGAGAGTTGGAATTCGTAACTTAGCACCGTCGGAAATCTCAGCTGCAAGATTGACATAAGTTGTATCAGCCTCTTCACTAAATCCTCCGGCAGCAATAACAGCGTCATTTATCCTACTTCCAAAAGAAAGCTCATATACTCCGGGTTCGGATACTGCACCACATACATATACAACAAGCGACTTGGAACAACTTTCTTCAGAACTTCCGGCGATCATCTCGTCTACACTGTCTTCCGAAATAGACTCCGTCCCTTCATCACTTATCATCTTGTTCATAACAGGCTCTGTTTCAGCCTTCGTTGAAGTGCATCCAGCCAGCAAACACACTGAACTGAACAACACTAAAAAGAATTTTTGCATGTATCCTCCATTACAGAGGTCCCCGCCATGCAACCTTTATTCTAGTATATATTAAGTAATTTATCAAGCTAAATTAACATACGTTAATCGCCTTCTTCGCTTTCATCTGAAAGTCCTGCGGTAATCGGCGTATCAATAGGATCCTGAATAACCTGATCCGTATAGTTTTGACCTGTAACCTGAGTCTTTATACTCTCAGACAATTCTTTAAGTATAGCGTTACAATCCGCATCCTCATCATCCCAGATCTTCGCGAACGCAATCTCAAGTTCCATCCAGAAATTACTTGTCTGTATGGTCTTTGGCATGGAAACTGACTCGGCGTAAATATCAACGAATGTATTAAGACCTTCCTGTCCGTAATCAATTCCATTATGCGCTGCCAATTTATGTGATGTCTTATAAATATCATCATCTGAGTCGCTACAGATATATCTTGCGAATTTTTCCGCAATATCTGGATGTTCCGAATATCCATTTACGACAAGACAGTTTGTAACAGACATCGTTCTTGACTTAAGACCGTTAGGTAACTCCGGTATTGTGGGCGCAACCGCAAACTCATAGTAATCACCACCATCGGCCGTTACAAGGAAAGGATCTTCCAACTTAAGTTCATCAAACTTTTTGAAAATATCGGTCGTTGCAATGGTGAACAAAATCTTACCTTCAAGGAAGTCTTTTGCTACTTTATCATAACTACTCTCACTCGCATCAATAGCGAAGAACTGTTTAAGCTGCTTGTAAATCTTCATGCAACTTATAGTATTACCGTTGTAGATTGCTATATCCTGATCGATATTATCAAGATTTATATTATCTCCTGCGTCACCGCCTAAATTCATATAGGCTCCAACAAAGAAATAATTGTAAAAAATATCCGTAACATCCCACTTAAAGATAGATTCTACCTGCTTCGGAGCTTCGTACTTACGTGAGAAATCGATAATATCCTGAATCGAATTGACTTCAGAACTAAGAATATCCTTAACCTTTTCATCAAGTTCTTCTGAAGAAATTTCTTCATCATTTAAGAAAGCGTCATCTTCGGAACCTTCTTCACCCTCAGCGCCCTCTTCACCTTCTGCACCTTCTTCGCCTTCAGTACTGCTTTCCTCACCGGCTTCATCCTGAGATGATTCTTTTTTTGCTTCATCACTGGATGCTTCAGTGCTTGCTTCTGTTTGAGCCTGTTCCGCCTCTACGGTTTCCTCTTCACTTCCACCGGCATTAGCGGCATCTTCTCCGCCTTCTCCCTGCTTATTCTGTTCCATCAGTGTCTTTGCATATGCTTCAAGATAAGTCTTGTTATATACAAGCGCACTGGTCTCAAAGTAAAAAGGATAAGCAATATATTTGCCTTTATATGTAACTGAATCAAGTGCTGCTTTCGGAAAAAGAACTTTGTTGAAAAATCCGTCGGAATTATCTGCTTCAAGAGCAAGTCCCGCACAATAAACCTTCTCAAGAGTATCGTTAGTTGTGATAAACAGATCCGGAAAGTTCTTGTTCTCAACGGATGCCTTATTGACTGCCTCAAGGTATTCCATACCCGAAACAAGCTTAGGCTCAACTCGAACATCTCTATTACTCTCGGCAAATTTGATCGATATACTCTGAAGATACGGAGTTATCGCATCATCTGTGTACCAAAGTCTTAGAGTTGTCTTATTTGAAAAAATAGAAAATTCTTCAAATATGCTTTCATCGGAGCGAGCATTTATAAAAACGCCCGCTACCATGCATAATATTAGAACTATAGAAATAATCTTGGTTTCAAATTTCATATCTTCCCCAAACACGAGTCTAAAATGTCGATCATCTCATCAACATTTTCTTTGGTTATGACAAGAGAGGGAACAAATCTGATGATCTCAGATCCTGCATTTATCAGGATAAGACCTTTTTCAAGAGCCATATTGATCACATCTGCAACAGGTCTGTTAAATACAAGCCCCTGCATAAACCCTGCACCCCTTCTGTCCACTATGAAATCGTAGCGATCCTTAAGCTCATCAAGTCTCTTTTCGAGGTAAGGTGCTACTTTATTCACATTTTCTATTATATTGTCATTGTTAAATAAATCAAGAACTTTATTAACAGCTGCGCAAGCAAGCGGGTTGCCACCGTAGGTTGTACCGTGGTCTCCTGCGACAAGAGAATTTGCTCCAACTCTCTCGGTCATAAGGAATGCTCCGACAGGAACTCCGCATCCCAAAGCCTTTGCAGTTGTCATGATGTCAGGCTTAACTCCAAACTTCTGCCATGCAAACATTGAGCCTGTTCTTCCCATTCCGCACTGGATCTCGTCAAGAATAAGAAGAATATCTTTTTCATCGCAAAGTGCTCTTACTCTTGTAAGGAACTCCTCAGTTGCGGGATAGATACCGCCCTCTCCCTGTACTGTCTCCATAATGATCGCACAAGTCTTGTCAGTTACGCATGAAAGAACACTGTCAAAATCATTAAAATCGGCAAACTTGATATTTCCGATCATAGGCTCAAAAGCCTCACGGTAATGAGGATTACCTGTTACAGAGAGCGCTCCGAATGTTCTTCCGTGGAATGAGTGATTCATGGCAATGATCTCGTGATCTGCCTTGCCATCCTTAAGAAACGCATATTTTCTTGCAGCCTTCAACGCACCTTCAACAGCTTCAGCTCCGCTGTTTGTAAAAAAAACTCTGTCCATGCCAGAAGCTTTCTTTATCTTCTTAGCAGCCTCAATAGCAGGTACGTTGTAGTAATAATTAGATGTATGAAGGATCTTATCTATCTGGTTCTTCAATGCATCATTGTAGTCTTTGTAGTTGTATCCAAGCGCAAAAACAGCGATTCCCGATACAAAATCAAGATATTTGTTGCCGTCTATATCATACAGATAAACACCCTCTCCTCTGTCGAGAACGATCTGATAACGGTTATATGTATGAAGCAGCGCCTGTTCAGCCTCTTCAATATAGTTCTTCATTGTCTCACTCATCTTCACATCTCCCTTATATTTTTCCGTCAGCCATTCTGAGCCAAGGCGTCATCATCAGCCATAAACATTGTTCCGACACCTTTTTTTGTAAAGATCTCAAGAAGGATGCAATGTGGAATCCTTCCATCGAGAATATGCACGTTGTTAACGCCTTTTCTTATGGCATCTGTACAGTTATTGAGCTTAGGAAGCATTCCGCCGCCTATATTGCCGGAAGCAATAAGCGCATCTGCTTCTGAGCATGTAAGTCTTGAGATAAAGGACGAAGGATCGTTGATATCCTTATAAACGCCCTCAATGTCTGTAAGGAAAGCAAGCTTGTTTGCACCAACTGCCTTTGCAACAGCGCAAGCCGCATCATCTGCATTGATATTATATGTATCAAAGTTATCATCAAGTCCGATAGGCGCAATGATTGGCAGATAGTCGTTATCAAGAAGGTCGAAAAGAATCTTCGGATCAACCGAATCGATCTCTCCGACATATCCGATATCTTTTCCGTCTGAAAGTTTCTTTTTCACATGAAGAAGTCCTGAATCCTTGCCGCTGATTCCGATTGCCTTAACGCCAAGTTCCTGAACCATTGTGACAAGCTGCTTGTTCACTCTTCCAAGAACCATCTCAGCAATTTCCATTGTCTCAGCGTCTGTAACTCTGAGTCCGTTTACAAACTCAGCCTCTTTTCCGACCTTGGAAACCCAAGAACTGATTGCTTTTCCACCGCCGTGAACGATGATAGGCTTAAATCCTACAAGTTTAAGAAGCGTAACATCTGTTATTACATTCTTCTGAAGTTCCTCGTTGCTCATGGCACTTCCGCCGTACTTTACAACTATGATCTTCCTGTTGAACTTCTGAATATACGGAAGCGCCTCAACAAGAACTTCCGCTTTTTTTAATACATCCTGCATATCCTTATCCATTTTCTCAGCTCCTATAATCTGCATTTATCTTGACATAATCGTATGTGAGGTCGCATCCCCACGCTGTCGCCTCGGCATTTCCCTCATGCATATCGACAAACACCGTGACTGTTTCCTCTTTCATGATCTTGAGTGCTTCATCCTCATCAAAATCAAGGGGAGTTCCTTTATGAAATACCTCAATCTTTCCGGCTTTGCTCTCAAAGAAGAGCTCTACGTCGTTCTGATCAAACTGCGCACCGGAATATCCCATTGCACAAAGAAATCTTCCGAAATTCGCATCACATCCGAAGATAGCTGCCTTTGAAAGGTTGGAACCAACGATTGCTCTTGAAAGAGTTTTCGCATCTTCCTTGCTCTTTGCATTTATGACTTTTGCTTCAAAGAGTTTGCTTGCACCCTCTCCGTCTGCTGCCATCTTCTTTGCCAGGAACTCGCACACATAAAAAAGCGCGTTCTTGAAAGTATCGTAGTCATCATTCTTTTCTTTTATGATATCGTTCCCTGCTTTTCCGTTAGCCATACAAAGAAGCGTATCATTCGTAGATGTATCGCCATCAACCGTTATCATATTGAAAGTGTCCGCAACAACTTCGCTGACCGCATCCTGCAAAAGACTCTTTTCAATAGCAATATCTGTAGTAAGGAAAGCAAGCATAGTGCACATGTTGGGATGTATCATTCCCGAACCCTTGCTCATTCCGCCGAGAGTCACCTTTTTTCCTGCTATTTCAAAAGAAACTGCTACTTCCTTATTTACCGTATCAGTTGTCATGATTGCCTTGGATGCATCAGTTCCTGCTTCTATACTGCCGTCAAGAGTCTTGCTCATCTTCTCGACGCCTGCAACAAGCTTATCTACAGGAAGCTGCATACCGATAACTCCGGTAGATGCAACCGCAACAGATGAATAATCTACGCCAAGGCTCTTTTGAACTGCTTTTGCTGTAGCTTCACATGCATCAAAGCCTTCTTTTCCGGTGCATGCATTTGCGATTCCTGAGTTTATTACGACAGCCTGCATCGGTTTTCCCGAATCAACTATCTGCTTGTCCCACTGAACGCATGCAGCCTTTACGACATTGGTTGTAAAAGTTCCCGCGCACACGCAAGGTTCTTCCGAATATACAAAAGCCATATCCGTTCTGTCTTTGTACTTGATGTTTGCTTCGCAG
Organism: Butyrivibrio sp.; assembly: GCA_017620235.1. Lineage (GTDB taxonomy): Bacteria > Bacillota > Clostridia > Lachnospirales > Lachnospiraceae > Butyrivibrio. The sequence goes on along the minus strand of JAFZQT010000139.1, from coordinate 2,447 downwards.
CTTGCAGCCTTAAATCCCTGTGCAGCTGTAACTCCGCCTTTAATTACTTCCATATCTCTTCTCCGTTATCATTTGTTAAAGATTGTAAGATTCTCTTCGTTTAAAGCATGATCGTAATAATTCATATCATCTCTCAAGGTCCAGCCCATCTTCTGCCAGAACTTGTTTCCAACAGCGTTTGTCACAAAAGCATTCAGGCAAACTTTATTTATCTTTTCCTTCCTGAGTGCCTCATAGCAAAATTCAACCATCTTTTTGCCGATTCCGTGCATTCTGTACTCTTCGCTAACGCAAACATGGTAAAGACAAGCTCTCCTGCCGTCATGTCCGCAGAGGATCGCGCCGACAATCTTTCCATCTTCTATATCTACCGCGCTGAGTCCGGGATTTCTTTTTATAAATCTCTCTATTCCCTCTCTGGAATCATCTATTGACCTTATACCAAATCCGTGTATCGACATCCAAAGAGCGTAGACATCATCATAATCATCCATTGTCATTGCACGAACCATTTATATCACCTGTTATCTTTCGTATTATTTATCAAGGGAAGCAAGGTGCGAACTCAAGTCCTGTAGTTTCTTTGAGTCCAAAAAGGATATTCATGTTCTGAACAGCCTGTCCCGCAGCTCCCTTAACCATATTGTCAAGCGCACCCATCATGATAACTCTTCCGGTACGCTCGTCGATCTTAAATCCAATATCAACAAAATTGCCGTTCTCAACCCATCTTGTTTCCGGATATGCACCGTTTCCAAGAAGTCTGATAAAGAACTCATCCTTATAATACTTCTCATATGCCGCCATGATGTCATCAGCTGTCGGAAGCTTTCCGTTCTTTTCAACAAGCGAAGCATATTCTGTAGCAAGGATTCCTCTGTTCATGGGAACAAGGTGAGGTGTGAAATTGATCACCATCTCTTTTCCAGCAGCGTAGCCAAGCTGCTCTTCGATCTCGGGAGTGTGTCTGTGATTTGTAACTCCGTAAGGCTTGCAACTCTCATTTACTTCGCAGTAGAGATTTGCAACCTTCGCTCCTCTTCCGGCTCCCGAAACACCGCTGAGTGCATCAACGATAAGAGTTGAAGGATCGATAAGCCCTTCTTTTACAAGAGGATAAGCCGTAAGTATCGAGCAAGTCGTATAACATCCGGGATTTGCGATAAGTCTTGCGCCCTTTATCTTGTCCCTGTTTATCTCACAAAGGCCGTAAACCGCTTCATCTATGAACTGAGGCGCCTTATGCTCTATTTTATACCATTTTTCGTAAACAGAAACATCTTTTAATCTAAAGTCAGCGGAAAGATCGATGATCTTAACCTTATTCAATATATCTTCATTTACAAGTGATGCGCACAGTCCCTGAGGAGTTGCCGTAAAGATCACATCTGCCTGCTCGGCGAGTTCTTCCATATTGTCATCCATACACTTTGCATCTACTAATTTAAAGAAGTTTCCATATATACTGCTGTATTTTTCATCCACATAACTTCTTGAGCCGTACCAGACAACTTCTGCCTCGGGATGTCCCTGTATGATCCTTACAAGTTCTGCCCCTGCATATCCGGTGGCACCGATTATTCCAACTTTAATCATTTTTATTCAACCTCACAGATTTTTTAAATAAATGAATTTGAACTATAAATATTAGGTATATAAACTTTTTTCAGTATACGACCCTCTAATAAAATATGCAACCAGTTTTTAATATTTATGCATTATTTGTTTAATTTTTTAATATTTATTCATTTTGGTGTTGCATTTTGTTTTTTCCGAGAGTATATTATGGTAAGTGGAATTGAGAAATTCGAATAAATAAAGTTACCATTTTACGTGGAAGAAAGGGAATAACATGGCAAAAGAAAAGGTTATTTTGGCTTATTCAGGCGGACTTGATACAACTGCTATCATTCCGTGGCTTAAAGAGAATTTTGATTACGAAGTAGTATGCGTATGTATCGACTGCGGTCAGGAAGAAGAACTTGACGGACTTGAAGAAAGAGCTGTAAGCTGCGGTGCAAGTAAGCTCTACATCCTCGATGTTGTTGATGAGTTCTGCGACGAATACGTAGTTCCTTGCGTACAGGCTCATGCAGTATATGAGAACAAGTACCTTCTTGGAACATCTATGGCTCGTCCTCTTATCGCTAAGAAGCTCGTTGAGGTTGCGAGAAAAGAAGGCGCTGTTGCTATCTGCCACGGTGCTACAGGAAAAGGAAACGACCAGATTCGTTTCGAGCTCGGTATCAAGGCACTTGCTCCCGACATCAAGATCATCGCTGCTTGGAGAAACGACAAGTGGACAATGGATTCTCGTGAGTCAGAGATTGAATATTGCAGACAGCACGGAATAAACCTTCCTTTCTCAGCTGATTCAAGCTACAGCCGTGACAGAAACCTTTGGCATATATCACACGAGGGACTTGAGCTCGAAGATCCCGCTCTCG
>JAFZQT010000138.1 GCA_017620235.1 Butyrivibrio sp. | reverse complement strand
TCAAAGGCAACTGCCCTGGCGGTTGCCTACCTTTTCAAAATTTTTCCAAAGATAGTCCTATATACAACATTTTTAAAACACAAAACAAGCCAAGAGCCCAGTAAACATGGGATTCTTGGCTTTTAAACTGTCGAAAACGGGTTATAAATATGGTTATACACTATTATGAGTTTAATTACAATAGATCATTTCTTGAACAAGGTCTCAAAATGACAAATATTCATGTACTGGTACAGATCGTTGCTCACAAGTTTGTCAGCGAAATTGTGGATCTTAGGGTTTACGAGGAAATATGAATTTGCACTATCCACATAAGCTATGGACCAAAGATTATCCTTGTGCAATCCATAGATTTTTAGTGCAATCTCATCTCTTTGTGCAGAGTCTGCCGTATCAACCCACTGTTCATAATACTCAACAAGCTTTGCCATATCTCCGCTAGGAGCAACGCCCAAGGTATTATCGGTATAATATGTTCCGTATTCTCCGTACCACTCGGCAGCCTGCGCAATGGGTACAAAAGATGCAGCTCTCTCACTAAGTGAAAGTCCGCCTGCCGCCATGTGAGGACACATTGACGCGATCCACTCATTGTCATCAATAAGTTTGTCATATGTCTCCGTATCATAATCTGTAAGAGTTGTCTTAATATGTATTGATTCAAAGTATCTCTTTAAAGCACTGTAGATACTGTCTGCGTTTCCTTCAAGAGAGATAAAATCAAGTGAAAGATCCGAACCATCCGCAAAGCAATAATATCCGTCGCTTCCCAGTTTAAGTCCGCATCCGTCAAGCAGCTGCTGTGCTACCGCGACATCATAATCCGTCCACTTCTTGGACCACTCTTCATCATATCCCATGCTTCCCGTAGCAGGAGCGCACTGTCCCGGTCTCAGGAATCCTTCGGAAATACGAAGTGATACTTCCTGGCGGTCCGCACATATAGACATAGCCTGACGGAAATCACTCTTCGCAAAAAGATCCGCATAGTTTTTATCTGAACAGGTATAGTTGAATGTCAGCTGATCCGATCCCCAATTAGAGCCAAGTACCGTCTTAAGTGTAGCCGCTTCTCCAAGTTCAGAGAGCATCGCACTTATCTGTTCCATTCCTATCTCCATGTAATCAAGATCACCGCTTGCAAAAGCTGCCGTTGCATCTTCAACTGCGGTATGAATATAAATATTGTCAAAATACGGCAACTGTTTACCGGCTGCATCCACTTTCCAATAGTACGGATTCCTGTTAAGTATACAGATCTCGGAATCTTTTGCATTGTGTCCTTCCTCAGTGGACAGAACAAAAGAATTGACAGTAGGAAGACCTGAAGCATTCCAGAAATAATAACCTAAATTCTTGCCAAGATCCTTTACCTCTTCGTATGAAAATCCTTTCGCCGCGGCATTTGCCAAAGCCTGTCCGTCCGAAAGTCCCGTATTTCCCCAATATTCATTCTCTACATAGAATGACGCCGGAATGAGATCGATCAAGAAATGTGAAGGTGCCCAGCACCACTTAAAATCTCCGTTCTCAATAAACGCACCGGGATTCTTGGGTGTTTCAAAAGTCCAGGTTACGGTATAGTCATCAACCTTTTTAAGTACCGCATATTCTCCTGTCTTTGTATCCTTGAGAGCCTCCCAGCTTGCTTTTGTATCAAAATTATTGATATGAACCATGTAGTACCAGAAGGTGATGTCATCTGCATTAAAATCATCACCGTCCGACCATTTCATCCCTTCTCTCAGATGGAATGTCCAAACAGTGTAATCACTGTTGTACTCAAAGCTCTTGATAACATTCGGAACATACGAGCCGTCGGTGTTGTACCTTACAATACTCTCAAGCACCGGTCTTGCAATTCCCCATGATCCCGATGTACCTGTCATATTCAAGTTTCCGCTGTACTCACCGAGCTCAAGTGCATTTCCCGTAGCGTCCGTTTGTGCAACAAAAACGTCGTTTTTGCTGGGAAGTCTGCTTTCAACAGAAGGAATCTCACCTGCATTCACCTTCTCTGAAAGTTCAGGTGATTCCGAAAAGTTAAGGCTACCTCTGTCAACTTCCGCAACTGCCTTTACCGTTTCTGTTCCTGCTCCGGCTTCAGCTGCCGCTCCAGTTCCCGATTCATTTCCGGATTCTGCTCCGGCTTCAGTTCCTGACACAGCCTCTGTAGCAGCCATCTGCTCACCTGCAGCCTCGGTAAAAGTTTGTGTTCTTTGATTCAGTTTTATATTTTTACTACCGCATCCCGGCAGCGACAAGATCATAACCACTGCAACAGACAGCGCCATAAGTTTTTTCTTCATGTGTGCGATCCTCCTTATAGATCTTTACCCCATGGTTATCACAACTTAAAGCCCGTAAGCTCTGTTGTAAGGGAATCAGCCGCACCGCTCAGATCCTTAATGACATCATTGAGATTCTTTGCAGCATTTTGTGCATCAAGAGCAGTTTGTCCAACTTCCGCAGAAGAAGCCGCTGCCTCTTCCGAAACTGCCGAAATACCATCAACAGCTGAAAGTGTATTAACTTTTGCCTTTTCCATCTCTTCAACCTGAAGACCGATTTCTTTAAGATGACTGGCAATTGTCTTGACGTTTTCATTTATGACATTAAACTCTGAAAGTGTTGTAGATACTGCTTCTTCCTGCTGTTTAACGATTTCTTCCGCCTGTTTTGCAGCAGTTGCGGTTTGTTCGGTCTTCGCTGTAACCGCTGTAATAATGTCTCCGATCTCACCTGCCGAAACAGCGCTCTGTTCAGCAAGTTTTCTAATCTGCTCGGCAACCACAGAGAAGCCTTTTCCCGCTTCTCCGGCTCTTGCAGCCTCTATAGATGCGTTAAGTGAAAGAAGGTTTGTCTGACTTGCAATGTCATTGATCGTTTCTATGATATTTCCGATAGAGGATGTCTCACTGGCAAGTTCCTCAATATCATCAATAACGCCTTTAGTAACCTCACTGGTCTCATTTGCTTTGGTCTTAAGATTCTCTACCGCTTCAATACCGTTTCTTACTGACTCATCAGCATCAGCTGCCATATCTCCGATTGCTTTTACATTTCCTCTTACAACTCCGATCTTTTCAGTCAGCTTGTCAGCCTCGGCAAGACAAGCTCCGGCATCGTTAGCCTGCTGATCAAGTCCCTGTCTTATCTCATCGACAGATGTTGTAATATTTTCAGACGCTGTAACAAGCGACTCTGATGCTCCTCCGATATCAACCGAAGATTTCTTAAGTGAATCGGCGGTTGCTGAAATCTTGAGAAGAAGCCTTTTTGTATTTTCCATCATCTTATTTGCAGAAGCGGAAAGTGCTCCGAACTCATCGCCACGCTTAGTCTTTATCTCAACTGTAAGATCACCCTGCGCCGCCTGTTCAAACCCGTCGGAAATGCCCTTAACCGCACTTCCGATACTGTTCGAAACAACAATTCCAACCACCGAAGAAACAAGCGTCGCAAGAATTACCGCGATAACAGACGCAAGTCTTATGTCATTTACCCTTGCGCTGATCGTACTCTCAGGGATACGTCCACAGATAACTGCTCCCGACTCTCCTACTTTTGCATAGACATAAAGATATACTTTTCCATCATCGGCATCTTTCATCCACTCAAAACCTGACGATGTGGAAGCTGCTCTTACATCATCAAAAAAGGTGGTGTTGGCAAAAATCGTGTTGTTTGCACTGCTTTTGCCGTTCATATCGTTCTCAACTCCGTCCGCGGTTATAAAAGCAAATGTACTTCCTTCTCCAAGATTGATGCTTTCAAGTGTTTTAAGAGATGTATCAAGTTTTATGTCAGTGGAAATATACCCGAGTTTTTCACCCAGAGAATTGTAGAACGGCTTTACATATACCGCGCAGTACGGTGTAGTCTCAAGCTGATTGGCAGCTTCATAGGCATCAATGAATAGCCTTGTACCCAACCATGCTCCTTCATTCTGACTTGCCGCTAAAAGTGCAGAATCATTTGTCTTTTCAAATTCTTCTGCCGCCGATGCTCCGCCGTATTCGAACATTAGATAGTTTCCGTTTGCAACTGAAAATGAAGTTTGTTTGTAGGATAAAATAGATAGATCGCCAACTATATTATCTGAATGTGCAAGATTCTTTGCACTCCTATAGATATCGGAAAGAGCGCTCCTTGACACATCTAAGTCAGTGTACGCACCTCCGTAATAGTTCTTAAGCTCCGAAAGACTTGAAAGCTGTTCTGTCTTACTCTCAACAACCGCAAAAGTAAGCTCATAGTAATTCGCTATCTGCTCAAGCGCAGTAACGGCATTACTCTCATAAGTTTCCTGTGTTCCTTTTGATGCTATGGAATATGCGGTATACCCGACGATCATTATAAAAATGACAGGTATCAGAAAGAATGCGGTCAGCTTAAACCTAAGGCTGTTAAGCTTTCTCATATAGCGGTTCTCCTTTCATTAAAAGAACAAAAATCGTACCGACACGCATTGTTACTCAATTATCATAGCACCATTGTATAAAATTACGATAAATCTTTAATTATAAATAGATAAATTCAACTTCAGATCATACTTCTGATCTCTGCAAGCGCCTTTCTTGTGCTCTCGTTTCTTGTAGGGAAATCGAACATCTTAAAAAGATAGCCCTGCTCTTTAGCTAGCTCATGGCTCTTTGGATATACAAGTTCAAAAGTAAGGGCTATGTGACCAATGAGGTGCTCGGCCGGTGAGGTCATGATATCACGGTTGATGGCGTGACGCTCCCTTACCTGCTCCATAACTTTCTCAGACACTCCCGATTCAAGAAGAACATCTTCTGTTACGTTGTAGATCTCTTCCATCGGGGTTTCGACATTAACTCTAAGAATATCAACTTTATCGGCATCGCGAAGAATATTGCAAAAAACAAGAGTCTTTCCCTCGATTGACTCATCCATCCTGTACTTATTGTGCTGTCTGATAACAATTTCCATCATTGAATCCCAAGATCTGTCATCGATGTAATCAGAAATAAACCCATCCTCTCCGAAAAGAAGGTCGGCTCCAAACTCCGCATGATCAACCGACTGCGAATCAATGAATGTGTTATATCTTTTTACCTGCTCAAATCTTCCGATATCGTGAAGCATGCCCGAAAGCCATGCAAATTCTACCTCATCATCCGAAAGTCCTATCGATTTTGCAATCTGCTCGCAATGATCTGCAACTCTGTATGTATGCGCAATCTTAAGCGCAATCTTTGCATCCTCCGGATCGTAATCTCTTGTATATGAAGCAAACTGCTCCTTTACTCTCTGTCTGTCAATTTTCATAGTTCATTAAATCTACTGTATCTAAATTCAGTACTCTATCCCTTCTCTAGCTTCTATTCCCTTGTCATACGGGTGACGTATCTTCTCCATGTAAGTTATATAGTCCGCCCTGTCCGCGAGAAGCTCATCAGCATTTCTTCCCGTCATGACAATTTCCATACCCGAAGGCTTATTGTCGATAAGCTCTTCAAGGCGCTTTTTATCGATCACTCCGTAATTATACGGATACGTGATCTCATCCATTATGAGAACATCACATTCTCCTGCCTGAATCAGCTCCGTTATCTTATCAAGGATCTCATTATGAACGACGCGGAACATCTCGCACTGCTCCTCATCATCGCGTCGCAGCCATCCAAGTTCCTTGTCACTTCTAACAATCGTAATTCCCGGAATAAGCGAAAGACTGTTTAGTTCGGAAGTTTTCCTCCCTTTCATGAATTGGGAAAAGACAACCTTCCTGCCCGCACCTGCTGCCCTCACGGCAAGTCCTATCGCTGCGGTAGTCTTTCCTTTGCCCTCTCCGGTGTAAAGATGAACAAGACCTTTTTTGCGCTTTGCCCCCGACTTGGAACTGCTCTTTTTCTTCTGCGGTTCATTCCTCATTGGGCAGCTGACTGCGCTGCAATTCGCACAATCAGAGTGTTTTTCAGTTCTCTTCTCATGCAGTTTTGCCGAGAACACGACACTCTTTTTAGGAACAAGGACAAAAGATTCATTGCACTTTACGATCTTCTGCCCAAGCTTTGCCATAACTCCCGCAAGCTCTTCAAGAGGCATCTTGTCGCTTCCCGCAAAAACATAGCTTCCAACATAGAGCCCAGTCTTTTCAAATATCTTTTTATCAACTTCTTCGTAGGCAATAGACAGCATCTCTGTTCCGAGACAGTCTATAATAAACGCCTTCTGAATCTCTCCTTTCTGCAAAAAACTGTCCTGAAAGCTGTCAAAAGCATCTCCGAGCGTCACAACAACAAAGACAGTATCACCCTCGATCACATGATGGAAACTCGCATGAACTCTCGGGTGAAGCTGCCTGTAAAGCATCACTATATCTTTTTTCTCACTGGTCTTAAAATGGTAGCGCTTGATGAACTTCGTTATCCCACTTTCATCAAGCTCTACCTGTAAAGGTTCAAATGTCATATTTCTCCATTACAACTATTTACTGATTCAGTAACAAAATACAACTATTTAGACCTTTTTACAACTACCAAAACTTCCCATGCCCTAAACGGGGACGGGCTGCAGTCTTTTTGCTGCATTTCATCGAAATTATATTGGCCTGTAGATTGAATATATGCTGCGCGAAGTTGTCTGAGCAGATGCACCTTAGAAATTTCATCTGTTCATGCAGATTCGTTATACCCTCTTGTTTTTCTATAGGTCAAATCACTTTCCATTTATGCATGCTCCGAAAAGAACTTGCAGGACGCTCATATAAACTATATAGGTCATGGTCATTAGGTGCGTACGCACCTACAACAAATAAAAGAACGAATACCCGAACTCAAAAATGAGCTCGGGAGTTCGTTCTTTTTTTGTTGTAAAAGTCCGCTTTGCGGACAATGACCATGACCGGTGTATATCAAGAAGCGTCCTGCTTCAAACATTTTTCTCCGCATGCAGGAAAGTGATTTTTGACCTCAAGAAAAACAGACGAGGTTATAAAAATCATCTGCAATGAATAGATGGAAATTTCTTTGGTGCATATGTGAGTTTATGAAGCGCAGCATATGTTTATCCAATCCACAGGCCAATATAATGTTTTGAGATGACGCAGCAAAAAGACTGCAGCTCGCCCCCGCTAGGATATGGGAAGTTTTGAAGCTTTAATCCCCCCACTATTTTTTGTCGTCCTCACTGTCATCGTAGAAAATCTGCTCTTTATCCTCAATCTTCTGCGACAGTTTTCTTGCGATACGTCTAAAGATCTTTGGAGCTTTCTTGCCGCCGCGTATGATTCCAAAGATCATAAATGCAATAAGGAGAAGACCTATTATGATTGCTGCAATTAGCATGTACTTAAACTTTGATACGGCAAGTCCCGCCTTAGGAAACTTTACTTTCAAAATAAACTCATTGCCCTCGATATCATAAGTACTGTACGCGCCCATCTCGCCCGTCTTTGCAAGAAGTTTCTCATCCTCACCATTTACAAGATAAACTTCATATGCGCCCAGAGCCTCGCTTATCTTGGCGTTTGGTCTGTATCTCACATGATGAACATTCTCTCCGTCATCAGGAACGGTGACTTTGAGCGTTGTATAGTTCTTTAAAGTATCCGCGTCATAGTCCTTTGCCGAAGTAAACTTCCTAACATCAAAAGAGTCATTTCTCTCAACCACAAGCTTATCTTCAGCCTTAAATTTTCCGTCGACAAGAAGTTCACTCTGGTATGCCTCGCCGTCATCGTGCTCTTTAGCCTCTTCAGCGATAGTCGTTCTGTATCTGCAATAAGTCGCTGTGACAACCTGATCTGAAGTATCAGAACCCACCGACGATTTATCCCATGTCACATAATAGCCGTCCTTTGGCTCAACCTTTGGATAGTTCTTCTCATCCAGCTTCTCACCGTATTTTTTGCTTCCCTTCTTGATCATTGTCTTTCCGTCATCAAGCTCATCATCTTCGAGCTCGTAAGTAACCGTCAGATCCGCAAAATCAGTAGGAAGTTCCTTGCTGTCATGCGCAACAGGCTCTGCCTTAAGCGAGTAACTTACTCTGTCGATTCCCGCCAGTTTATCGCTGACAAAGTAGTTGCCCCTCACTTCTCCTTCATCGCTCACATGCCCTGCGATCGCACCGTACCAGCTGTCAGCATCCTCAATATCAACAAGAGCCTTGCAATCCCTGATATTGGTGCCATCTCCGACTATGCCTCCAACGTAGGACATACCGTCAAGAATACCTTTTGAATCGGAACTTACAATGTATGACAAAGAACTTCCGCAGACACCGCCGACATACTCACCGGAGTTAGACTTCATATTTCCGTAGTTCGAACAGTTTATGACGGTTCCCATCTCCTGAAGTCCACATATACCGCCTATGTAGCTCTTTTCACCCTCAGCTGTACTGTAATTCTTATTGGCGCGAAGGACACATTTCGAGATAAAAGATGTATTGAGCTTCGCATCCTTGATTCCCGTGATGTCACTCTCTGCATCAAAGTCGTATTCTATCGCCATCGTTCCCGCAATTCCTGATGTGTCGATGTCGCCATACGCAGGTCCGTAATTTACGCAGCTGTCTATCGTAGCGTCCGTGCAGATAAGCGCTTCCTCCAGGGAAACGTCTTCAAACGTATTCGAATAGTCTTTTTCCAAAACACCGTCAATCGCGTCCGCATACAAGTTCATTATCACATTGAACTGATCTGCGATGGACTGAAGGTCGTCAACGATGACTCCTGTCGCATTATTCATCTCATTATTCAGAAGCCCGAAGTTATCGTTCATCCCCTTCATGTTATCGGCAAGCGACACCGTGTGTGCCTTATACGCTGCGCTGAACTGGGGAAAAGAAATTGCTCCTCTGCCTGCAATGTTTCTTATTATTCCTTTCGCTTCATCTCCCGCCGATTCCAGATTGTCCGACGCCTTTTCCAAAGAAGTCATTGCATCGAGAGCATCTCCCCTTGCGGCATCTGCCATGAAAGGAAGATAATATTCTGTCAGCGTTTTGATCTGATTCGTTGAATCAGCAAGATCCCTGCTGTAACTCAGAGCACCGACACTTCCATCCACGCCACTCTGATAATTATTTTTAGCATAAGAATCTGCCTGATTGCGGGCATAAGAAGCCGCATCGGAACTAAGATTTTTATCCCCATCCGACTCCATATCGGGGAAATTCCTGTCATCTGTTGTATGACTCCAACTTCCCGAAACGTTATACGACTCAACAAGTTTTGTATCTGCGGATGTGTCCGTTCCAAAAGATGCGCTGTACGCAAGGTCGTCTGTTCCGGGATAAGAAGAATTCCCCTTATAAGTATCAATATAATAATTGTAATAAGCTCTTTCCGCATCTTTACTAAGATATGCATACTGGCTGGAAATACCTTCAAGCGTATCCTTTGCTCTTTGATATTTCTCTTTATCAACGTCCGACATGTACTGTCCAATTTCCAGATCTCCGACTGTCTCTTTGAGACTTGACGCGGCATCGGAAGCATGCTCGATCGCATCGTCGGCATTATCTATAAGACCGTCATCTTTTGCTGACTCTTCAAGAATATACTGAACTCTCGAAAAAGCCTCAGATGTAGAGCCTGACACACCGTTTGCAAAGTCCGTTGTCTCATTTGAAATATACCTGACATCCTCGATGGCACTTGCCGTGTACTGCTGTATAACGTTCAGCCTGTTTGTGACGGTACTCGACTGATATTTGACATCTTTAAGCGTCTTGGTAACTCTGTTGTGCAGCTCGCTTATAGCAGTGTTCAGCTGATAAGCCACATCTCTGCTGAGGTCGACCGTGACATACGGCTCAGCCTGTCCAACTATACCTCCAACATCTTTTCTTCCGCGCACAACACCGTTGTTGGTGCACATCGATACATATCCCGACTGTCTTCCGACAATCCCTCCGACATTGTAGCCGACATGCTTATATCCAACCTGTCCCTTATTTATGCAGCCTGAAATGATACCGATTGAAGATCCCGCAATTCCGCCCACATCAACAGTTGTTATATCTGCGTTCGCTTCATCAGTGGTATTATCGCCGTTCTTTATCATCGAAAGAACTTTGTTCAGCGTACTCATGCTGTCTATAGTGATCTGCGAATCCACATTTGTCGTATTGACCGCACTGCTATTAACGCACCCCGATATATTTCCCATGTTCTCACCGACAATTCCGCCGGTGAAATGAATTCCTTTAATATATCCTTTAGCCCTGCAGTCTTTTATATTTCCGGAAAGCTCGTTCTTTGCTGCAATTCCGCCCACATAATCATCGCCGGAAACGACTCCTTCAAACGAAAGGCTACTCAAAAGCCCATGGTTGTCCGCAACAATTCCACCGACAATGACCTGCTTTCCCGTAGGAACCACAGTTCCTTTCACATTTAGATTTCTTATAATGCCGGTCTTCTGGACATTGGAAAAAAGAGCCACATACGACATATCATTCTTAATAGAAAGGTCTGTGATCGTATGTCCGCCACCGTCAAATTCACCGCCAAACGTGGGCACTCCCGCAAAAGAAGTATCGGCAAGAGAAATGTCTTTTATCAAGACGACTCTTTTATTTACAGACCACGTATCCAGCTTGCAGTTATTTGCGAATTTAACAAACTCCTCCGCACTGCTTATGGTTATTTCTTCTATATCATCAGGAATGAGCTCGTCGATCTCATCCTTTATATCCGCATCGACATCTTTTTGCTCTTCCATAGCGCCGGTCTGAGTTCCGGTCGTAACGGTCTCCTGCCCATCATTACCGGTCTCGCCGTAGACATATGTAGCCGAATTTATAAAAAGAACCATTCCCAGAAGAAGCATGCACACTTTTTTTCTCATGATCAGATGTCCTCCCCTTCTGTGTAATAGAATTCACTGTGAACAGCGTCGATCGGCTCATCTTCCATCGGCGTAATATCGCCGTTTTCTATGTACGCACTCACATCGCCCTTGACCACGGCATGAATGATACCCGTCACATTACCTTCAACGCGGCCACGTATAAATCCGTCAATACGCATGGTTCCTGTTCTTTGTTTGAGTTTGAGCGGCATATTCATGACAAACGCAGTCAGCTCAATAACTCTGTCACCCACAAGAAGAATCTGAGGAAGTACAAACATTGTGACCAAAATGGAGATGATAGTTCCGCGTCCAAGACACTTTCCGATTCCGTAAATTGCGCAATCCGACGTCATGTTTCCTATGAGTGTTCCCGCAACCGCAAGCATCGTTCCCGATGTGATGATCGTCGGGAATGAAAGATTCATGGTATCGATTATGGCATCTCTTTTGCCCATGCTCTCTCTGAGCTCCGTGTATCTGCCGGCGATAACGATCGCATAATCGATGTTTGCACCCATCTGAATGGAACTTACGATAAGGTATCCGAGGAAAAAGAGATTGTCGCGCTGTATCGCAGGAATCGAGAAATTGATCCAGATACATCCCTGAATGACCGCGATAAGTAGAACCGGCATGCCCGCCGACTTAAAGGTAAAAAGAAGCACCACAAGAACCGCCAGTATCGATATAACTCCGGTTACCATGTTATCTCTGGCAAAGCACTTCTTAAGATCGTACTGGCTGACAGATTCTCCAACCACAAATATCTTGCTTGCAGTGTAGTATTTCTCTGTAATTTTATGAAGCTTTTCTATGAATTCAAAAGTCTCATCCGACTCCTGCGGAAGATCTACATATACAAGTATTCTGGAATATTCGTCGCTCTCAAGCTGTTTTTTTGCAAAATTCATCATCCTGTTTGCGTCTTCGAGTTTCTCCATTAGATCGTCATCAAGAGTTACATAGCCCTCCTTGATCTCTTTATACACAAACATGAACATGTCTATGAGCGGCACTTTGTAATTGGCAAGACCATTGACCGCTTTGGCATAGTCCTCGTCATTGACGGCATATGCAGCGTAGATGAGCTCCGCCACCTCGTAGTCTATATTAAGGAGCTCGGAAAACTGCCTTGGAGTTAACTTCTCAGTCAGAGTGTAGCCATTCATCGCCTCGGTGTTCGCAAGACCGGTCACCGACGTAACGCTCTCCTCTGCCAGTATCTCGTCGATAAGTCTTTTTTCCCTGTCATAATCACCTGACGGAAAAACCAGTGCCATCATGTTATCCGATGCAAAATTCTCATCCTGGATATTCTGCGCCCTCTGAACCTCGTTGGTAAGCGGCGGCGTAATCTGAGAATATCCATACACATACGGAGTCTTCGCCGAAACTCTGTTGGCGATAATAATTACCACCACGAACAGCGGAGCAATGATATATCTTGTTTTGTAAGCAAATTTGCCCACGAAAGGAATCTGTGGAATGAAGTTTTTATGCTTTGTCTTTTCAAGAAGCCCCGCGAACACCATGATAATTCCGGGCATCAAGAGGAATACTGATAAAAGACTCAGCAAAATAGCCTTTATAAGAACAATACCCATGTCAGAACCAATGCCAAACTGCATGAACAGCATTGCGACAAGACCACCGATAGTTGTGAGCGAACTTCCGGTTATCTCAGGGATTGATTTGGAAAGCGCCACAATACACGCTTCTCTGGGTTCCAACGTCATATGTTCTTCTTTGTATCTGTTCAGGAAAATGACGGCGTAGTCGACGGAAAGCGCGAGCTGGAGAACGATCGTAACTGAATTGGAGACAAAAGAAATTGTACCGAGAAGGAAATTTGTGCCCATCTGAACAAGCGCCGCACTTCCGAATGTCAAAAGAAGTATCGGAACCTCGGCATAAGCCTGTGAAGTCAGCACAAGTACAAGGACTACGACAATTACAACTATCACGGATATGACATTCATTTCCTGATCGATGAGCTCAGACTGGGTATCACCGAGAGTTGTCGTAAGATAATAGTCATATGGAGTAAAATACTCTTTTACCTTATCCAGAAGAACAAGGCAGGTATCATTAGTTTCATCGTAATTGAAAGTGATATTAAAGAGCGCGGAACCATTGGCATAGTGCGCATCAGAATCATCGATATCCACAGAAAAAACGCCGTTTATCTTTTCAACGTCCTTCTGTATCAAAAGAGCCTGCTCATAAGATATGTTTGCGACCATAACCTTGGCGGAGCCGTAAGTTGTAAACTGCTCCTCCATAAGTTCAAGTCCACGATATGTTTCTGAAGTCTTGGGAAGATATTTGGGAAGCTGGTTCTCAACTCCTACCCAGCCCCTTGCGATCACAGAAAATATGCACAGAATTGCATATATCAAGAAAAAGAGATTACGCTTATCTACAATGAACTTGCAGATCTTAAGCATAAAACTATTACCGGCTTTTTCATTACTACTCATTTTCGCCCCCCTGAAAGACTTTTTTCATAATGAATATCCAACTAATACTTCTCGTTATTCCACATATTCATATACCATATATTGTACACCTGTAAAATCACATTAACAACCAAGCCACAGACCGTCATACAATAAAAAAGGCATATCGCGTTATACGATATGCCCAATCTGATAGATTATTTCTTGCAGTATTCCTGCCATCCGGATTCATCTTTAATTTTTACGGTGTCGCCGTCAACCTTATATTCATACTCGTAAGTGTCACCGCTTTCGGTAGTTATTACTCCGTCGGCCCATGTCATTTTTACTGTATCCTGGAAGGTTATACTACCTGTTCCGTCATCTTTAAACGTAACAGAAAAAGTACTTTTTGTTTCCTGTCCTTCAATTTCTTCCGTATATTCTCTCGAATAAATTCCGGCGGGCTTATCACCTACAACATTGTCACTTCCGGGAACTCCGTTTCTCTCCTTTGTAGCAGCCTTTGATGAACTGTCATCCGCTGCATTATTGGCAGAAGATGTGTCCTTTGCTGCTGTGCTGTCTGCTCCGGTATCAATATCTTTTTCATCTGCAAATATACTTGCAAGAGCATCAGCTGTATCTGAATCCGAATCTGAATTATTAAAAGAACACCCGGTAAATACCAGCGCAAGCGCCAAAATACTTATAATTCGTTTTTTCATCTCCTCATTTCCTTTCTGACTGAATAATCATGATGATGTTAATTGCAATGTAATCATCATAACATACGTCACCATGTATAACAATGTACGAGTGTTCTTCTTTAAATTATTCTGCCACTTCGCCATCCGTAGCGTCGGCATCGTCTGCACTACCTATTACGATAGTGTTGTCCTCTTCTTCAGAGAAGTTGCTTTCCCCACCTGTTCTGATTGTTTCAAGTGCTGCTTCTTTCTTTGAATCAGACTCCGCATTTTTTGAACCACACGCGGTCAACACCATCGTGAGCGCCAAAATGCAAATAATCTTCTTTTTCATTACTCGTTTCCTTTCAAGATGTTAATTTAATTATAACCCATATTACTCCATCCCTCTGTTAACAGCAATAAAGATTATTAGCATTTTTTTAACAAATTAGTTTTATTTTGTCCTACTCAAAGATGCCCCTGCGCTATAAGTATTGGAAAAATCAGCCTCATCCCATGTCTCGTAATACTCCAAAGTATCTTTATCACTTTCGGAAGTCTGATATGTGTACTTCACGCCTTTTTCGGATTCTGCCTGAACTTTATAAACACCTTCCAATACTTCTTTAATGTTGCTGATCTTATCCGAATGATCGAGTTCAAACTCTCCGTCCTTCATATGACCATAGTTTATTTCTGAATCAGTAAATTGCACATAATACTCAGGTTCCATCGAACCGTCTTCCATAGGCGTTATCGATGCCATCTGCCATGTACCTGATATGGAAACAGCTTTAAAAGCAGCATATCTGTAATATACTTCCTCCTTAACATCGTCGTCTTTCTTAATTATTGCTCTTATATATACCTTATCTTTCAGCTCGGGATTTCCTGCTTCTTTTTCATCTAACAGACCCTTTGGATAAATAATGTACTCAAAGTCATAATCATCATATTCGCAAAGATATGAACCATCTTCATTTTTGGTGACTTTACTTGGCCAAGTCTGAGGAAAATATTCCGAGCCGCTAAGTTCTCCACCCCAGCTAAAATGAAGGTCACCAAGAGTCTTTCCATGTCCATTTGCAGAATTTGACTCATCAGTCGCCATATATACACCTGCAAACTTGCTCAGATCACCATTCTGTACGGGATCGTCTCCGGGCTTTTTTGTATAATCCACCCAGTCGTATTCCCCTTTAATCTTCAGTACATCTCCCTCAAGTTTATATTCAAGAGTTTCCTCAATGTCTCCGGTTGTGCTTTCCAAATATATATTTTTTTCATCCCACTCAATAGGAGAAGCTACTTCAAAACGCGCAAGACCTGTTCCGTCTTCATTGAAAGAAAAAAAACACTCCAGCTCAAACAGATCATTTCCTTCATAATGTTCCATCTTTTCTATTCTTGAATATACACCGCAAGGCTTATCTGATACGCTGTCACTTTCTGCAGTTTCCACGCTGCTTTCCGTTACTGCCACTTCCGTGCTCACGTTTGCAGCTGCTTCTGTCTGTTCAGATGCATCACTTTTCCCCGAAGAACACCCCGTCATCAAAAGTGCCAATAACAAAAATTCAATAACCTGCTTTTTTAAATTCACAATACCCTCCTAACCAACAATTTTCGCTTTTCTTTATTTCATTCACATTGTCAAATTCTCCTGGAAAAATAGTATTATCATCATTTCATCTTAGTAATTGATATTTTATTTGCTTTGCTTTGATAAAATCATCTAATTTCAATAATAAATAATTCCTATTATCTTCAATCGTATGACACAACGAAATCGCTTCATCACTAATCGGCATATATGATATAAACTTCTCCATATCTTCTGGATATCCAAAGTCCTCATATATCATGTCAATTTTCTCAAACAGTTGGGTCCTATCCTTTTCTGTCAAGCGCAAATATATTATTATCGCAACACGAATCTTATCTTTAGCTTCCTCAATAATTTCCCCAGTATTTCCTTGATCATCAAGTATTTCTCTTATTAAGTCCAACACATCCAACCGATTTTGAGAATTCCAAGTCAGCTCCATTTCTTCTTCAGAAAGTTGCTCATTTCTTTCTAATTTTCTATATGCAAATTCTTGTGCAATATCAATACTAAAAATATTATTATCTATCCCATAATAAATCATTGCCCAATCTAATGGCATATTTACCTGATCAAACACACTAATATCATACATGATTATCCCTCCTACGGTCCTGCATTGGGTTTTCCTATTATGCCTACACCTTCTATAAATCTTCTATGCGTTACACCCTTTGCCGGATTAGGATCAACAATCCATTCGAAAATGCCTTGTTTTCTATTCAATGAGCCTTCTATTTGGTTTACAAGAAATATCATTATTAGTCATTTCTTACATTCTACTATCATTGAATTAATGCCATTAAAAAGAGCATCTCTAACAATTTCCGTATAATTCGTATAATTTGGATTTTTTTTCATTAATAGATCTACTACTTCTTTAAACTTTCCATCCATGATAATTGTGATCCCCTGTACCTTCTCGCCCGTCTTATCATTCTCAAATTCCTCATTAAGAATTGTAATAGTATTATTATTCATCTATATTCTCTCCTATCAAATTTCTTCCTTTTTCATCAATCCAATATCGTTGATTCTGAGGAATGTCCCCTGTAAAGTCTTGATACTGCCCTTTCCAACCATCAGGGACAAAATCCTCAAAAGATTCAGGTTCCGCATAATACGATTTAAATACCTTATTTTCAAAATCTATTAGAATTGATGGATTATATGCTAGTTTATCATTAAAACTCAATTCATTCGTTAGCATATTTCTTAATTCTTCAGTGGCAATTTTATATTCTTGAATATTATCTAAAAAAGATGTTTGTGTAAATTCATTAACTACTTTTATTCCAAATCTAGGAGCATCATCAATAACAACATTATAGCCTTTTTTACGATATGCCTCCTCTAACTTATTATAATCCAAAAAGCAATAATCTTTATCCAAAATATACCATTCTGCGCAACCACAATGTTTAATTAGTACCATAATGTTTTCAGCATATATTGGTTTCATAATACCTATCTCCTTAATGATCTATTATTCTCGCATTTTGTCCATATTCTTCAAGCCACTCTACCCATGGTGCCGGAAGTTCATAACAATTTCCCGGAGTAGTAATATCTGTAATCTTTGGTGCAGCTCCCCCTTGATTCAGTGGATTAGATTTGTAATTAACCTGTGGAATAGCATTTTCTTGCAAAAAATCATCAAACCATTTAGGCACATCAACCTCAACAATCTGTGCTTCACCACCTCGCTTAGATAAGAAATATTCTGCATGTTCACCGCCATCAATACTTACACTCAAATTCGCATCTTTATTTGGAATGCTAATAGTTCCATCTGCGTTTACCTCTATTCTTATTTGGCTTGCGTTATTACCACTACCTCCTTGCACTCGTCTATATGTAACAGCGTCTGCACCATTTGCTGCTTTTGTTACATCTTCTGTTCCTTCAGCAACTTTATCAATTGTTTTTGCATTTTTTTCAAGCTTTGATACTTCTTCTGCCGATTCGGCTGCTTTACCTACTTTTTCAAGATTAGCAACATCATCTGCATGACTCGCTATTCTTGCCGCATCATCTGCGCCACTTGCAGTGATACGCGCTGCATCATCAGCAAATCCTGTAACTTTTTCAACTTTGGATAATCCTTCTGCTGCTCCTGCAGCCTCGCCTGCTTCTCCGGCTTTTGCTCCTTTGACAGCTTTACCGCCGGTGAAGAACGATGCTACAAACACAGTTATATATCCAGCCGCCTGATACCAGTCTTTTACTTCCATATCAGCGACCTTTTGATCTAATTCGCCTCCGATTGCTTTTGCGCTTTCTTTTGTTTCATTGCAGAACTTTGCGATATCTTCAGAAATATTGGATACACCATTCTTTTTAAGATATTCTGCAAATTTTACTGCCGGACGAGTATTTCGACTATCATCTATTATCAATTTGGGTAGCGAAAACAGTCCTGTAACCATATCAATTATACAATCAGTTCCGCCTTTCTCAAACGCCTTAAAATTTTCAATAGCGTTCTTTTGAGCATATTCAAACGTTCCAGTCTGCATATAACTCTGAATAGCACCGCCAGCTTCAAACAGCACAATAAATCCACCCGTATTTATACGATAGTACAAAATATTATCCGATTGTCCATCGATAATTTTATGAGCTCCACCTTTTAAACCTTTATCAAGACCCTGCCCTATATCTGAAAGAGTATCAGCGCCTTTAGTAACAACATTAAATAGTGGCTTCACATAATCCGCCAGACTATTTTTCGTTACAATCTTATAATCCTTATAGAACGCAGAACACATAATCTTCTGCACAACAGGACTCTTGCTTGCTTCAAAAGTGCCAAAAGGCAATATAAAATCATTGTTGCCCATTTTCCCAAAAGCATTTATAGCACCAAAAGGCCCTCCGACATTCTTTAGCCCAAGTCTTACATTTCTGCACAGTTTTAAGAAAATCTCACGCGTTCTATTTGCAACCAGCGCATTGCATCCGGGAAGCGTCTTATCTGTCATGACCAGTTTCTGAACCGTTTGCCTTTGCCCTGACTGCTGCATAGGTATAAGCCCTGAACTATACATCATCTTCGCAGCCATCTGTGCAATCGGAGTGACAGTGATCTTTTTGACATCAGGTTTATAAACCGTCATCCCATCAAGAGCATTCATCGTGGCTTTGGTATCGGTTTCAAGATCATACATATACCTATCAAGTCCGGTTTGTTTTAGATGCGCCGTCATTTCTGCATCGAATTCCTCAAACTTCCTTAAGCTTTTATTTAATAAGCCGTTGTAGCCGCACATATCTTCAAAACCGTATCTTGCTCTGTCTGCGTTTACCCTCGTCAGGAATCCAAAACGTTCAAACTTATCAGCCATTTCCCGCGTTACTCGTTCCATCTGCCACGCTTTTTCCTCAAAGCTTTCTTTTTGCTGCTCGAGATATCTCTTGTCGTATTCGATAACATCTGTATCTATCTTGGCATTTGGTGAAGAATCGACCAAAGAGCTGAACGCATCTTGTGTTTCCCTAAATTTTTTATTTAGTCTGTTTAAAACTCGGAGCTGTTCTTTAAGAAGCTTCCCTTGTCCTTTATATACAAACTCTTTTGAAGCATCCGCTGCTTCTCCCCTATAAGTGTTGTTGCTGTTATATTTTTCATACTCGTTTTCGAGCATTTCTGCGTGTGCGGTATATCTTTCAATCGCATGATCTAATGTATCGCACAACTCCGTCATCTTCCGTGCGTCGTACTTTTTCCTCATATACTTTCTCTTTACCTTTTATCAATAACACTCATCCTGCGCCGATTCCAGACTTTCTATCTCACTTTCACAATCTGAAATCCTGTCATGTAGCGTTTCAATTGTTCTTTGTGCATCTGCTATAAACTCTGAAGCTTGATTTATGATTACATCAATACCACAAAGAATCTCACTTTTTTCATCTTCAACCTCATCTTCCAGAATTTCTTCCCAAGCTCCGGCTGATGAAATGTCAAAACGCCTCAATGGTTCTTCATTATCATCTCGTATTTTTATTCGCGTCCTTTCTACCAAAGAGCATGCTTCCTCAAGTTCAGATATATATCCCTCATACTCTCTGATTTTATGCCTAAGATGCGATATTCTCCCATGATCAACCATACTTACTTTTGCTTTCCTCCCGTCGCTTCTACTACAAGGCTCTTGCTAAGAGCATCATCCACAACGATCATACTGTCACGAAGCTTTAGAAGCGCTCTTGGTAAAGATTCTGATGTTTCCGCTCGATGGAGCTCCGCCATCTTATATGCTTCTTTTAAAAGAACATGCAGTTCTTTGCCGACATCTGAGTCATCCAAAAAATCTACTTTTACAAACGGTTCATCTGGAAGAACACAGGCAGACGCAGCACCGCTTATATTCTTAACAATATCTGTAAACACTTTCGTGTCCATAAAAACTTCTTTTTCTGCCATTTGCATACCTCAACATTTCTAAGATGTTAAATATAATAAATAATAATTAACATAATATCATGTTTATGATGCTCCCATCAAGAAACATTGTGGAATACTTTTTGATTTTGAAAATCAAATATGAAATGTCACTTTACGCTATCGCACACATTAGCACTTTTGCCACTTAAGAACTTATAGTGTAGAATATACTCTGTGCTTAAGTAATGTAAAGCTTAATTCCAAAAGCATATAAGGTAGCTGCTTAACATAAACCTTATATGTCTTTTAACCCAAGAAACTTCTCGCTTATCAGATAAAACAAATATAAAACCTAAATATTATATGCTTTTGGTCTGAAACTTTAGCAAAAAAAGCATATAAGATAGTATATGCGAAAAGCTTTTATATGCTAATGATATAAAAACCACCATAAAAAGGCATATATAAATGCCCAAGGTGAATATTTTATATGTCACAAAGCATCACTCAGTTCCGTTTGCACCTGAAGCGAACAAATTTGATTATGGAGACAAAATACAATGGTAATAAAGAACGTAAACCTTGAAACAGTCTGCGGTATCACAAGTACCCTTCCCGACAATCCGTACCCCGAATTTGCATTTGCGGGAAAAAGTAATGTCGGCAAGAGCTCACTTATAAACGGCATCATGAACAGGAAAAATTATGCGAGAACTTCGCAGGAGCCGGGCAAAACCCAGACAATAAACTATTACAACATAAACAATGAATTTTATCTCGTAGACCTTCCAGGATACGGCTTTGCACGCGTGCCCGAAAAAGTAAAGGAGCAGTGGGGAAAGATGGTAGAAAACTACCTTCACACTTCCAAACAGCTCCTTCGAGTTTTTCTTTTGATCGATATAAGGCATGAACCCTCAGCAAACGACGTTCAGATGTACAAATGGATCGTTCATCAGGGATTCCAGCCTGTCATTATTGCGACCAAATCCGACAAGATCAAAAAGAGCCAGCACGAAAAGCATCTTAACATGCTTAGAAACGGGCTCGGTCTTCCTGAGGATGTAAGGATTTTCCCTTACTCCGCTTTAAGTAAAGACGGTCGCGATGATATCTATGATTTCATGGATCAGCTTTTAGCAGAGGCAAAAGAATCATCACTTTAATCTCATGATTCCAAAACTCTGTGCCTTAAGCACTATCTTTGAACCGGTGCGCTCTATCCTGCCGATAGAATAAACTTCTTCAGCGGGATAGTCCGCTGTATATTCGACATCTTTTTCACCCGTATTGACCATCATTATCAGATTGCCTCTCTTATACACAAAAGGCTTATCTTTGCCGCTGCACAGTACTTCAAATGAAGCGTCTGCGTCAAGCGCTCTCTCTTTTCCCTTAATAGAAAGAATATCTTTTACCACGTTATATAATGACGCCTTGTCCTGCTGCTGACTCTTAACGGATGTACCGCCTTCATCTACGGGAAGGTAGAGCTTATCCTTAGATGCTCCGGAAAATCCCATATTCACTGCATCTACGTCCCACTGCATTGGTGTTCTGCTGCCCGTTCTGGTATAGCCGCCCTCCTTGGTCGGAAGATTCTCTATATACCTCATTCCAATCTCGTCACCGTAATAGATAAAAGGCACTCCGGGCAATGTAAATATAGTCGCATACGCGATCTTGAGCTCGGTCGTATCAAGTGTCCTTGCAGGTCTCGGCGTATCGTGATTGCAGGTCATAAAGCATATGTAGCCTGCATCCTTTGTCTTTTCATACTTTGGAATATAGTCACTTAAGAATGCCGATGCGTCGTTGTCACCGTCTTTTTTGAAAAAGCTCCTGTCCTTACCGACGGTATTCTTCCTATCCTCTGCTATCGGGAATACATGGTATTTTTCCAAGGTCTCATAATCTCGGAAAAGTCTGTTGTATCCGTTTCCCGCATGATCAAGATAGAAATCCATATGGAATCCGGCGTCCGCCAAAGAAAGCTCGGGGTTCGACCACTCTGAGACCATTGCCGCTTCGGGATAATCCTTATCAAGCATAGCTCTTACTTTTTTCCAAAGCGAGCACGTGCAAGACTTTCTGTCATCATCATCTTTTACCAGAGAATCAGCCATATCAACTCTGAAGCCGTCACATCCCATATCAAGCCAAAATCTCATCACATCCATTATAAGTTCAAGTGTTTTCTGAGGTTCGGGATCTTTGTAAGACATCTGCCAGCTCTCGGTGGGGTTGGCAAAACCATAATTAAGAGCGGGCTGCGACTTAAAGAAATTCAGCATATACACGCCGTTTCTGTCACATTCCCCGCTTATGTAAGGATGGCCGCCAATTCCTGACAGCCAGTATTCAGTCCATATATATCTGTCGGAATGCTCGTACTTTTTAGGTACTCCGTCAACAACGGGAATCGCTTTCCCGCTTTCTTTAAACCACTCGTGTTCTTCCGATGTATGTCCCGGAACAAGGTCGAGTAGTACATGTATTCCTTTGCTGTGCGCCGTTTCAAAGAGGCGCTTTGCATCTTCGTTTGTTCCGTATCTTGAAGCAACTTTCTTGTAATCTCTCACATCATATCCGGCGTCCTTAAACGGCGAATCATACCACGGATTGATCCAGAGCGCGTTTGCTCCAAGCTCCTTGATATAATCAAGCTTTTCTATGATTCCCTGAATATCACCTATTCCGTCATTATTCGTATCATAGAAGCTCTGCGGATAAATCTCGTAAAATACTGCATTCTTAAGCCAATCAGGCATTGCTATATCCTACCTTTCCGTCTCCTTCTCTTATCCTCATACATCAAGGTATCTGCTCTGCTTATATATTCATCCAGATATACTTTGCCGGTTCCCTCGGTCACAACATATCCGAAACTGAGTGACAGATCTACCGGAAGCTTTATCTCTCTTGAATCTCTTACCAATTTTTCTCTGATCTCGACGATGCAGTCCTTTACTATCTCATCGCTCATAAATCTATCGATGATAAGGAATTCGTCGCCGCCCAGTCTGAAGCACATTCCATCAGGAGTGACATGCTCTTTTAACTGATTGGAAGCACAGATTATAGCCTGATCTCCAACTTCATGGCCATAGGTGTCATTAAGATACTTGAGCATATCCAGATCAGAATAAAGAATAAGCATCGGAGTGCCCTTTTTATGCCCATCGGCGATCAGCTTCTCAGCGTATTCTCCAAATCCAAGTCTGTTATAGAGTCCCGTAAGGGCATCCTTAACCGAAAGATCTGAGAGCTTTTCATTCGCCCTAGCAAGACATTCTTTCTGATAAAGGATCTCCATTCCGGATAAAAATGTATTGATAAGGTCAAAAAGGAACTGCTGCTGCATCAGGTATATCGGATTCTTCATCGCAAGATAACCTGCGCTCTTTTCCCTGAAATGAATAGGGATAAAGAGATAGCAATCGCCTTTTCCACTTCCTTCAAACGTTGGAAAGATATTTTTTATACAATCTTCGTTGATATAAGCCGTATCAAATATCCATTCTTCCTCGGCGCTCTCAAACTGAGCCCAGAACTTGGGTTCAAGGACCATTATGATGTCTTCACATCTGGATACTTTGACAACATCGCGGATAACGTCGACCATTTCCTTCATGCTGTCGGCATGAGTGATTCTCGAAGAAAGCTTCAAAAGATTATTCGCAAACTCTACGCTGCTCTCGTTCCAAAGGATATTTCCCTTCATCTGAGCGCGCTCATCTACGACGATATCAGACTTGCAGTCACAGCTATCCCAATATATATGCGTAGACTTAATATAATTTTCCTGCTGAACAGTCTTTCCCTCCCATATATCAAGGAAAAGATCTATAACAAGCTCTCCTGCGTCTTCTCTTTTATAGCTTACTGTAGATATTCTGGGACTATAAAATCTTGCTTTGTCAAAATCATCAAATCCCGTTATATAGAAATCTTCAGGACATTTAATGCCCTTTTCTTCCGCTTCAGCCAGTACGCCTACCGCAAGATTATCATTTACACAGATAACAGCATCAGGCATTTTGGGATTTTTCTTTGCTCCGTAAAGCTTTCTAAACGCCTCTCTGCCGTGTTTTATATCAAATCCGCCGTTATACTCAAGAACATAATCTTTGTTCTTTTTTAAGCCGTTCTCTTTTGCAAAATCAACAAGCGCCTGGGCACGCTGTCTGGACTCATAATTCTCCTCGGGTCCCATGACAAACCAGAAGCTCTTGCAATTCTTTTCGTTATACAAAAAGCTTATGTTCTCATACATGCACCGGTAATTATTTACACCAACAAGATAAAAGCCCTCTTCCTTAGAGTTGATGAGGATTGCCGGCGTGCCCGATTCTCTGACTCTTTTGATGACATCATCTCTTACACCGGGCACCTCTGTATTGTTGAGTTCAACAACAACTCCGTCAAAATCACTAAAATCAGGAAGACCAAATATATAATGTTCTCCCTGATTATATAACTCATCTGTGCTCCAATTGGCATAAGCGTTGAAAACATAAAGATTTACATCTGCATCTTTTTCCTTGATCTTAGTGAGCATTCCGTCTATCCATGCATTTGTAATGTATCTTCCCCAGCTTTCCATTACCAGAGCGACCTTCTTCATAAGCTCATATTCTCCTAAACATCACGTGTATCTACGTTGACAAATTAACTTTTTGCCGTCACACCAAGTATACCACACCAAGATGAGAATTATAAATAGAGCAATTCAAAAAAATTATGTAAACTTTCTTAATTAGAATGTCCTAAGGTAAAACAATCAAAATGCGTGTTCCAAGCTCTGTTCTTGAAAGAATTTCAAAATGTCCGCCGTGCCGGTCGACGATCCACTTCGCAATAGACAGCCCAAGTCCTGTTCCCTGATAGCTTCTGGCTTCGTCAGCCCTGTAGAAGCGCTCAAACATGTGCTCAACGTCCGTCTGAGACATACCGATACCGGTATCCTGCACCATCAGATACGGTCTGTCATCGTCAGTGCGCCCAACGCCCAGTATTATCTCGTCATTTTTTTCCGTATACTTCGCCGCGTTATCCACAAGTATACGCACCGCCTGCTTTAAGAGCGCACGATCGGCTTCAATGTTTATAATCTCCTCGACATCCCTGAATCTGTACGGATGCTCTTCATCTATTAAAAATGATTCCTCATATATTTCCTTCATCAATTCATTAAGTACAATATTCTCTTTTTGCAGTACTGTCTTTCCGCTGTCGCCCCTCGCAAGGAAAAGAAGCTGCTCAACCAGATGGTTCATATGCTCTGCTTCATTTGAGATAGCCAAGATCGACTCATCAAGCACTTT
>JAFZQT010000137.1 GCA_017620235.1 Butyrivibrio sp. | reverse complement strand
TGAGCATGATTATCGGCACATTTGATGTCTTTCTGATCTCTGCCATCGCAGCTATTCCATCCATCTCAGGCATCATCACATCCATAAGGATAAGATGTATGTCATTTCCAATCGGACTCTGCATTATTTCAACCGCTTCTTTTCCATTAGAAGCCGAAGTTACGTTCATGCCATCACTTTCAAGATAAATTCGAAGTGCAGATAAAATGTCCTGCTCATCATCACAAATAAGAATATTGTTCATTTTCTCTCCCGTATATTTTCAATGATTAATCATAGCTACATTGTATTGAAAAAATATTTAAGTTCCAATAGGGTAAATCTTTAAGAATTGTTTAAGATAAAACGAAAAATCCCTATACTGTTTTCAGTATAACTCAATAAAAAACTTCCCATACCTAAAAGATATGAGAAGTTCGCAATATTTATTATTTCTTATTTACATAGATTTCAAACACATTATTAGTTGTACATATAGAAGCATCAATTATTTTTTGATAATCGATCGGCAATGCTTTCCCTATTTGATCAAACAAAAAGCTTTTAAAACACCTGTGACCGGACATGATAAAGATCACATTATTGTTTCCAACATCTATTGCAAGCCCCATATCATCATAGAACGGTCCCAGATCAGTTGTCAGAATCACCATCTTTTCTACGGAATCCAAATCAAAAACATGCTCCGTGGAATCTACAACTGCACATATTTTATTGTCAATCACCGATAAAGAATCTTCATCTGTATTAACACATATTTTGTTTGTCATAAAACACTATGTACCTTTAATTATTCCTGCCTCTTTTACAATTATTCGGATTTGAGGCAGGACATTTCCTTTAATTATTCCTGCCCACTTTCCAATTATTTGGATTTGAGGCAGGGCATCTCCTTTAATCATTCCTGCCTCTTTTCCAATTATTTGAATTAGAGGCAGGACATTTCCTTTAATTATCCCTGCCTCTTTTCCAATTATTCGGATTTGAGGCAGGGCTTTTCCTTTAATTATCCCTGCCTCTTTTCTGATAATTCGAATTAGAGGCAGGGCTTTTCCTTTAATTATTCCTGCCTACTTTCCAATTATTTGGATTTGAGGCAGGGTATTTCTTTTAATTATTCCTGCCCACTTTCTGATTATTTGGATTTGAGGCAGGGTATTTCCTTTAATTATTCCTGCCTACTTTCCAACTATTCGAATTAGAGGTAGGATTTTGCCGGTAAATTCTCCTGCCTACTTTCTTAATTCAGAAATAGAGGCAGGCAATTTATAAAGCGCAATATAAAAAAACTTCAAAAACTATTCTATATCTTTACTTATCAAATTTGATCGATCCCATAATAAGTCCGATCATATCTGAAGTGTTCATATCGTCCATTTCATCTCCGCAATGCTTCTCGAGAACTTCCATTGAGAAGCCGCCGTCCTTATAATCTCTTGTAAATGCGATGTTGAAAGGTCCCTTAGCAGAATCTTCAGGTTCCTTCTCTATATAGAAGCTCTTTACATTCTCAACATACATGAAGTCATCTCTGTCTTCGATCTGTGCTCCGCCGTATGATTTAGAAAATTCATCTGCAAGCTCTTTTCCGGACTTACCTTCCTGATACTTGAAAGTAATAGTACTGGGCTCACCCTTTCCGCCTGTGTAAGTAAATACTACCTTATCGCTCTGCTGATCAACTTTAAAATACTTAGGATTATAAGGTACACTCCATCCGTTTGGATCTGTATACACTTCTTCACTATCTGCTGCCTCACTGTCAGTGCTCTCTTCTGCTACATCAGAAGCTGCATCATCTACGGTATCTTCAGTAACTGTTTCTTCTGTGCTGTCTGTCTTATTATCCAAAGCTTCTGTTATTCCGCTTTCTTCCGCAATCTTAGCAACATCCCCGGTGCTGCATCCCATAAGCATAGTTGCTGTCATTGTTGCAACCGCCATATAAGGTAAAACTTTTTTCACTAATCTTACATTCATTCTGATATTCCTCCAAACTATATAATCTCATCCGCATAATACTTTTAGGATATTGACATCGGAAAAATATTGTGCTATAAGTGTACTAGTATCACTAATACACGTGATATGCATTTAATTTTAACAGGGAAAAAGGAAAAAGTCTATGAAAAAAAGAAATTTAACAGCAATCATTATTGCATCATCAATGATGCTTGCACTTGCAGGCTGCGGAGTTACTGCAGAACCGGATTCAGGGAATTCGACCGAATCGGAAGTCTCAGTAAGCTCGGAAGCGGAAGCTCCTGAAGATGAAGGAACCGGAATCATTGCAAATAAACCAAGCGCTGCCGACGCAAGCGACGCAACTTTTGAATATAACGGAAAAACAGTATCTTTCACCGATAGTTTCGATACAATCAAGTCCGCTCTCGGCGAACCATCTTTTGAGGATCAGGCTCCAACAAGTGATGATCCAAAAGACAAAATGTACACATTTGGTGACGATCCTGACGCCATCGATGTTTCAGTAATCGACGGAAAGACAGATTCAATAATAATCTATGACAGTAATATTAAAACATCAAGAGGTGTTTCAATAGGAAACACCGATAAAGATGTAATTTCTGCTTATGGAGAAGGTGAAGCAAGCAAGCTTGACGGTTCAAATGAAATCGATTATGACTTCGGCGATTACACACTTATATTCTTTTTAGAAAAAAATAACACAGTAAAGGCAATCGGCTACGCAGCAAATTAAAAGGTTTTAAGAGAGAGAAAAGTTTAGAAGGAGGAATATTATATGAAAAAAAAGCAAACAATAGCAATAATATTAGCATCTGCCATGATGTTTTCACTTATAGGATGCAGTAGTCCATCTAAAGTTATAGAAGGAAGTGAAGGCATGGAAACATATTCGGATGAACCTGATGATGGTGCTGAGACTTTCTCGGATGAACTTGACGATGGTGCTGAGACTTTCTCGGATGAACTTGACGACGGCGCTGTATCTCTTTCTCCGGATGCAAATACCGGAAGCGGAAAAAATTGCGAAAGCAGCGATGAACTTGCTGATTCAACAGTCAACTTTAGAGGAAAAGATGTTTCTGTTTTGAACGATCCGGAAAGAACACTTAACGAACTTGGTAAGCCCGAAGAGATTGATGATGAATTTTCAAAAGAATCTCCTACCAATTATTGGGATAAAAAGAATTTTGGTTACAGAACTTATACTATTAACGGAAAAACACTTCCATACTACATGTCTGTTTGTGAACCCGGAATACCAACTTCACGAAATGTCAGTGTCGGTGATCCAAAAGAAAATGTCGTAGCCGCTTATGGTGACCCCACAGAGGATTATGGTGAATATGTTGAATATAAGTTTAATTCATTTACTTTAGGAATTGGATATGCTAATGGAAAGGTAGAATACTTTGCTTTTACCAACAATAGCGCAGATGAACAAGTTACTGAATATGAAAAGACCAGATAAAGCATAATGATTTAAAGATTTTTTAATGATTAGAGAAGCATAATTGTTATTACCACAAAGAAATATAGGAGTTAATTATGAAAAAAAGAAACACAGCAGCCATTCTTTTGGCATCAACATTGATGCTTGCACTTGTAGGCTGTGAAGGCGTACCAAACGCTTCCGAGGGAAGCAGCGATCTTGAAATGACAGAAGAAGCAAAAAGAGAAGTCGCAAAGGCTGAAATGGTTGCTTCAGAAGACGCATCAGCTATAGCTTCATCCGCAGCATCTACTGCTACAGAAGCTGCAACAGCCGCATCATCTGAGACATCTGCAGCCGCTGCCACAACCGCTTCATCAACAGCAGCTTCTACAGATTCTACAAATAACAAGGATGCAGCGACAACCGCTTCATCTGCCGATAAGACAACAAATTCCGCAGCTTCTACTGCTGCTTCGACTACAAGTACAACCACTACCACGCAGCAGACACCTGCAAAGCTTGCCGATCACGAGATCATGTATAACGGCAAGGCAATCTCTGTATTGAACGACGCTTCAAAGACATTGGCAGACCTTGGATCATATAAAAACAAAAAGTCATATGGAGCAAACGAGTTAACTTATAGCTACGACTACATCACCTTCTCAACATATACAGGTGAGAGTCCTGAACTTCCTCTTGCTCTCTCGGTTCTTGATTCAAAGAGCATTTTGACATCTCGCAATATCGGAATCGGAGATTCAAAAGATAAGGTAATTTCCGCATATGGCAATCCTGCAAAGAGTGAGAATTACACAGGTCAGACCGGCAGTGAATATGTTTATACATATGAATTTGGCACATACAACCTTTATTTCTATTTCAATTCCAAGGAAAATAATGTTCTCTGGTACGGTTTTGACAACAACACTACTGTTGCAAAGAATAAGCAGCAGACTAAGGCTTCAACAAATACTAATACTACAGTAAATATAGACACAAGCAAGTTGCAGGATCATCAATTCACTTATAACAATAATGTAATATCCATATTCAGCGACTTTAATACAATCAACCAGGCTATGGGTGGATACAATCCTTCAGATTCCAATATACAGAATTTGCAGTCACTTTACTCATATGGAAAAAATGAAGCGGTTGGCATGATCTCACGAAATGATTTTGGAACCGAAACTCCGATAACTATCAGCACACGCAAACCGGTTATGACAACTTCACGTGGCATCAAAGTCGGAAGCTCAAAAGATGAACTCATAGCAGCATACGGTACTCCAAACGGCAAGCATGCACAGGTATTTGACGGACCTACAGGCAGAGAATTAACAGAGGAAGAATATGTCCAATACTTTGGCGAGTCCTTCGTCTATGATATGGGTGATTACACTATCAGTTTTTCTGTTGAAAACGGAAAAGTAGCATCAATCGAATATAAGAACGATGCAAACTACGATAAATTCCAGTGGTCATGACATAAAGTGAAAAGAGAGAGAGGAAAAAATAATGAAAAGTAAAAACATGTCTGCTGTTTTATTGGCATCTGCTATGATGCTGACACTTATGGGATGCGGTAGCAATACAGAAGATGCCGTTTCTGCTTCTTCTGCTTCTTCTGAAGAAGTTACAGCTTCACCGATCACTATAACCCGTTCATCAGAACAAACTTCTGAAAGCACAGAAGCAACTTCCACCGAAGACTCAGAGGTTGAAAGTTCAGTCCCTGAAGAAGCTACAATCGGTGAACTCACAGTACCTAACGGAGCCAAGGTTGCGACAATCGCTGCCCCTGCTGACTCTGCAATCAGAGCGCGTTCCACTCCAAGCAAAGACAGTGATGATAACATCATTGGATTCGTATGCAACGACAATCAGTATGAAATACTAGAAGAGGTCGACGGTTGGTACAAGATCAAAACATTGGAAGGTGATGCTTACGTAGACAGTAACTTTGTAACTGTCACAGAATAAAAATATACCCCCTTACTAAAACCCCCAAAACTAATTATTTTTATTTTTGTTTGCCGGCATGGCAACACGTAATGCCTTCACATAAATAAAGAGGACTAAAGAGCCATATCTCTTTAGTCCTCTTTCATTGTCTTATTATCAATCAAATTTAAGTAATGTTCTTAATACTCTCTTTGCACTTATACGAATGTTCTCTTCGCTTACAGCGCCAAGCTCAAGGGCTTCCTTAACTCTCTCAGGGAATCCGGTCGCCATCTTAAGGTCATTACCTGCATTGATCTCCTTGTAATGCTCTCCTCTTGTCCACCAATCGGAAATAACAAGTCCGTTAAATCCCCACTCCTCGCGAAGGATTCCGGTTATGAGATCTCTGCACTCAGATGCTCTCTCACCATTAACTACGTTATATGATGACATTATGGTGTAAGGCTGCTCTTCTTTTACGATCATCTCAAAAGGCTTTAAGTAGATCTCTCTGAGCGCTCTCTCTGATACTCTTGAATCGCAGTGCTTTCTGTTAATCTCCTTGTTGTTACAAGCAAAGTGCTTAACAGCTGCGCCAACGTGGTTTTTCTGAATTCCGCGCACCATCGCTGCTGCCATCTTACCTGTGAGATAAGGATCTTCCGAATAGTATTCGAAATTTCTTCCGCACATAGGATTTCTATGTATATTTACAGCCGGTGTGAGCCATACGCAGAGGTTATTCTCTTTGAGTTCCTCTCCTCCTGCTCTTCCGATCTCTTCTGCGATCTCTTTGTTCCAGGTACAAGCTATAGACGTTGCACATGGGAATGCTGTAGTTCTGATTCCCGTCTCAGGCATAATACGAACACCCGCAGGTCCGTCCGCAGTCATTGCATTTGGAATGCCATATTCGCCCATATTACCAAATCCAAATACATTTGCCACACCTGTGTTGGGCTGACCTCCAAGAAGCTCTATCATATCATTTATGGAAAGCTGATCCATAAACTGATCAAGAGTAATCTTGCCTTCCGCAACTTCGGCAAGTGACCTTGCACCGTCTATCAAAGGCATTGTGTAATAATGTCTCTTGAGTCCCTTCTCAGTAGGAGCAAGTGCTTCCTCTGTACCGGGTTCCATCTTTTCAATTACGCTCTCGTTCTTGTCAGGCTTCTCTCCAAGAGGGAGTTCTTCATAAGTTCCGTCACCCAAAAGTCTCTTTTTGAGCGCAACGGGAACAGCCTTGTGACTGAGTGTGCACACAACCTTATCAACAAAGTTCTCCCAGAAGAATGATATCTTTGCAGCATCTCTTACATTGCTTCCAAGGTAGAACTCATATTTTCCCTTTTCAAGAACATAAGATGCATCACTGAACTTACCGAGATCATCATAAGATGAAAGTCCGTATTCGGTAATCTTAAGAGTAAGAAGCTGAGCTTCTCCCGGCTGAAGTTCCTTGGTCTTCTCGAAATCAACAAGGCTCTTCTTTGGTTTAAGAAGCTTGCCCGCAGGCGCAGAAACATAGAGCTGCACAACTTCTTTTCCGGGAACTCTTCCTGTATTTGTAACCTTTACATTGAAAATGATAGTGTCGTCTTTTTTGACAGCACCCAAAACTTCTGTTTCAAACGTTGTATATGAAAGACCGTATCCAAAAGGATAGATAACTCTGTCGGCAGCTTTTTCAAATGTCTCAAAAAATCTGTAGCCAACATATATGTCTTCCGTGTAATCAACATAGTCAAAAGAGTCGTGATATCCCTTTGTTGACGGATAATCCTCAAGAGTACCCGCAAATGTATCTGCAAGTCTGCCTGAAGGGCATATTTTTCCAAGGATGACGTCTGCTGCCGCAAGACCGCCTTCCATTCCGCCCTGTCCCATATAAACAGCCGCATCAATCCTGTCATTGCCCTCTATCCATCTGCAGTCCATTACACCGCCGATATTGAGAACAACAATGACATTATTGAAGATATCACATGCATTCTGGACAAGCTCTTTTTCCTCAAATGAAAGATAAAAATCTCCATCAGGGAAAATCACTTTCGACAAAGTCGTCATCTTAACTCCGGCAGGCCATGGATTAAACGTTTCGATGTCTCCGTCTATATCACTTCTGTCCCAGCCTTCGCCTGAAAATCTGTTGATGACAACAATAGCTGTATCAGAAAATCTTGTAGCATTTTTGAGAATAACTGAAGGAATAGTCGGTTCCTTTGTCATTCCGGGAACACATCCCTTCGCGTACTGCTTATCAAGTTCTTCCTTGTAATATTCAATAATAGGCTCATACACACTGATTCCGCGCATTTTAAGTCCGTCATACAACGACCTTGTATATTCGCAGTATACGTCGCCGGATCCTCCTCCGCCCTTTACGTACTCATATGACGCTTTACCAAGCAGAGACACCTTCTCGACGTTCTTTAAAGGCAAAAGCCCATTGTTCTTTAAAAGAACAACACTTTCATCCGCAGCTTTTTTGGAAATACCGATATGTTCCTCGCTTCCCGTAACAGGCACCTTCCCATTGAGTGGTAGCGCCGGCTGATATAAAAGTCTTGCCCATTTTTGCATTTTTTAAGAATCCCTCCGTGAGTTATTTTCCTATGATCTCTATCAATTTGTCCGCCACAAGTTCTGCGACGGCAAGCTTATACTCATATCTTGAGTGCTTCGGCGGTATATTTGCATGATAGCTTCTGTTTCCAAATTTGGACGCGATCGCAAAATAAACCTCTCCGGGAACACTGTCATCATTTGAAGGATCAGTATTTCCCATTGTTCCTGTCACTCCGATAGCAACATCCGCCTCATAGATCGCACCTGCAGAAAATGCCATATCCTCTGCAGTCTCATATGAGTACACTCCGTATTTGTCGATTGTCTCCTTCGGAACTCCGTGGAGAACCTTAGCCTCATTACTGTATGTAATGTAAGCTCCCTTCATTACGGCTGATGCGCCTTCTGTATCTGTTATAAGCGAAGCAATAAGCCCCGATGTACAACTTTCCATTGATGTAAAAGATAACCCTCTCTTAATAAGAGTCTCTGTTATCCTTCTGTATTTTGCCCTTACAGTATCTTCAGCTCTTACAACCACTGTATCTTCTTTCTTCGCAGGTGCTGTTTCCTTTGATTTTACGTGTTCTGCATCTTTTTTCTTTGCAGCTGCTGTCTCTTTAGGCTTTGAAACTACTGCCTGTTTAACTCTTGAATTTGAAGCTTCTTTCGGCTTTGAAACCACTGCTTCTTTTTCTCTTGAAGATTCTCTCGAAGACGCTTTTTCCTTAGGTCTTGATTCTACAGCCTCCTTCGCTCTCGATGATCTTCTCTCTCTCGGAGCGGATTCAGGCTCTTCTTTGCGTCTTGAAGCTCTTGAGCTTCTGGATCTTGATGTTCTTGTCTCTTCCTCATCGTCATCAATGTTATTG
Source organism: Butyrivibrio sp. (assembly GCA_017620235.1). GTDB lineage: Bacteria > Bacillota > Clostridia > Lachnospirales > Lachnospiraceae > Butyrivibrio. The sequence continues at coordinate 18,722 of JAFZQT010000137.1, read as the reverse complement.
TCGATGTCATCATCAATATCCATGTCTCTACTTCTGCTTCTGCTCTTTCTCGAATCGCCAAACTTGATCTCATCGCCGCAATGAACGTACTTGATCTGATCCTTCAAGATCTTCTGCATCTCTTCAAACGGCTCAACGCCTGTGCAGTGACCGGTATAATATACCGACTCGTACTCTGCGAGATCTTTAGCAATATTGCGGATTTCCTTAATGTCTTCCTTGGAATATCCTCTGTCCCTTGCAGTATGGAAACCGCTTATTACCGCATCAGGCTCGCTCTTGAATATCGACACATACTTATCCATTATATTCTGAATACCGTTATGTGCACAGCCCGAAAATAATATTTTTTTGCCGCCGCTCGACACAACAAGGCATTGCTCGTGTCTGAAATCATCTTCTACGAGCTCACTGCCCTCTTTTATGAAAAGAGTACTGTTCGTCTGAGGGTTCTCATATCTGTCCCCTATATCGGAAAAGATTGTGAGTTCATCGTCAATTTTGGTTACGCCATCCTCTAATATTTCCAACTGAGGAAGGTCTTTTACCTTTCTGCTAAGACCTATATATCTAGGTCTGCGTCCACGCGACGTCGAATAGAATTTCTGGAAAGCGTGCTCGCTTATATATATCGTCGCGGTATCATTCAGATCTGCAAAAGAAAGGATACCACCGCCGTGATCGTAATGTCCGTGTGTGATAACAACAGTGTCCACATCTGCCAGATCTATACCAAGCTGATCGGCATTCTCTACAAGGAGTCCAGATGCTCCGGTATCCACGAGAATCTTATGTTTCTTGGTCTCTACGTAGAAGCACAGTCCATGCTCCGGTATGCAGTCATTTTTACCTGCAGTGTTTTCTATAATATTAATAATACGCATACACATTTCTCCTTAACTGCATATTATTGTATCATAAAGATTGATTTAGTGCTTCATTCCGCACATAATTTATACTTCTACACAATAAATGTGTACGATTTTCCACAAAAAACCACAGAGAAAGAGCGGGAACAATATAGCAGACAGGCTTTCTAAACTATATGTTCTCGCTCTTAAATGGGGTCTGATCATTTATTAGGCTGTAATTGCATCAATTCCTTCTATCGATCACCTCCGTTTCTTTTTTGTACCATACCACGATAGTCGTAATATGTCTGTCATAGTATTTATACTACGCCAGTCGTAATAAGTCAATACTATTTGCAAAATTAATCAAAAAAATTTTTCTGACTATAGATTATTGACACTTATGTGTTATAGGTGTATATATAACACATAAACAGTTTCATGTAGCCAAAAAACATATACTGTATCTTTTAATCGAGGAACCATATGAAAATATCACAGAATTCAGGGGTGCCTATCTACCAGCAGATATCCGACTACTTCCGCGGCGAAATTCTTGAAGGCCGCATCGAACAAAGCGAGTATCTGCCATCGATAAGAGGGCTCGCCAAAGAACTAAAGATCAGCGTCATCACAACCATAAAGGCATATGAACAGCTTGAGAGCGAAGGGCTTGTGACTGCTGTTCAGGGAAAAGGCTATTACGTAAATGCCCAGGACACCGAAATGCTACGCGAACAGCATGTACGCAAGGTTGAGGACGCACTTATGGATGCGATCAGATTTGCAAAGATTGCGAAAATGTCAGACCGCGAACTGGTCGACACTCTAAAGACATTACAGAAATTAGACAACGAATAAAACGGAGGCAATGCGCTATGAAAGCAGAAACAGTCATATCTTGTAAAAACATCCAAAAAAAGTACGGTCATTTTGAGCTTAATATTGACAGTATTGATTTTCCAAAAGGATTTGCGACAGCTCTTATCGGTGAAAACGGTGCCGGCAAGACCACATTGCTTGAAATGATCGCAGGTATAAAGAAGCAACATAAAGGTGACATCACATACTTTGGAAGTTATACGGAAAAAGACAGAGAGAACACTCCTTACGTCAAAGAGAACATCGGATATACAGGAACAGACAAATACTATTTCCTCCCCCACTGGACACTTAAGCAGACAAAAGAGCTACAGGAAGTATTATTTGATAACTTTGACGGAGAAAAATACGATCGTCTCACAGATGAACTTGCGATCACGGCAGGTAATGCTTTTGAGGGAAACAAAAAAGTCAGCGATCTCTCCGACGGAAACCGCATCAAACTTATGCTCGCAGGTGTTCTTGCAAGAGACACAAAATTGCTTCTCATGGATGAACCCGCATCTCCTCTCGATCCTCTTATGAGAGAAAAGCTGTGTTCCATAATCCGTGACTACATCGCTACTTCAGAAGAAAACGAAAGATCGGTCATCTTCTCCACCCATAACATCTCAGATATGGAGAATGTAACTGATTACGCGATCATTATCGAAAACGGAACCGTAGTTGAACAGGGCTTCGTCGAAGATCTCAAGGAAAAGTATGTATTTGTCCGCGGTGAAAAGAAGGATGAAGAAAAGGCAAAACACATTCTTTACGATATGACTTCAAGTGCATACGGCTTTGAAGGACTTTGCCTAAGCGAAAACATCGAAAAGCTTGCAGGTATGGATATAGATACGGAGATTCCCAATCTTTCCCAGCTATCTGTCGGCATAATGCGCGCATATACACGCACCAAGTCCATAAGCTCTATAAACTGATCGGAGGACGACATAAATGAAACATTTATCAAGAATGATAACAGCGCATAACTGTTTTTGCAGCTTTCTTTACAACCTTGGAACACTTGTTATCATGCCTGTTTTGCTCATTCCGGTTGCAGTAAAAATGATGCAATTCGATAGTTATATAGGTTTAGTTATCATGATGAGCATACTCACAGCTTTCACTTTATTCTTGGATTATTCTACACTTAACGGGATAACCTCAAGAGTTTTTTCCTTCGGTATGATCAAAAACTCGCCTTATACAGAAAGTTTTTTGAAAGATGCTATAATCGCAGACCAGTTAAGAAGATTTGCGCAGATAACCATTCCGCCCATAATTAGCATGATCATATCTTCTGCATTATTATACAAAGACGCAAATATCCAATTACTGATATTTACTTTGACTTTAATATTTCTAAATTACGGCAGTACAACAGGAATACTTGCTCTGATAAGAAATGTCCTGACAAATACAACATACACTTATGTATCAATACTTTTCAACGCAGTACTTTGCGCAATTAACGTAGCCATGATGTTTTTGTTTGTGCTCGATTCCATACATATACCATATATGATATGGCTCCCGATATCTTTTATTTTATCTATTATAATAAGCATTTTGGTATTTCGTTATACAGCAGATCGTTGTGTGACTAACCTCAAGGAGAAATGACATGAAAAAAGAATTAAAACTAATGATAAATATTATAAAAGCCACTCCTAAAATAAAACAAAAAATATACTATTCTGTTATAGCAGTATTTCTTGGAATAATCTCTGATATTTGCTCAGCATCTTATAACAATGCTGGAGGATTGATAGTTCTGAACGGTGCAATTATTCTTTATCAATGCATAATGGTTGTATCCGGTTCAGATATTGTTCAGTCATCGTCAGCAGCCAAAAAGCTCCAGACCGTATATCCGTTTTTCATTCTATTACCTGCTCAAATAATTGTATTTACATTGCTTTCCATCTACAGAGTTTATCTAGCAAGTAAACCCATGAATGATATGACACAGCCAAAAAACTATGCTGTACAATGCGAACATATTTTAATAATAAGTCTGGTATTCTTTGTTACCATGATATGCGAAATTATTATGCACAAATTTTATGTATTTGGAATCATAACCTTTGTGATTTTAGTTGTTCCACTTATATTATATTCAGATTCAAATGCCCTTATATCAAACTTCTTTTCTAGCATCACACTTACGGATTCTATACTAAGTGGACTACTGATAATAATAGCAGGCTCACTGCTCGCAATCCTAACAGCAAACCTGCTCTATAACCATCCAATAGCAGATCAAATTATAAAATTAAACAACAAGGCTTAAACTGCAATTGATTTTCCATTACTACAAGGAGAATTGACATGAAAAAAGAAATCAGAAAAATAATAACAATAATTAAAACAGCTCCACACTTAAAATCTCAGATTATATTCTCGGTAATCATGTTATTGGCAGGAATAATCTGTGAGTTCTTAATATATAATAATTTTGCCTTTATGGTACTCTTTACTAATTCAGTTCTTTTCTTTCATCAAAGCATCATGATCGCAAGCGGATCCGGTCTTGCGCAGTCATCAGCGTCAGCAAAAAAGCTCCAGATCACATCCCCCTTTTATATACAAATCCCAATGTATATAATCACTTTTTTAATCATATCCTTGCACAGACTTTATATTGCAAGCTCCCCTTTACAGGATGTATCTTCAAAAAACAACTTCTATCCCCAAGATGGTATTTTTTATTATAGTGCACTCTGCTTTTGTTTTCTAATATATGAAGCTATATGCTACAAACACATAATATTAAGTAGTATATTTTTGTTTATCACATTGTTTCTAATAATTTTATTCACATTCATACTTGATATATTTTTAAAAATCAGCCTGACCAGCACAATAGCCCTAGGTTTTCTGATAATAATAGCAGGCTCACTGCTGGCGATCCTAACAGCAAACCTGCTCTATAAATATCCTATATCTGCTCATATGATGAAAGAAAACACTAAAGCCTAATCTTCCCTTGCAGCTTTCATTTTGACTTTGTTCTCATACATATTTTCATCTGCTGATTTAAATAACGTCGCGATATCGTTGTTGCCATCTTTACCCCAGTAGGCAACACCGATAGCGGCTGACACTTTCTCCCAAGGGTCTAATGAATCATCTTTTGCAAGAGCATCAAGCTGTCCGTTAAAATCTGCAAGAAGTTCCTCATAATTCTGATAGTCCGAACCTTTAAGAAGAACAACAAACTCATCGCCTCCTATCCTGAATACAGGCGAGTGGGTAAACACGGTACAGACCATATGACAGAGTTTTTTTATGGAAATATTTCCTTTGTCATGGCCGTAATTGTCGTTGATCTTCTTTAGGTAGTTAAGGTCTATCATCGCAAGGGCAAACTCTTTGAGTTGTCCGCTCAAAAGATCACCCTCTATTTTCTTGATCTCGCTGTCATAAGCAGTCTTATTGCGGATTCCCGTAAGAGCATCCTTGTTGGCAAGTTCGCCAAGTTCCGCAACCTTTGACTCCGCCGTAAGAATATCATGTACATAAGAACGCACTTCATTTGCCATTATTACAAGTGAATCCGTAAGCGCTCCAAGTTCATCATCAGTCCTGACATTCGGTCTCTCAAACAAAAACTTATCGGTATCAACTTCTTTTTTCCCATGACTGCTAACTGCAAGATCTGTAAGCTTCTGCGCCGACCTTTCGATAAGTCCCAAAGGATCGGTAACACGCCGTTTAAGCCACAGAGTCATACATATTGTAACTATAACGCTAAGCACAACCGCGATCACTGATACGATATATATGTACTGGTTCATGGTCTTATCTATGAACTCAAGCGAAAGCGCCGCCGTAAGAAGTGCAACGGGAGTGCCGTCCTCCTTATATATGCCTTTCACCGCATTATACCCTCTTCCAAGATCCGATTTGGAAATTGAAAAATGTATATCATGGCAGTCCTGCAATTCCGCGTACACAGCTTCCGGAAATCCCGGTGGAAGAAAATCTTTCAGGCTGTCTCCAAGAACAGGAACCTTAACGCCCCTCAGGCTCTGTCCTTCTCTTTCCTCAGGCAAAAGACCTGACATAACCTGCATAACATCGTAGTTATCGCCATCTTTTACAGGTCTGATGATAACAATGCTGTCAAGATCATACGTCCTTATGACCTGATCCATATATTCGATCAATATCTTAAATTTTTCTGATTCCTGCCGTGTTTGGATACATTCGTCGAGATCATCGACATCGATACGTTCAGCGGTCAGAGTGACGATGTATTTGAGATGATCCTCAAACTGTTTCATCATCTTTTTCCTAAACTGAACAAAACTTATTATTCCCATCAATATACAGATGAAAAAAGTGAAAAGCAGGCAGCCGATTATTATGCTCCTGCTCAAAGGATTCTTATATCGGGATTCTGTATTTGCATGATCATTGCGGTCGGAGACAATATTACTGTTCATTACTACCTCCTCTTGTGCGCTGTCAAGACTATGGGGTAACAATTTTTAGATAATAAATAAACAACCAATCAATATAAGTATATCACGCAAATAATACGTTTTCAAAATCAGCGCGTCACTTGGTACTCTCCCTCTCTATGTAAGAAACAGGAAGAATTGTGCGCTTTGGTACCACTTTGCCTTCGGAAGAAGAAATAACAAGATCAACTGCCATTTCTGCCATTTCCTTGATAGGCTGGTGAATTGTAGAGATCGGCGGTGTTGTAAGCTGTGAAAGCAGAACATCGTCAAAGCCTACGAGTTTAATATCCTCGGGTACTCTTTTACCCATTTTCCTGCATACCTGAAGAACCTGAGCTGCGATCAGATCAGAACTTGCAAAGATTCCATCAATCTCTTTGTCGAGTTTAAGCTCTCCTTTCAAAAGAGAATGATAATCAAGGTTATTGTACTGATTCATGCTGGTGGAAACTGCCTTATAGACTATGCCTCGTTCATCGCAGACTTTGGCAAATCCCTTCAGACGATCGTCGGCAGGCATAACACTCTTAGACACGCCGCTTATGATAAGGAGATGTTTGCAACCGCTTCCTATAAGTGCTTCAGCCGCAAGCATTCCGCCCTGCTCATTGTCACATTCAACTGCTGCCGTTCCGTTTTCGACAAAACGCTCAACAGTTATAAGCGGAATATTGCTGTTTGCAAACTCGAGCCCCTTAACGGTCGATGAAAAGACTATGACACCGGCAACACGATTACTTGTACACATATCAAGGTATTCTTTTTCCTTATGATCTGCCCCCTTTGAATTTGCGAGCAAAATCTTATACCCTCTCTTACTAGCTGCATTTTCAATATTACTGATCATCTCGGAAAAATAGGGATGCCTTATATGAGGCATAATAACGCCTATCGTATTGGTCGACTTCTTGGACAGAGATCTGGCTACTTCATTGGGCTGATAATTAAGCTCTTCCATAGCAGCATATACCTTAGACCTCGTCTTGTCCGAGATATATCCTCTATTATTCAAAACCCTTGATACAGTTGTAACCGTCAGCCCGCAACGAGCTGCAACATCCTTTAATGTAGCCATAATCCCTCCGGTGTCGTTTGCTGTCTCGCACTTATCACGAATGCTCGATAGTAAACTTTTTAGTCCTTAAATTTGCTCTCAGTCTTGCGAAATCATCGCCGTTTTTTCTAAGGATGACAAGTTCATCATCACCGCAATCTTCAAGAATAAACTCACCGTCAAATGCAGGATGCTCATTTCTAAACTTCATAAGTTCCAATAGATCTTTTACGACAGGTCTCGTGACTTCTCTTTCTATTTCATCCAGCTTGTAATAATGACGGTTTATATTTCTTCCGACTTTGGTCTCTTCGAGGAGCTTAAGGTCATTCTTTCCGGCAAGAAGTCCCACATAATATACCTGCGGAATACCGGGTGCAAAAAACTGTACCGCCCTTGCAAGAAGATATGCATCATCGTCATCACCAAGTGCTGAATAGTAGCTGCAATTTACCTGATAGATATCAAGATTATTGTAAGCTGCTGTGTTGTATATCTTTTTTACATTGGCTCCGTATTTAAAGATGTCCTCTTTTGTCCTCTCTATCTCATCATCGGGAAGGAGATCTTTTACATCAACAACTCCTATTCCGTCGTGAGTATCCAGCGTCGTAAACTGCTTTCTTGGACAGATGTTAAGCCAATTCTTCAAATACGTAGACTGTCCATAGTATAACGCATTTATGAGCAGCATTGGAAGCGCAAAATCATAAACATAATAGTCATGGCTCTCAATCTTTTGCTGCATCGTATAATGCTCATGGATCTCGGGAAGTAAAGTAACCCCGTACGGTTCTACGATTTTCTGGCATCCATCCATAAGCTCCCACACTTCAGGCTCTATGAAAAAGCATGAACTGCCGGCTTTTTTCGTAGCATATGCAAATGCATCGAGTCTTATGATCGAAAGCCCGTGCTCGCAAAGATTTACAAGATTATCTCTTATAAACTCTTTTGCCGTATCCGACTTGCAGTTAATATCAATCTGCTCTTCATCAAAAGTACACCATACTTTCTCTGTCGTTCCGTCTGCGAACATCGCGTCCACATAAGGTGCTCTCGGCTTTCTCTTATAGATAACGTCTACCTCTTCCTGTGTAGGCTCGCCGTTTTTCCAGAAATCCTTATAGCGGATAAAAAGATCTCTGTATTTTGAATCATCCTTTTTTGCAAGGAAATCTTTGTAATACTCACTCTGCGCCGATATATGGTTGATCATGTAATCAGCCATGAGATAGTATTTCTCTGACAATTTTTCTATATCATCCCAATCTCCGAACGCCTTGTCTACGACGTGATAATCCATCGGTGCAAATCCTCTGTCTCCTGAAGATGGGAAAAAAGGAAGTATGTGTATACCACCAACTGCATCCTTAAAGTGCTTGTCCATTACAAACGCTAGATCTTTAAGATTCTCGCCCATGCTGTCTGCGTATGTGATCAACATACATTTGTTTTCTAGCTTTTTCATAATATAAAACCTTTCATAAATTATTTAACAGCGCCCGCTGTGATTCCCTCAACGATGTATCTCTGGAGGAAAAGATATAACAACAATATAGGAAGCATCGCAAGCAAAAGTGCAGCCATTATCAGACCTGTATCTGTTGAATATGTGCCGTAGAATACTTTTGTCGCGATAGGAATCGTATAGAGTTCCTTTCTGCCAAGTACCAGACTGGGCAAAAGATAATCATTCCAAAATGCCATTGCATCGATGATAGCAACTGTTGCGATCGTAGGCTTGAGTATAGGGAATACTATCCTGCTAAAGATCTGCCATTTGCTGCAACCGTCAATCGTAGCCGCTTCTTCCAATGAACACGGAACATTGGTGTGAATACTTCCATGGAACATGAATGTTGCCATTGAAAGTGAAAAACCAATGTGCATGAATATCAAAGTAATCCTGTGATTAAGGATTCCAAGGATTCCACCGTACAAAGAAACGAGCGGGATCATAAGTACCTGGAAAGGAATTACCATTGAAGCGATCATGAGCACGAACAAAATTTTATTCGCCTTCCAGTTATTTCTTACGATAAGGTAAGCCGTCATCGATGAAAGTGCGATCGTACCAATGGTTGAACACAAAGTTACGATAAATGAATTCACAAATGAATTAAAGAATTTCATCTTTTCAATCGCTTTAGGGAAATTCTCAAGTGTAAATCCATGCTTTCCGATGAGTGCAAGCGGATTGCCCGTAATATCTGATTTTACCTTAAATACATTTATTATTACCATTACGAAAGGGAAAATAAATGCTACAAACATAATCGATAAGACAACGATCATAATGGCATGTCTTACTATTTTCATGCGTTTTGCTTTTTGATTTTCCATTATGCCTGCACCTCCCCTTTCTTACCTACGTATACTTGGATTCCACCGATAACCGCGCAGATCACAAACAGGATAAGTGCCTCTGCCTGACCTGTTCCGTAATTCTTATTTACAAAAGCCTGATTATACACATGCATAGCTGCAAGTGCAGAGCTTCCGTAAGGGTCACCGTTTGTCAATGAAAGATTGACGTCATAAACCATGAAGCATCTTGTTATTGTAAGGAAAAGACACTGTACAAATGATGCTGTCATAAGTGGAATTGATATATGAATGATAGACTGTCTACCTGTACAGCCATCAATTTTAGCCGCTTCAATAACATCTTCCGATACGCTCATAAAACCTGCGACATAGATAAGCATCATGTATCCGGCATACTGCCATACCGAAACTATAATAAGTGCTGCAATCGCACCGCTCTCCGTAGCGAGAAGTGATTTAACATGCCCGCTTGATATATTGCCTGCGAGCTCTACCAGAGCTTTATTAAATACAAATTTCCATACATAGCCAAGTACGATACCGCCGATCAGATTCGGAACAAAGAATCCTGCTCTAAAAAAATTCTGTCCTTTAACTCCGCTCGTAACCATGTATGCAATTAAAAATGCCACCGCATTTACCAAAATAACTGCTATAGCCGAATAAAAGAATGTACGTCCAAGGGATTGCCAATATCCCCCATCCGCAAAAGCATTCGCATAATTTTGAAAGCCGACAAACGGCTTATTTCTGGATACCCCATTCCAGCTTGTAAATGTAAGATACAGACCATAAATAAAAGGTACGATTACTACACTGCCAAAGATTATTGTTGTTAATCCGGCAAAGAGTAAATACTGCTTTAATTTATAACCCAGTGTGTTTGTTTTCATATGCATCACCTTTCAAAACAACCCGTGTCCTGAACTCTTATCCCTCTTTTTTATTATTGGGATCCCAAAAGCTGGGACCCCAATGAAATATCACGTTAATAATCTATATCAGTGCTCAATAGGTGTTGCAGACTTGAAGTACTCAGTTACTGCATCTGCCAATCCACCTCTGTCCATTGCCTCATCGAGGTACTTCTGCATGATCTCCTGACCAACTACTGTCATGTGATCATCAGGAAGATAATTGTATGTAGGAATCATATTTCCTGCATCAGCATATGTCTTTACTGAAAGTGAAAGAGGATCAAGCTTATCAGCCTTGATGTTCTCAAATGCAGGTACAAGAGCGCACTTTTCTGTAAGGAATGCGTTTCCGTCTGCATCGCTTACAAGCCAGTTAAGGAAATCAAGCGCTGCTTTTCTCTGATCATCTGTAGTATCTGATGAACTGTCAACAAAGAAGTACTTAGTTGCTCCACCTACGATGTTGAAGTTGGAACCATCTGTAGTATTCTGAGGAACAGGCATCATTCCAAGGTGCTCAGTGTAATCATACTGATTGATTACTGACCAATCCCAGTTTCCGCCGAACATGAATGCGATCTGTCCTTCTGCAAGCATCATGGATGTCTCTTCACGATCTGCGTTTGAAGCTGATCCTTTAGCATAGTTGTATTTAATGAGTGTATCAAAAGAATCCATTATAGATTTGAACTTCTCATTTTCCATAAGGTTTCCTGATCCATCAAGAAGGCTCTTTACAAATGCATCGGGATCCTGCTGCTCTTCATAAACCATAGGGAACCAATGTGCTCCAAGTGACCAGTACTCTGAAAGGATACCTACAGGCTTCTCCATTCCACCCTGAACGAGCTTATCAAGCAACTTCTGGAAATCATCCAACTTTGCAACAGATGTAGGATCAAACTTTTCACCTGTGATCTTCTCAATTGCATCTGCGTTATAGAGAATACCTCTTGCCTCTACGCAGAAAGGGAATCCTACAAGCTTGCCGCCTACTGTAATGCCAAGCTTTGTATTTTTTGCCCAATCCTCACTTGTAAGATCGTAAGCATATTCATCTGCTACTGCGTAGATGTCTTTAGGATCTACCATTGAAAGTGTGTAAGGATCGTGTGATGCATACTTTGTTGCTATCTGTGAAGCAACAGTTGTATCTGTATCGGCGTTGTATACTTCAACATGTACGCCTGTTTTCTCTTCATACTCGTTTGCCATTTCCTCGAACTGTGTCTGAATCTCTGTCTTTGAATTTAAGATTGAGATAGATGCCCCCGCACCACTATCTGCAACCTGCTCTCCGGCTGTAGCTGTATTCTGAGCAACAGATTCTTCACTGCCTTGTGTACCACATGCAACCATTGATAACGCCATAGCTGCACCAACTACTAATGAAACTATTTTCCTTCTCATCTCTAATAACCCCTCCTTCTAAAAGGTCTTTGTTTATTGTAAGGAGATATTATCACGTGACGTATATTTATGTCAATCGGTTGACATATATTTTTATAGAAAAATTATCCATTTCGTGAATTAATTACGATATTACAATATAGTTTTTGTATATATTGCATATATAAATGTCTTTTACGACGTCATATGTATGTTATGCGTTTGACATATCTTTTTCAATAATAAAGAGCTTTTGCCTTAGTTTACCCAAGACAAAAGCTCTTTTCTTCTATGATTTCAAACAATTGTATTTACTATCTGCTGCACTTCATAGTAATCATATCCTGCTTCGGTAAGACGCATTTTCCTTTCTTCGCCGTTACCCCATTTTCCTTTCGCTACTTCTCTGGCAATCTCATAAATGGATTTCTTTTCATAACTTTCAGAGATCAAGCGGTCAAGGACTGTGCAATATGCCTCTTCTTCAAGATAGATCCAGCCTACTCCGTTTCTAAGCTTTCCCCATCCGTTCTGTACCTCAACGATAGTGAATACGCCTCGACCGGTCTGTCCTTTGATCGTGCCTCCAAAATTCGAATCGGCGCGGATGTTCAGATTATCTATAAGAACTCTTACAGAAAAAGGTGTAGACGGATAAGTACCTACCGGGCCGACATAAGGATATGCCTCTTCTACGCTTCCGCTCTTTGGGAATTCCGTAATGCCTTTGTCCAGCATCTCTTTTACATCGCTTCTGAATCCATCCATTGTATATCCTGCGCCGAGCTGATTCCAAAGGTGCTCAGGATCAACGTGATTTGATGCAACTTTTCTGATTCCGCCTTCGTTGTGAGAAATGATGACACCATCCTCAAGGGGATCGAGATTATACATTTTGCAAAGCATCGCAAACAGCTCAACTGCAGCTTCGTATGTTCTCTTTACACAAGCCAGTGCTCCGTTAACGTCATAGCAGGTGAAGCTGGAACCGCCTGTGTAGTTAAGGCTCGCGGGTTCGCACATCTCAACACCGATATGTGTGTTATTTGCAGCGCCGCCTGCGTGCCATCCTCTGTGATCCCATGGAAGTGTCTGGTAAACTGTTCCGTCGTTTCCGTCGATAAAAGCGTGAACACATGAATTGTTGTGCTCAGGTGTGTTCCAGTTTCTTATAAATACCTGTGCATTTGGCTGTGCACATCCAACCGAATGGAGCATAAGCCCCTGTACTACAATCTTACGTCCCTCTGTGTAACAAGGATTCTGAGTTAAAATGCTTTCTACTAATTTCATATTATTTTCCTCCTAATATTGTTTGTATTTGTTTTTATTGTTTATAAAGTTTTATTTAGTTGTCTCATTGCTCAGGCTTCTGCTTCCGGAATGCTAGCAACACTCATTAACAGGGAAAGCATGCCTGCCAATGAAGCTGCGCTAACAACCATTACCCAATCAACATCTCCAATAACTTTTGAAGTCCCAATCATGGCTATTGCAGTTTGAGCCACTGCTTTAATTGCATTTATGCCAGCCGCCTTAAACCAGTTTTTCATACGCTTTCTCCTTTCCTGTGTTAGTGCTATAAAACGAAAGTTAATTGTTTCATTTCCGTTTTATACATTCGGTAAGCAATTGGTAAAAAAATATAGTTCGCTCTCTAACTGTATTTAAACATTTTCATCACCTCCATTCGTTTAAGTATGAATTAATGATATATTACATTTGGTAAGTTGTCAAGACATTAATTTACCTTTTGTTTATAGATGTTGACACATTCGGTAAAAAACTCTATGCTTTTGGTAAGTATAAAAGAAAAGAGGAAATCCTATGGAGAACACATTAGGAAGCAGGATTGCTGAATTATTGGCACAGTTTAACATGACTCAGCGCGAACTTGCCGATAAGGTCAATGTCACCGAGGTATCTATGTCGCGATATATCAAAGGTGACCGGGTACCGAAAGGTCCGATAATTGCCAATATCGCTGCTGCCCTTCACACCACCACTGACTATCTTTTAAATGGTGAAACATCTTCTAAGGATGGTGACTTTGAATCAGAATATTATATGCTTCACAGACTTAGTGCCAGAAATGCTGCCAAGATGACATCTAAGCAGAAACGTGAGCTCATAAATGCTCTTCTTGAATCTGAGGATGAATAAAAAACACCCTCTTTACCGTTTTTCGCGGTAAAGAGGGTATATTATTTATCCCATTATCTTATCACGTAATGCTATCCCTTCTACAACTCCGTGCATATACGCTTCTGATGCAAGCTTGCTGTCTGCAACCGTGATCGCATCTATTATCTCATTAAACTGTAGCTGTCGTGCCGCACTTAGCACGGTTCTAAACGATATGATCATATCGTTGATCTCATCGCGTTCATGCTTATACTCTTCTGTCTGAATAAAAATCTGCATTGAGTCGTCAAACGCGTCCTTGATACATTCCTCAATTTCCACTGTTTTCACACCTCCGATATCGGAACTATTGTTACGCTTAAATCTTAAATCTTTGCTGATCTGTTTTAATGACTAAACATATTATATCGAACAAACGTTCGATAGTCAATTATAATATTTCAGCTCAGACTCAGATTGTGATCTCAGCAGAAAACGCTGCCACTGCATCGCCGGTAATCTGTACAAGGCTTGGTCTTCCATTTTCTTTTTCAACATGAACTCGCATTGTTCCGTCTCTTTTGATTGCCTCTCCCTGTATGATACTAAAGTCAAAATAATCTTCACTTGGATTCTGCATGATATTGTAATGCACCAGATATGCGCCCAAAGGTCCGTTTGCATTTCCGGTCACGGGATCTTCTGCGATACCAATTGCAGGTGCAAACATTCTTCCGTGCACAAGTACATCCTCATCGGGATTAAGCGTGAATACATAGTAACCGTTGCAACCAATATCTGCGCTGATCTCCGTTAATCTCTGCAAGTTTGGCTTCAGACCGTGAAGTAGCTCATTTGAATAAATAGGTACCATGACTTTGGAATGTCCCGTCGAAGAAATTGCCACAGGATATTCCTTGCAGATATCATCACATGAAATGCCCAGCGCTTCTGCAATCCTTTCTCTTACTTCCGTTCCCAGAGCTTCAGAAACATCAGGTGTTCCCTGTGTCATAACAATCGAATAATCATTATCGTTTTTAATAATATCAACCGGCAATATTCCTGCTTTTGTCTTTTGACGAACACGTCTGTTGTCAAAATTGTTTTCAAGCGCATATACGTAATGCGCCGCAACCGTCGCATGTCCGCAGATCGGAACTTCTGTCGTCGGTGTAAAGAAACGAACTTCAACATCATAATCTTTAGAATCTGATTTAAAGATAAACGCAGTCTCAGAATTATTAAGCTCTCTCGCTATTCTCTGCATCTGCTCTTCCGTGAGTCCATCCGCATCCGGAACTACCCCCGCAGGATTCCCATGAAAGCGCTCTCTTGTGAATGAATCAACCTGGTATATTCTGTAATTTTTCATAAGCTCCCCTAACCGATTGTTACCAACGCTTGAATATTTAATATCTTATAAAATAAACCTATATTTTTCCAAAAACACTTTATCACTTTCCAAAAATACAGTCTCTGCAAACTCTCCGCCATTTGCAAGGATTGTCTTTTTACTTGCGATATTATCAGGCAAACAACTTACATAAACTTCTTCAAATCCAAATGCGTTTAAAAAATCGAGCGCCTTAGCCAGCATCTTTTTAGCATAGCCATGCCCTCTTTCAGATGGTCTAACAGAATAACCAACATGCCCTGTATAGTCCCTCATCCTCTGAGTGAGTACATTATGAATCTGCATGCAACCTATCATCTTCATATCAGACTTTCGTATTGCCAAAAGAACAGTCCCCCAAGCTCCATGTTCATCTGGCTCACGGCTTGGATTAGCCCAGTTGATACAGCAGTCCACATATTCTTTGGGATCAGATATACCTTTCATAGAAAAACATCCGTCAAAACTGGAATCCGCATCAAGCATCTCCTGTCTGTATGCAGTTATCTCATCAGAAAAGAGCATAGTCGGCTCAACAAATATAAGCTCATCTTCATCAAAAGTTTCCTTACCGGGTACATATTCCACTGAAAACTTCTCACATATTACTTTCGACTCCTCAGTAAACTTAACTCCAGTATCCAATGCGTCTTGATCAAAAAATGCTCTATGAACTTCTCTCCAACAACCTAAAGATCTATTTCCTTCGCCTTCCGAATACGCATGAAATGGCGAAACCTCTTTGAACAATCTTGTATAAACGTCATAATCTCTGACAACACATAATGCCTCTTCTTTGCTATTCATAATTACGCTATAATCGCCAGCTTTAGGAATCATATCAAGAGCATCCTCTGCAACATACGCATCATAAAGGCTTGCCGTTCCTATTTTTCTTCCAGCAAGTACAAGCTGTGCCAACTCATCCGAAGCATCTTTCTCGCCGCCAAAAGCCCATGCCTCGTATGGCGTATCAATATCTATTCCCTTTTTAAAGCAAAACTCTGTCCATAACTCTTCTGCATTCATACTTTTTTCGCACCATTCAGCAAATCAAGAAGTCCCTTCTCTTTGATAATTGCAATTCCCTGCCCTTCATCTCCAAAAACAATCAGATTGTCTCCTGGATTTATATCGAAAATCTTACGTGCTTTAGCCGGAATAACAATCTGTCCCTTATCTCCTACTTTGACCATGCCAAAGATATGCTTTCCTTTTGGAGCAATATTTAGCCCCATATTTTCTCTTTTGTCATAATTTATCATATCATCGACGCTGACTTCGAAAATATCTGCCAGCAACGCGCATTTCTCAATGTCAGGGAGAGATTCACCCGTCTCATATTTGGAGATTGTCTGCCTCGTAACCCCAAGTTTTTCCGCCAGTTCCTCCTGCGACAGATTATTAAGCTTTCGTAGCTCGATAAGATTCTCTGCGAACATCTTTCTTTTCCCCCTTCATTCCAAGAACAAACCATCTAAGAATCGGAATACGACTAATTATCTCGTACAAAAGTATTGCTCCGAAAAAGCCGGAAAAAGCACAAATAAGGTAAACGAAAACAGGAGGAATACCAAGTCCTGCGCGTCTTATGTAATATGCAGGAACTGCGATTCCAAGATAGTGGAACAGGTAAAGCCCCCAGGACTTTGAACTCATCCAGCTTGAAAAACTGTTGCTGAAATCGCCCCACTTTTTCATAAAGCTAAGGATTCCAAGAACAGCTATCCATGCATAGAGGTTGCAACTAAAAGTGTCCAAAACCTCGTGATCTGCAAAGACTTTCCCATAGTTACTAAACAGATTTATAAAACAGCACACTATAGTCGCAATTGTCAGCGGAAGCCAGAACTTCTCCAATCGCTCCATAACCTGATCATGGGAAAATACAAAGTATCCTATAAAGTATCCCGCTCCATAAATTCCGAAACGATATACAACAATCATTGGTGTATTAAGTATCTGAGCTGCGCCCCAGATAACGGGCATAAGCGCAAGAAGCAAAGGAAGCCCTGCTTTTACCGTGAGGTTATAAAGCTTGTCCTTCTCTACTTTTCTGACAACAATGAGAAGAAGCGAATACACCCAGAGCATCTGAATGTACCACAACACGCCTGTCCCTGAAACCGCCATTATCAGAAAAAAGACAACTCCGGGTACCTTGCCGATAGTCTGCTCATATCCACCGGCTATCTGCATATTGTAATAGCCCAATATCCACCAGAATACAAGTGTTCCCAGCGTTGCCGGTACAAGGTACTTCCTTGTCGCCATTGCAATAAACTCTTTTGCGGTTCTTTTTTCCAGACTGTATCTCGCACTCATTCCTGATACCACAAAGAGAAGTAGCATAAACCATGGATACACAATGTACTGGAATATATCCTGATACTGCACCTCACTAAAAGGTCCCAGAACACCTGAAGTCACTATTCCGTTAAACATATAAATTACATGAAAAACGAAAACAATGAAAACCGTGATCCATCTGATATTGTCCAAATATGTCTTTCTCATAATTATACCACCTTTGCAACTATTCTTAACATTATGGTATTCATCACAGACATAAGTGTCCACCAACTCATATTAACATTTCACACGAAATTCTGTTAAAACTCAGTGCTAAAATCAAACTCACCTAGCGGTCGTTTTCATCAAGAGAACTACCGTTTCAACATGATCTTGGTTGTCCAAACCATGCTATGATAGCCCTACTTATTGCTTTATTGAAGTTTTCCCACCGTTCATATCCTAGCGGTTCTCTGATTTCTCTTGCATACCAATATTCTACATTTTCATCATGATGACATAATTCATCAAAACTTTTCTTATATTGCTCGATAATACGCTTATCCATCCCCACTATATTCTCCTCTATTATCAATTTCGTGAGCTCACGAAATCGATCCTTATTTTTTTAAGCCACCATTTACTAGCTAAATATTTATCGTCTCCATCTTAAACATACTCCCTGCAATCAGATACTTAAAGAGTTCTATATTTTCATAAAGGAAGTTCTGGCTCGCATGTAAACATGCGAGCCAGAACAACAGTCGTCTCTAAACTCAAACTTCCCTAACGGTCGTTTTCGTTAAGAGAACGACTGTTTCAAGACTTTTTTGATAGTCCCAACCAGAATCAGATAAATCAATCTCCTGTGTTTCCGTTCCATTATAGTAAATTGGGAAGCGAAATTTTATACTCTTCAAGAAGCGACCGTTTTCCTGTTCTTCTTCATAAATCTCTACTTTTTCCACAAAAGCATTAATAAAGCGCTTCTTTTCTGCATCTGTAAACTCGCTGTATATTTTATCAAAG
>JAFZQT010000136.1 GCA_017620235.1 Butyrivibrio sp. | reverse complement strand
CCCCCAGTCCTTATTATAACATATATCACTATATATCACTATATAATAAAATGTAAGATTTGACAAAAAAATACAGGTCTGGTGCGACCTGCAATTACTTTTAATGCGATTTAACTGTCAAACTCCCGTGATCTTGCTTGGAGTGCAATGTTTGTTTGAGTTGTATGCAGGATACTATTATACTAAAATGGTACCTAACAAAGCAGAACAGGCTGATACTAAGCAGGCTGGAACAGAAAAGGCATGATATGACTAATACCGAACTTTACACGGAGTTTAAGGAAAAGTGTATGGATAGGGTTACTGTAGATCGTGATGAATTCTGCAAAAGGATCAGGAAACTGAAAAAAGGTGTGATCGTAGAACCGGATAAAGGGACGTATCAGCTGTATTCTAAGCCGTGTGACGCTACGGATTCAGAGCAGATGCGGGATGCGCCGTATATTTTGGAAATTGATCCTGCCGTGCGTGTTCGCTTTGAAGGTAGTTTGAGTGAATATGAGGATTTGCTCAAAGAGATCAACAAGAACAAGATAGGACACCGTGATGTGAAGATTTACAGTAAGTTACAAGACGATAATGCGAGCGGCGATTTCTTTATCATGGATGTCTATTACCAGATGCAATAAAGTGGGGAAGAGTGAAGGTTAGACGTCGTAAACACAATTTTTTGAAATTAGTATCATTTGTATTGGGGTATGTTATTGCGGGTGCAACAAGCATATTGGCTTCATATGGAATAAATGAGGATACGCCGGCCGGTAAGAAGGCAATTCAGGCGGCAGGGGTTGAATTTGCTGCAGTGTGTATTCTTATCTTGCTGTACGTGTTCGTGATAAGGAGATTATTTACAGCGGCAGCAGAATACAGGACTTCGTGTTCAAATAAAAAAATGTTGATTGGAATATTTTTGATATATCCATTTATTGTATTTATTTATTCCAATCTGTTATATTTGAGCTCCGGAAATCTGTTGCAGCCGATTGAGGAAACAGACTGGTCCGAAGTGGTGCAGGATCTCATGCTTTTGCCGGTGTCGGCAATATTAGGTCCTATATTTGAAGAGTTTTGCTGCAGGATCATGTGCATAAGCGTTTTTGAGAGCAAGTTTGGAAAAACGCTGTCGTTGATCATTACAACATTGCTGTTTGCACTTTGTCATGGGGCAGGTTTTATCAGTAAAATACCAAACGGCTTGATATATGGACTTGTGCTGATCCTGTCAAAAAATATAATGATTCCGATAGCGCTACATATGGCGTGGAATCTGTCGGCTTTTATCGTTCCGCTGTTATCGCATACAGTTATGCTGTTTATGCCGCAGGGGACAAAAGGGATAGGTGACAGCCCTTTGATAGCGATCATAATATTTGCAGTGGCATTCTTGATCGGCGTGGTAATGATACTGAAAAATCGAAAAGCAAAAGAATATCAAGAAACAGAGTAACCGGGAGAAGATGATTCTTTTCTCGGTTGTTTTTTCTTTTTTCTCCAATGTTCAATGGGCAAGCAGTGTGATATTTTGAAAAAACATACTTTGTGATATAGTTAAAGAGGCAAAGTTTGAAATATGCGAGGTTTGTATGGATATAGTTACCAGACACGAGACGAATAGTGCCGAGGAGACGTTTGAGATTGGCAAGAGGATTGGCGAGAGCGCTACGCCGGGGATGGTGTATACGCTTGTTGGCGACCTTGGCGTGGGAAAGACGGTTCTGACGCAGGGAGTTGCCGCGGGACTTGGAATTACGGGACCTGTGAGCAGTCCGACATTTACTATCTTGCAGGTATATGACGAGGGAAGGATTCCTTTTTACCACTTCGATGTATATCGCATCGGTGATGTCAGCGAGATGGATGAAATCGGGTATGAGGACTACTTCTACGGAGACGGAATCTGCTTTATTGAGTGGGCGAACCTCATAGAAGAGATATTGCCTGAGCATTACACGGAGATAGTCATTGAGAAGAATCTTGAAAAAGGTTTTGACTATCGCCTTATAACAATGACTAAAAAATAAATGATATAAAAAGTGAGTTATATGAAAATACTTTCTATCGATACATCGGGACTTGTCGGAGCCGTTGCGGTTTCTGACGGAGACATTCTTGTTTCCCAGTTCTCGGTGCAATATAAAACTACACATTCTGAGATCTTGATGCCTATGCTCGATGACATTTGCAAAAAGATAAATCTCGATCTTTCTACAATCGATGCCATAGCAGTGGCTGAAGGTCCGGGTTCTTTTACGGGACTCAGGATAGGGAGCGCAACGGCAAAGGGACTTGCGCTTGCTCTTGATAAGCCTATAATTCCTGTGCCCACTGTTGACGGAATTGCTTATAATCTCTATGGAGTTGAAAAAATAATATGTCCGATGATGGATGCCAGAAGAAATCAGGTCTATACCGGACTCTATACGTTTGTTCCCAAGACATACGAGGGAAAGAGCCTTGAGAGGTCTTTTGACATGCAGGTTATCCATGAACAGTTTGCAACATCTGTTGAGGATATCGCAGATAGGATAAATGCGATCGGAAAGCCGGTTGTTCTTTTGGGCGATGGTGTTCCGGTCTATCATGACAAGCTGGAAGAGCTTTTGAAAGTTCCGTATTCCATAGCTCCTTTTTTCCAGAACAGACAGAATGCGGCAGCAGTTGCAGCGCTTGCGGGCGTTTATGCGGCTGAGGGAAGAATGGTAAATGCGGATGATTTTGCACCTGATTATCTGAGACTGTCTCAGGCTGAGCGCGAAGCTCTTGAAAAAGATAAGAACGGCGCCGATACCAAGGCTAAAGCTGCGAGCAGAAACAATCCCGGAATCATCAGGATAAGGGAGATGAATGCTGAGGATATAGAGGATGCATATAATCTTGAGAAGACCAATCTGGGAAAAGAAGCTTGGACGCAAAAGCAGCTTCTTGATGCGTTGACAAGGGATGATACGGTGTATCTTGTTGCGGAGAAGGCAGGAAGAGTTGTTGGTCTTTGCGGCGTGCAGAATATTTCGGGCGACGGCGAGGTCACAAATGTGTCTGTTTCCGGCGATTGCAGGAGAGAGGGCGTTGCTTATAAGATGCTCAAGCAGCTCCTTGAGAGAGGACACGGAATCGGGATAAATGATTATACCCTTGAAGTGCGTGCAGGAAATGCGCCTGCGATAGGCTTATATGAAAGACTTGGATTTGTGAGTGAGGGTGTAAGACCCGGATTCTACGATGAACCCAAGGATGATGCAGTTATTTACTGGAAAAGGAAATAGTTTTTATGATAGATGTTTGCTTATTGGGAACAGGCGGAATGATGCCGCTTCCCAACCGTTTGCTCACTTCTTTGTATGTGAGATATAACGGAAAATGTATACTTATTGATTCCGGTGAGGCGACTCAGATCGCACTTAAGAAAAAGGGACTTAGTTCCAAACCTATAGATATTATCTGCTTTACGCATTACCATGCGGATCACATAAGTGGTCTGCCGGGACTTCTTCTGACAATGGGAAATGCGGAGAGAACGGAACCTCTTTTGATGGTCGGACCAAAAGGACTTGAGCGGGTTGTGAATGCATTGAGAGTGATAGCGCCTGAGCTTCCTTTCGAGATCAGGTTTAAAGAGATAACGGAAAGTGAGATGTCTTTTGAACCCGAGGGAATGCCCGGATTTACTCTCACTGCGTTTAAGGTTAATCACAATATTCCCTGCTATGGATACAGCATGAATCTCAGAAGACAGGGAAAGTTCAATGTTGAAGCGGCTACGGCTGCAGGAATTGACAGGAAGTATTGGAATAGCCTTCAGAAGGGCGAAAATGTCGAACTTGAGGACGGAACGGTCTACACGCCGGATATGGTTCTTGGAGAGGCGCGCAAGGGCATAAAGCTTACTTACGTTACGGACACAAGACCAACGGACAGTATTGTTAATAACGCTAAGGATTCAGATCTTTTTATATGCGAGGGCATGTACGGAGAGCCGGATAAACTTGTAAAGGCGAAAGAGCACAAACACATGACTTTCTATGAGGCTGCAAAGCTTGGCAAGAAGGCGGAGGTAAAGGAAATGTGGCTTACACATTACAGCCCGTCACTTGTTAATCCGCAGGAGTTCATAGGAGAGACGAGGAAGATTTTTGCAAATACAGTTGCAGCGAAGGATGGAAGAAGTCTGACGCTTAGATTCGAAGAATAATCTGTAGGCTGAATCTTTTTTCAAAACGGAGGGGACATGGAGAACAACAGTGTAAAGTCAGCAATTATGAAATCAATCGTATTATTGGCGCTTGGAGCGGTCGTCGTAGTGGGATTGTATTTTATGTTCGTGGGAAGCAAAAAGAGCCCGGGTGAGGAACAGTACAATCTGACAGCGGTTGATGAGATCACTACTACCAATCTTGAAAAGAACTACCCGGCGAATCCGAGGATGGTGGTCGAGCTGTATGCCAAGACCATGAAGGTTCTTTATAAGGAGGAATACACTGAGGGGCAGCAGGATAAGATGCTCTATGTTTTGAAGGGAATAATGGATGATGAGCTTCTTGAGAAGCAGGTTAATTTTTCCCAGTCCATGAAAAATGAAGTGGCAGAAAGAAAAGAGGGAGATTATTCGATTTCGAACTATCTGGTTCAGAATACGGAACCGGAGGTAGTTACTGTATCAGGAAAAAAGATGTGCAACGTTGAGTGTCTCTTTTCACTTAGAAAGGGCACTTCCGGCACAGTAGCAAACTACTACAATTTTATCCTTCGTCAGGATGATGATAAAAAGTGGAAAATCCTTGGATGGGATGTTAAGTCAAAGAAATAACTTGGAGGAAGGTATTTGATAGAGTATCACGCGGACGACTACGGGCTTTTTCCCGAACAGAGTCGTCATATTATGGAATGTTATCATAAGGGTGCGCTAAACGGCATAAGTATCATGCCTAACAGCCCTTATTTAAAAGAGTGCATGGAAGAGATAAGTGACATAAGAGAGAAACTTTTTGTTACCGTGCATCTTAATTTTGTTGAAGGTAAGCCTATCAGCGGAAACAGAGCAGATATGCTTACGAATGATAATGGAAATTTTGATTGTGGATTTATAAAGCTTCTTTTGGTGAGCTATATCCCTCTTCTCAGAAAGGCATATTACAGACAGATCAGAAGAGAAGTTGAGACGCAGCTCAGAGCGTGCGAGGAGTATATGAATGGCGGTAAGTTCAGGATTGACGGGCATGTGCATTATCATATGATTCCTGTTGTTTTTGACGCGCTGATGGATGTTGTAAAAAGTAATGACCTCAAGGTTTCATACATAAGATTCCCGTATGAAGAGCTGTCTGTCTATACGAAAAATCTGCATAGATTAAAGGGAGTCACACTTATAAATTTTGTTAAAGTGATGATCCTCAATGCTCTTGTTGTGAGGAATAAAGCAAAGTACAGAAATCGTCTGGCAAAGCTTGGATTGGAAAATAAGTTGTTCATGGGTGTTATGCTCTCGGGACATATGTTTTATGACAATGTAAAGGCGTGTCTTAAGAGCGCGGGAGATATTCTGGAGAAAAGAAGAAAAGATGCGATAGAGATTCTTTTCCATCCGGGAGATGTGACCGTTCCTGCGGATGTGGAGAGGCTTACAAGTAAGGATGATTATGATTTCCTCACCAGTCCCAACAGGGCAAAAGAAGCGGAAGCGCTTAAAAAATTCGGAAGTAATCTTAGCAGATGATCTGAAAAGGTAAGATATGGAAATAAACAAGAATGTAGAGGATGACGGTGTCATCTTTATGTCAATAAAAGAAAACGGTGAGCCCTCGGAAAAGAACGAAAAGAGTGCCAAGGATGTCACAATTCTGGCAATTGAGAGCTCATGTGATGAAACTGCCGCTGCAGTTGTGAGAAACGGAAGAGAGGTATTGTCAAATATCATTTCTTCTCAGATAGCGCTGCATACAGTTTACGGTGGTGTTGTACCTGAAATTGCTTCAAGAAAGCATGTTGAGAAGATCAACGGCTGCGTGCGCGCGGCTCTTTCAGAGGCAAAGCTGACTCTTGCGGATATTGATGCTGTTGCCGTTACTTACGGGCCCGGGCTTGTCGGAGCTCTTTTGGTTGGAGTGTCTGAAGCTAAGGCTATCGCATATGCGACGAAAAAGCCTCTTATAGGCGTTCATCATATCGAGGGACATATTTGTGCGAACTATATAGAAAACAAGGATCTGGAGCCTCCATTTGCGTGTTTGGTGGTATCAGGCGGACACTCACACCTTGTTATCGTAAGAGATTACGGTAAGTATGAGATCATTGGTCAGACAAGGGACGATGCTGCGGGAGAAGCTTTTGACAAGGTGGCAAGGGCTATTGGGCTTGGCTATCCCGGAGGTCCTAAGATTGATAAGGCGGCAAAAGAGGGAAATCCCGATGCGTTTACTTTCCCGCAGGCTAAGATTGCGGGCGCAGACTACGATTTTTCTTTTAGCGGTCTAAAATCTTCTGTTCTCAATTACATAAATCAGGCAAAGATGCAGGGGCAGGAGCTTAATCAAAACGATGTTGCGGCTTCTTTCCAGAAGGCTGTCGTGCAGGTTCTTGCAGAGCATGCGATAAGGGCGTGCAAGGAATACGGCATGGACTGTCTTGCGATTGCGGGCGGCGTGGCTTCAAATACTGCGCTCAGAGAGCTTTTGGAAAAAGAATGTGCGGCTAATAATATAAAATTCTGTAGACCTTCACCGGTACTTTGCACGGACAATGCGGCGATGATAGGGGCTGCTGGATATTATGAATTTATAAAGGGCAAGACTTTCGGGCTTGACCTTAATGCAGTGCCGAATCTTCCGCTTGGTGACAGGGAGAGAAGGTATCATGCAGACAAATCTCATGTGTCTGTGTGATGTTTTAGTATCAAAAGATTGGAGATGCCATGAGAACTGTGGCTGTTGTGCTTGCTGCCGGTAGCGGTAGCAGGATGAAGAGCGATGTTAAAAAGCAATATCTTGATATAGGCGGAAAGCCTCTTATTTACTATTCATTGAAGGCTTTTGAAGAGAGCCCTGTTGATGATA
This sequence comes from Butyrivibrio sp., assembly GCA_017620235.1. Taxonomy (GTDB): domain Bacteria; phylum Bacillota; class Clostridia; order Lachnospirales; family Lachnospiraceae; genus Butyrivibrio. The sequence goes on along the minus strand of JAFZQT010000136.1, from coordinate 2,021 downwards.
TTGTTCTTGTTGTATCACGCGGAGATATTGATTTTGTCCGCAGTGAGATAGTTGATAAATTTGGATTTGATAAGGTTAAGGCTATCGTTGAAGGCGGACTTTACCGTTATCACAGTGTTCGTCTGGGGCTTATGGCAGCAGAGGGAGACTATGATTATGCCTTTATCCACGACGGTGCAAGACCTTTTTTGACCAAAGATATTATATTGAGAGCGCTTGACGGAGCAAGAAACTATGGCGCATGCGTTGTAGGAATGCCTGTAAAAGACACTATAAAGATCTGTGATGAGGACGGATTTGCGGTTTCTACGCCGAATAGGGACAGAACTTGGATGATCCAGACGCCGCAGACTTTTTCTTTTAAACTCATAAAAGATCTGTACATGAGGCTTGACCGCGAGGAGGAAGAACTTATCGCAAAGGGTGTCAACATAACCGATGATGCGATGGTTGTCGAGTATTTCACTGATCGTAAGGTGAAGCTTGTAGAGGGCTCATACAATAATATTAAGATAACGACACCGGAGGATATTCCGGCAGCAGAGGCGATTCTGGGGAAACGTTGAGAGAGTGTGTGCGGTGAAAAAAGATAATATCAGAGTTTTGATGATCGGTCCGGATCGTAGCGTTCACGGGGGAATTTCTGGGCTTGTGAATGGCTATTACGATGCCGGGATAGATGAAAAGATAGAGCTTAAATATATTGGGACGATGAAGGAAGGCACCAAGCTGAAGAAGCTTATGGTGGCTTTTATGGCGTATGCCCGCTTTATGTTGTGCGTTGGAAAATATGATATTGTTCATGTCAATGTGGCGTCGGACAATAGTTTTTGGCGGAAAGCTTTTTTTATAGAATACGCAAAGCGTCATAACAAGAAGATTGTGATCCATCAGCATGGCGGAAATATCGAAGAATACTATGAAACGCTTGATGAAAAAAGAAAAGAACGCGTCAGAAGTGTTTTTGGAATGGCGGATGTTCTGCTGGTGCTTACGGACAAGCTTTACGGCTTTTTTGAAACAATCGTAGATAAAGAGAAGATACAGATTCTTCCAAACGGCGTAAGTACGCGCAATGTGGATGGAAGAGAAGCTGAGAAAGACTATACAAAGATACTTTTTCTCGGGAGAATATGCAGAAATAAGGGAATAAGCGAACTTCTGGAGGCGATGGATGAGATTCACGGTGAGAATCCGGAGGTTACGCTGTACCTTGGCGGCATTTATGAAGAGGATGAGTATATAAGCGAAGTGGAAAAGAGGGCTTCGTATGTGAAGGCACTTGGCTGGATCATGGGGGCACAAAAAGATGAATTGCTGGATAAATGCGGGATTCTGGTGTTGCCATCGTATTTTGAGGGATTTCCGCTATCTGTTATAGAGGGCATGCTTCATGGATGCGCCGTTATCTCAACTGATGTCGGAGGTATTCCCGAGGCAATCGAAGACGGAGTTTCAGGAATTTTGATAAAGCCAAAGGATGTCGAAGGGCTTAAAAAAGCTATCAAGAGAGTAGTGAGTGACAAAGAATTTGCAAAAAGTTTATCCGCCTGCGGTATAAAAACAGCAAAAGAAAAGTATTCACTTGAGAAAAATCTGGAAAAATTGGTAGAAATCTATAGAAAAATTCAAAACTATTGACAAGGCGTAAAATCCAGTAAATATGCGAATTGCTCGAAGATTTCAGACAATTTTACACAATATAAAAGCTCGATTTGTCGTAAAGTGAAAAAAATTAGAAAAAAAATTGAAAAATAGGGTTGACATGAGTAGTGCCCTTTGTTAATATAATTCTTGCGCTGCGCGAGATGCGACAGCAACTCAAACAGAGCGTTATCTCATCTGAGGTAATACAGTTTTTACTCGGAGCGATATCGAAGCGGTCATAACGAGGCGGTCTTGAAAACCGTTTGGCGGCAACGCCACAAGGGTTCGAATCCCTTTCGCTCCGCTTTAATTATGAACACGCTGTTAATAACATACTTGTTGTTAATCAACTATTTTGCAGAAGTACTCAAGTG
>JAFZQT010000135.1 GCA_017620235.1 Butyrivibrio sp. | reverse complement strand
TGCTTTATTAGTGCTACCTTCAATCGGCTATTCAGTACATGATACATGACTATTCATCACCTCTGGTTCCTGTTAAAGAGGTATATCAATAAACAAAAAGCTCATAAATACTGAAATTTGAGCTTGAAATTATAGGAAGGAGGAAAACGAATGGCAAAACGATTAGTTGACACAAAAGAACTACTTAGCTACACGTCTTTGGGAAAGAATAAGGCCGTTTCTTTCGCCAAAGAACATGGATGCGCTATTTACATTGGGCGGCGTGTTCTGTTTGACCTAAACAAATTAGACGAAGCAATTGACAATGTGCAGAAAAAGGAGGCAACAAAATGAATTACGGTAAATATTGGAAAGAACAGACATGCGGACAGGATTTGTTGGAGCAAATTTCAGATGATTTTGCTGAGATTACGGATAGATTCAAAAACGAACTTGAAAATTGTGTGATGAGACATCTCGATGATGTTTATGAAATTGGTTTTGATGATGGGCAGGAGGCACAAGACGATGAATGAAACATGGTAACACTCATTTCATGCAGGTCACGCGCGATATTTGGGAGTTAGAACTATCTGATAAAGCCAAATTGCTATTTTTCTGGCTTTGCGAGTTGGAACAACGATACACAGGAAAAGACAGGAGCTACTTTTTTCATACCGATGCGGAACTGTGCAAAGAACTTGGATGGAGTTTGAAAACTTTGAGAAAAGCCAAAAAAGAATTAAAAGAAAAAGCTACAGAGTTTGTAAAATTCTCGTATGTTAACTGGTGGTTGGATAACGCACACACAAAGCTCTCATCCAAACACGTTACAGGTTACACCATTTTGAAATGACTAGCAACAGGGTAAAAAATGCCCTATTGCCTTAACACAACAAGGTAAAAATTCCTTTGTTGGTAGCAACAGGGCAAAAAAAACCTATAAGCAACAACGAAAAAAATACCCATCTAAATTAATACTTAGAATTGAATTAATACTTAGACTAAAAAATATATATCTAATATTATTGCAAATAGCATAGTGCTTTTTCAGGCAAGCTGAAAAACACCCACCAAACTGAATTGGAGGTCTAAAAATATGGATTTAATTTATCAAGATATTTCTGATTATCAGGATTTTCTTTTTACATTACAGGAATCAAACAAAGAAAGTGAAATACATAATAGTAACAAAATCTATACTCAAAGATTGAACAGATTTATTGGCAAAAATCGGAGTTTGTATTGCGAGTTTCTTGAACGCATGAAGCAAGAATACAAAGAAGGGAGCTGATTATGGTTGATGAAATAAAAGATTATTGGGACTTTAAAGAAATTCTGTCAAAACAATGTTCGGTTTCTGAGTCAGTTTCTAAACGAGCACAAAAAATATTAGGCTTGTTTTCGATAACTAATCCGCATTTATACAAAGAATATTTTCAGCGAGCAAAACATGAGCTTTACAGCAAGAGGTAATGCCTATGTTTACGACAGAAAATCTTAATGATCTGATTGATGATTACTTAAAACATTGTAACTACCGCCCTACGCGTAAAGGCTTAGCAGAATCTTTAAACATAAGCCCCTCTACAATTTATCGTGCTTTGAGCGGATTTTATAACCATAAACCTTATGGAATTGTACCGCATAATAACAGGATTATTGATACTAAAGATTTTGTGATTATTAGAGGATTATTTCCTAAGTCCTTAAAGTAAACGCAACTATTAAAAAAGGAGAATGAACGTATGAGCAATAAAGAAAGTAATTATCCGACAGCACAAGCAAGCAGAGAGCTTCAAAAAGCTGATGGCTTCATAACTGATACAATAGATTTCATAAAAGTACTTGCAGGTATGAGAAAACCTAGTAATGAAAAAGAATTGAAAGAACGCATAGAAATGTATTTTGATTTTTGTAAAAACAATTCTATTCGCCCAGGCATTGAATCATTGTCGCTATCGCTTGGCATTGACAGAAGTTCATTTTGGAGATGGTGCAATCGAGAAACAAACGTGTCGCTTGAATGGGCAAATACTTGCAAAATTGCAAGACAAAGCATTGTTGCTTTTACTGAGGCGTCAGCTATTAGTGGGCATTTGTCGCCACCTGTGGCAATTTTCATTCTAAAAAACGTTGCTGGTTACAAGGATGCTGTTAGCTTTGAAGATGCTACTCAGAACAATGCTATTTGCAACGTACTCATTGCACGAGATTTACCTGTTTTAAAAGGTGAAGGCGATGAAAATGTAAATCTATAACAAGAAAGGGATTTCAATATGGATGAATTTGAAAAGGCAGTGAGCGAAATTGATGAACGAAGCGGAAACGTGAATGATGAGAATGTAATAGAAAGTGCCAATGATAAGGACATTATCGATTATTGCAATAATTCTAAAGGGCTAATGACGGTTTTATTTACGCGAAAAAAATGGGTTAACAGAATCAAACAGTACGCTGAGCAATATCCAAGCGAAGTACAGATTAAATATATCAATACTGACGGCAGTGTAATTGCTCATGTGCCTGTTAGCTATTTGAGAATTGTGAGACCAACACAGCTTAGTGATTCAGAAAAGAAAAGACGCGCTGAAATATTAAAGCGTATCAATGCGCGATAATCTCTTTATATTATTCGCGCGTCAGGGAGATTTTTACTCAAAATTCAATTTTTAATTTCTACATTAGAAAAATATCAATAATGATTTTTAAGATTGATTTTGAGTAAATTATTTCCCACGTCTCACGAATATAAAAGTTATTTCTTTTCAGTTTTATGTGTATCAGAAATAATCTTTTGAGCGGTCAACTCATGCTCAATAACATAATCAAACGATGAAATAGCAAACATATTCATTGATTTATATCCAAGTTCTTTAGCTTTTTCTTGGTAATAAGCTCTGTTATGTTCGGAAAATTTATCTACACGAATTTTAATATCATCACGTGTTTCAAGATATCTCTCTTGCCTTGTCTTTTCACCCATGAATATATCTCCCTCAAAGAATAGATTAAACAGTCTGAATACAGATATATTCTATCATTTATTTTTCGGTATGGGTACTTTTTAGTGATGTTGCATATTGCTGTGTATGGGTACATACGCTACAATACTGTTAACTGAAAAGGGCGCAAGTGCTCGCAACACTTACACCCACTATGACTAACACACTCACAAAAGTATGGTAACCACATTTTATTATAAAGGTTGTCCTACTGATTTCAAGAAAGGAATTTGATATGGCAAAAAATAAGAAACGTGCTGATGGCTATTTTTGCAAAACTTTTATTTATAACGGAAAAAGGTATTGTGTTTATGCAAAAACTGTTAAAGAGCTTGATAAAAAGGTATACGAAAAAAAACAAGCACTTGAACAAGGCAAAGAAGAACATGATAATCCCAGTTTTAAAGGATTCTATGATGCTTGGGCAGAATCTAGGCAAGGAATTGTAACTCCCGCCACTCTTAGAAGTCAGCAGTGCCATTACAATACTATATCCAAGATAAAAATAAACGGAATAGCTTTTGAAAATTATCGCTTATCTCAGATCAAAGCAGAAGATATTAGAATTATACAAAGAACATTATTAGATAACGGAAATAAGGCTCAAACAGTAAACGACAAGATACACTTTCTCTCTCACATCTTTTCTGATGCTCTAAAAGAACAGTACATAACATTCAACCCCTGTTCTGCTGTTCGCCCATTGAAAAAAACAGATGTTAAAGCAAGAGATAGTATTCATAGAGCATTAACCATTGAAGAAACAAAAAAATTCTTTAGCATGGCAGAAAATAGTTTTTACTTGAATGTATACAAAATGGCAATTAACACTGGCATGCGTATTGGAGAGATTGGAGCATTAAAGAATAGCGATATATATGATGATAAAATTCATATAGAACGCACAATAACACGATTACAAAATGGTAGTTATACAATAGGCGATTATCCCAAAACAGAAAGTGGTAAACGAACTATCCCCTTGAACAAGGCTATTATTGCGATTCTAGATAATCAACGTAAATTAAATAAAATTCTAGATGGAAATATCAGTGATATCAATGGATTAATCTTTAAAGCTCCAGAACGTGGTTTACTTATGGCAACACCTATTGATAGAGATATAAAGAACATATGCAAAAGAACAAGCATAAAACACTTTACTACACATGCTTTTAGAGCCACATTTGCAACTCGTGCGATTGAACAAAACATGCCTGTTAGAACATTACAAGAAATTCTTGGACATTCAGACTATGGAATAACAATGAATCTTTACGGACATGTACTTGATAATACAAAAGAACAGGCTATGAATAATATAGAAATTGCATTATAATCCTTTAATGTGAAGTAGTGAGTTCTACTCCCCTTTTTATGAAGAAAGCGTATAAAACAACGTATAAATACCTGTAACACCTGTACCTATGCGGAACTGAGTTTGAGTCCCTTTATCCGCATACAGTTGGAGGTTTTTCATGTGAATTCATGAAAGACCTTTTTTTCTGTTATAATTACTGCGTAAATATTTTATGAGGGTTCTTTTACTATGAATAAGAAAATTGATAATTCCATTATAAATGGTCCCATTCTGAAAAGTATGCTTATATACTTTTTTACTCTTCTATTGGGATCTTTTTTCCAGCAACTTTATAATATATCCGACACTTTGATTGTAGGTAACGTGCTCGGTCCCGAAGGTCTTGCATCCGTAGGCGGATCGTCTGCAATAATCGTAAATATCTTTGTGGGAATCTTCATGGGACTTTCATCCGGTGCAACGGTCATTATTGCGCAATTTTACGGTGCTAGACGCCACGAAGAAGTATCCAAGGCAGTTCATACCGCAATCGCTCTCGCGATCGCAGGTGGGCTTATTATTGCGTATTTGGGCTATACCTTTTCAAGGCGCATTGTAATCCTTATGGATACAGCTCCCGACATCATAGATTCATCTGTGACATATCTGAAAATATTTTTTATGGGAATGGTGTTTAACTTTGTCTATAACATCGGCGCCGGCATACTAAGAGCTGTAGGCGATTCAAAGAGACCGCTCTATGTTTTGATGGCAAGCTGCTTTATAAATATCTTTCTCGATATTCTCTTTGTGGTTAATTTGAAAATGGGAGTTGCGGGTGCTGCTATCGCGACAATAATATGCCAGTTCATAAGCGCCTGTATCGTCGTCTTTTTGCTCACGAAATCTACAGACTCATATAAACTTACACTAAGCAAAATACGCTTTGATTTACGTATTCTGGCAAAGATTATAAGCATAGGACTTCCTGCTGCCATTCAGTCCACAATGTACACTTTCTCAAACCTGCTCATTCAGACTTCGATCAACGGATTCGGTCTTAACCACATCGCCGCTTGGGCAGCCTACGGAAAGCTTGATTCGATATTCTGGATGGCTGTAAGCTCACTCGGAATCGCCGTTACAACGTTCTCCGGTCAGAACTACGGTGCAGGAAGACTCGACAGGGTAAAAGAAAGTACGAAATGCGCTTTTGGAATAGCTCTTTCCATTACTATTCCAATTACTGTCATCTTCTGGGTCTTCGCAGAAAATCTGCTTGGATTCTTTACACCAGGCAGCCCCGAAACAATAGCTATAGGTGTTCAAATGATGCGCTTCCTTGCTCCGTTCTATGTTACTTTCCTTGGCGTTGAGATCTTCTCAGGAACGCTCAGAGGAATGGGTACGGCAATTATCCCCATGGTAATAACACTATGCGGTATATGCGTCCTCAGAATCGTTTGGATAAAAGGTGTATTTCCTTTTGCACCAAAGATCGAGACAATCGAAGCAAGTTATCCTATAACATGGATCACCACTACTGTGCTGTTTCTTTTCTACTACACGTACTACATAAAATTTAAAGTAAAAAAAATGAGCGACTCAGCTTCTGCCTAAAGAAGGTCGTAATATCATAAGAACCAATAAAGCCCCGATTGCCAAACTCGCATCAACTATCAACATGTGAGATACGCTGATGCGGGTGACCAACATGCTTACAATAAGCGATCCAAACGGTGTTGCCGCAATCGCAAATGAATTAAACACTGCTGAAGCTCTGGCCATAAAATCTTTATCAACGCTTTTCATAAACTGAATGTTCAGGATTCCTCCAACCAGAGAAGTCGCTGACATCACGATAAATAAGCAGATACTTACAAGTGCGTACGAAAGCACTGCATTTCCTCTTACAAATCTTCCCAGCGCAACACTACCCGTTCCTACAGCCAACATGGCTATTCCAATCATTGTGATCCCAAACGGCGATAATTTCTTAGATAGATAAGGAAGGACGCTCGCTCCTATTATTCCACCTATAGAGGCAAATACGCCTCCAATACTAAGCAGTTCACTCCCCATCCCAAATATCTTGTCGGCTATCGGTGCCTGAAGCGCAGTTATAGGCACGATAAGGCAGTTAAGCACCACACATATAACGCAGAAGTTCCGAACTTCCGGCGTCATGAAAACATATCTTATCCCCTCTTTAAGCATCTTTATAAATCCGCCGTCTTTCGATATCTTTTCACCGGCATTCTCATTAAAAATCTCACATCCGTCTTTTATCAATGCTATCAGTATCGCTGCAATTATAAATGTCGCCACATCTGTAAACATCGCTGCACCAACTCCAAGCTTCGCAATTATAAATCCACCGCTTCCGCTTCCCACAAGTGTCGCAACGCCGTTAATAACAGTAATAAGGCTAATCCCAGCGTTTATATCCTCTTCCTTTAACACCTGTACCACAAACGCGTTACCTGCCGGCATATTAAATGATTCTGCCGTAGTTATGAGTATCGTAAATATTGAAAGAACCAGCGGATTGACCATATCAAGTCTAAATAAAATGACAAATAATATTATGATGAACGCCCTCAGAAAATGCGTAGCGATCACTACATGCTTTTTATTCAGCTTCTCTACTATAACACCCGCAAATGGCTGAACAATCACATTTGGAAGCATATTCAGCGCAAAGATTATCGCAGACCACGCAGCACTATACGTTATCTGATACACGATCCACACAAATGCGATTGATTCCACAGAATCTCCGAATCTGTTTATCAGATTGGAAAAAAGTAGTTTCTTATATTCATTTTCTTTAAAGATATTTTCGTAAATACTTCCGCTATTGACCTCTTCCATTCTGAAGCCTCCTTTTATCTAACTTTCTATGGCTTCAGTTTAATGAAACGATGACGGCTTATTAATACCCCGTTTGTATATGCTGGGAAACAAAAAGTTTCCTGATAGGAAACAATAAGAATTAAAGAAAAAAGCACCCAACAATCTGCTGAGTGCTTTCAGTAATGAGACATGGGGGATTCGAACCCCCGACAACTTGATTAAAAGTCAAGTGCTCTACCACCTGAGCTAATATCCCATATAAATTATGTAATGTACTTTCGCGACGAAACATCCCACCGCTAACTGGGCTAGCCGGATTCGAACCGTCGTATGCAGCAGTCAAAGTGCTGTGCCTTACCGCTTGGCGATAGCCCAAGATTGTAAGAGCTTAACGCTATACTCCGCTGTAGCAATTACAAAGGGTGGCTAGAGGGACTCGAACCCTCGGTCTCCAGAACCACAATCTGGCGCGTTAACCAACTACGCTATAGCCACCATATAAAAATGTGCCCGAAGGGATTCGAACCCCCGACCCACGGCTTAGAAGGCCGTTGCTCTATCCAGCTGAGCTACGGACACATGTTTGATAAAATAAGATTTATCAGCTCTGCGCTTGAAACACTCTTGAGAAGAATTGGCTTTACGTTCTACTCTGGGATTCACACTAAACTCGCTTCGCAAGCTCAGCTTGTTAAGTGTTCACCCATGGCTGATAAAAATGAACTTCTGCTCTCGCTTCGCTCGACAGAAGACGTTCGAACTAGTTTCGGTAAACCTCAACAAATTCTCACAGCCGCCAAGTGCTCTGCGCAAGCGGGTGATGGGAATCGAACCCACGTATCTAGCTTGGAAGGCTAGTGTTCTACCATTGAACTACACCCGCATAAACAATATTTAGATAATGTTTGGCTTATCCCCTGATCGGGGTGACAGGATTCGAACCTGCGACCCCCTGCTCCCAAAGCAGGTGCTCTAGCCAAGCTGAGCCACACCCCGTCTTGTTCGCATTAAGGTCTAAGCCGTAACGCGAGATTTATTATATAATAGACTTTCGGGGCTTGTCAACATTATTTTTTCTTATTTTTCAATTATTTTTATGTTGCAAAATCCCGTATTTACAGGTATTTTATTTCATATTTTATATCGTCTTTTTCAATCGTCAGAATGAGATAACTTGGTCGTCTTCCTTCCTGTCTGGGACACGAAAGACTTCCGGGATTGAACATATAGACACCGCCCATAGTCTTCGCCACAGGCTTGTGCGTATGTCCGTAAAAAATGAGCTCGGCCCCTCTCGACATTCCTTCACTTCGAAGGTTCTCAAGATCCAAACTCACAAGATACTGATGCCCATGAGTAAGGAACGCCTTATGTCCATCCAAGGTAAAGGACAGCTCTCTTCCAAGTGATGAAAAAAAATCATTGTTACCCGCAACGAAATATACGGGACAATCGGCAGCCAACGCGAACTTTCCTTCCGAGCCTTCAAAGTCTCCACAGTGGATTATTCCGTCAAACGCGCCTTCAATATCAAGAACTTTATAAAAGTTGTCGTCTCTCCCGTGAGTATCACTCACAACCAAGTATCTGTGCATAGATCCGTCTCCCTGTAAAAAATCAATATGTAAACGCCCTTTAATTCAGCGCTTTTCAATCTCTTCTTTAAGGAGTTTAGCCATCTCCCTCAATGCTTTTCCTCTATGACTGATCGCATTTTTCTCATCTGCGGATATCTCAGCACTTGTCTTCTTGTACTCGGGAAGGTAAAAGATCGGATCATATCCAAAACCGTTTGCACCAGCTATCTCGTAGCCTATGATTCCCTCCATTGTTCCGACGGTTGAAAGCTCTTTTCCGTCAGGGAGAACTGCTGATATCGCACACACGAATCTTGCAGTACGCTCGCTGTCAGGAACTCCGTTCAGCCTCTCGATGAGATTGTTGTTCTTTTCGGTATATGATGTTTCTTTTCCCATGTATCTTGCTGAATAAACGCCGGGCTCACCGTTCAGATAATCGATCTCAAGTCCCGAATCGTCCGCAAGAACTATCGTCTCTTCCGCTTCCTTAGGGAACTTCTCCTTTATAATCTGTGCGATCGATGAAGCCTTTATCATCGAGTTTTCGGCAAATGTTTCACCGTTCTCTTCGACGTCTTCAAAAACGCCCGCCTCTTTCATCGAGATGATCTCTATATTAAGAGTGTCCAAAATCTCGCGTATTTCCTTCAATTTGTCCTTATTTCCAGTTGCGAATACTATTCTCATTTCATCTCCTTATAGCCGTCTAAAATCGCCTGATAAATGCCCTCAGCGGCGTTTTGCCTGTAAGAGCCCGTAGCAAGCTTCTCCGCATCCTCATTTCCGTTCAGATATCCCAAACTTATCTTCACGGTAGGAACTGTGGAGTTTTGGATAAGAGCATCGCTCTCGTCACATTCATATATTCCAAGCGCAGTGTTTCCCGTATTATCAGCGCAGCTGCGCTCTACGATATCGGCGAATCTCACATTGCTAAGATCTCTGATAAAAAAAGTTCCGTTGTAATATGCTTTAATTCCGTTATTGCTTTTGTCCGAAGATCTGGACGTAGCTATCTTGACCACCATGTCGGCGCACGATTCCTTGATAAGAAGCTCCTTGCTCTCATCCGGAATATCAACATCCGTTATATGGGTAAAAAAGAACTTGACCTTGTTCTCAACGTCTTTTTCAGCTAAACTTCGAAGCCTCTGCGCCACGTCAAGAGTAACGTCGTTTTCCGACACTCCCGCACCCGACAGAATCCCGCCAAACGTCTTATCAATTTCGGGATCGATAATAACAACTTTGTCATATCTGTCTTTTGGTTTAAAAAACTCAACCTCAATGGTGCTGTGATCGGTAAGCGAACTCTCATTTGCATAAAAGCCGTCAAGCTTAAAATCAAGACAGACACTGCCCGCGTCATTTTCCGCATGGCATATGGCGCTCTTCAAAATATCAGTGTCCGAAACGATCGCGTTATCACCGTAGAATCCCTCTTCCCTACTGTCAATGTAGATAAGAAGTTCATGGTCCGCATATCTGTCTTCAAGCTTGATATCCTCAGAACTCACGCTCTTTGCAAGAGGGATGATCAGCTTCATCTTTCCGTCTTCATCGGCTTCTTTTTGAATCAACAGGTCAAAAGATTTGCCGGAAGTAACGCTGCTCACAGGCATTTCTGCGGCATCCGTTATCAATATATGTTTGGTTGCGGATCTGTGAAGCATAAGCGCGATAGATAGAACGCCGAATACAGCTGCTTCAACCGCTACTTTTCTCATTTCCTCTTTTTTCATGACAATGGCTCACTCGCTTCTTCTTGGAGGCTTTGGTCCCATAAACTGATAGAAATAGGTCTTGATCATACCGTTGTAGATCTTCCTGTTCTTATCAGCTTTTTTGCCTATATATTTTTCAGCCTGCTCATAGCCTGTAATAAGGTACATCGACCATGCATCAAGGCTCTTGTATCTTTCTCCTATTGTCTTGTAGAGCTTCGGAAGTATGTCTTTATCACCGATTCTCTCGCCGTAAGGAGGGTTCGTAATGATAAATCCATATTTCTTTCTGTGACTTAAATCCGCTATATCTCTGGCCTGGAAGTGGATCATGTTCTCAACGCCGGCTTTTCTCGCGTTGATCCTGGCAATCTCCACCATCTCAGGATCAAGGTCATACCCCTGAATATCAACATCGATGTCGGTAATTATCTCTTCCTGCGCCTCTTCTCTAACGTCTTTCCAGTTCTGAGGCGTAATAAGATGTGTCCAGCTCTCCGCGGTGAAGTTTCTGTTCATTCCGGGAGCTATGTTAGCCGCCATCATCGCAGCTTCGATAGGGATCGTTCCGCTTCCGCAAAAAGGATCCACAAGTATTCTGCTGCCGTTCCAAGGAGTCAGCATAATAAGTGCAGCCGCAAGGTTCTCTGCGATAGGCGCCTTGGATTCAAGCTTTCTGTAACCTCTTTTGTGAAGGGAATCTCCTGTCGTATCAAGTGCGACCGTGACTTCGTCCTTCATGAGAAAAACTCTGATCGGATAGCTCTCAGCATCCTCTTTGAACCAATCTGTGTGGTAGCTGAGTTTGAGCTTTTCAACTATAGCTTTTTTAGTAATTGATTGAATATCTGAAGGGCTAAAGAGTTTGCTCTTAACGCTTGATGCTTTTTTTACCCAGAACTTTCCTCGTTCGGGGATAAACTCTTCCCACGGAAGTTCCTTCACTCCCTGGTACAGCTCTTCAAAGGACTCTGCGTGAAAGCCTCCCACTTTGATGAGAATTCTCTCCGCAGTTCTAAGACCAATATTGGCACGACAGACCGCATCCGCGTCACCTAAAAAAGTGATCCTGCCGTCCGAGACCTCGCTGATATCGTATCCGAGATCTATTATTTCTTTTTTGAGTACCGCCTCCAGGCCAAAGTGGCAAGGGGCTATTAATTCCATCTTTTTCATACCAAACTAGTATACCATAAAAAAAAATATGCTTCACTAAACTCGCTAATACATTGTTACGTGTTTTATGCAAAAGAAAAAGCGCATCATTTTTATGATACGCTTCAAATAGTAATGTGAGTGACAAGATTCGAACTCGCGACCTTCTGGTCCGTAGCCAGACGCTCTATCCAGCTGAGCTACACTCACATAGTGTCGCCTGCGGCAACAAACTATATTATATGTACCGCAGGCGTCTTTGTCAATAATATTTTTATCTTATGTTCCGTATGGAGAATAGCTGTTTTTCTCGGCTGCTTCTGCAGCTTTTGTCTGAGCTACAAGTTTTTCCATATCAGGTCTTGCAAACTCGAAACATGCAAGAAGCTTTGGTGAGAACACACCACATTCGCCGTTCTTGATCATCTCATAGGCTTTATCCACAGGATATGCGGACTTATATACTCTGTCACTTACAAGGGCATCGTATACGTCAGCGATCGCTGTAAGCTGGGCTCCGATGGAATTCTCTTCACCCTTTAATCCATCGGGATATCCTCTTCCATCGTATCTTTCGTGATGATGCCTGCAAATATCGAGGCATGCTTCGTAATACTCTTTATCCTGAATATCCTTGAGCTTTTCGATTATCTCACAACCTCTGGTCGTATGAGACTTCATCACCTCGAACTCTTCGGATGTAAGTCGTCCCGGTTTTAACAGGATTGAATCGGGAACCGAGATCTTTCCTACGTCATGCATCGCAGAAGCCTGTGTGATGACTTCTATCATATGCGGAGTAAGTCCGACTTCCGGATAATTGTTCATCGCCGTAAGAGCAAGTATTCGAACAAATCCTTTGATTCTCTTAAGATGATAGCCCGACTCCATATTTCTAAACTCAATGATGGTCGCGATCGTATCTATGACTTTCTCGTTGCTGTAACGGAGCTTCTCTTCCTGCTTCTTCAGGTAAATGAACTGTTTTTTCAAGACTCTCGTCTGATCATCTACCTTAGTCTCAAGATTATTCTTGTGATCGTACAATTCAATCGCTTTGGAAACACGCCTGTCAACGATCACGGGATCAAAAGGCTTATGTATAACATCCGCCGCGCCTTTTTCATAGCTCGTTCTTTCTGCTTCGGTCGACGTATCTGCAGTGATCATAAGAACAGGAATCCTCTCATTTAAGTTGTCCTGTTTGACCATTGCCTCCAAAACGGCATACCCGTCCATTCCGGGCATTATAACATCGAGCAATACGGCTGCAAGCTTTGAGCTCTCCTGATTAATAAGTCTCACAGCTTCACTTCCGTCACTTGCTTCTATGATGTTGTACTTGTCTTTAAAAATCTCTGCAAGGATACCTCTGTTTATGTCGTTATCATCCACAAGCATAATTGAACGATCAGCCATCAAAAGCCTCCATGATCTTAAGTCATTTATCGCTCTACAATTGCTGCGCAGCCCATTCCGCCGCCCACGCAAAGAGTTGCAAGTCCCTTATGAACATCTCTTCTCTGCATCTCATACAGAAGTGAAACAAGAATTCTGTTTCCTGAACATCCGACAGGATGTCCGAGTGCGATTGCACCGCCGTTTACATTAAGTACGTCTTTGCTGAATCCAAGATCATGCTGAACAGCTACAGACTGTGCGGCAAAAGCTTCATTTGCTTCAATAAGATCAAAATCACCGATTGAATATCCGGCTTTTTTCATAACTTTCTGTGTTGCTGCAACAGGTCCGATTCCCATGATGCTTGGCTCTACGCCTGCAAGCTCTCCGGCGATCCATGTGCCGAGAGGCTTTACTCCGAGCTCTTTTGCCTTCTCTTCACTCATAACGATTATTGCTGAAGCAGCGTCGTTGATTCCCGAAGAATTAGCTGCAGTAACTACGCCGTCTTTCTTGAATGCGGGCTTAAGATGTGCGATACCCTCTGCTGTAACGCCCTTTCTCGGTCCCTCATCAGTATCAAAAATGATTGTTTCTTTCTTTTTCTTTATCTCTACAGGAACGATCTCTTCCTTGAATTTACCGTCAGCGATTGCTTTCTCTGCCTTATTCTGTGACCAGGCAGCAAATTCATCGAGCTGCTCTCTTGTAAGGTGCCACTGCTCTGCGATGTTCTCTGCGGTGATACCCATATGATATCCGCCAAAAGCATCTGTGAGCGCATCCTTTATCATCGCATCCTGAAGTTCTCCGGAACCCATGCGGTATCCGTATCTACCCTGCTGCATGAGGTAAGGAGCCATTGACATGTTCTCCATTCCTCCTGCCACGATGATATCCGCATCGCCCATTGAAATAAGCTTAGCTGCAAGGTTTACGCAGTGAAGTCCCGATCCGCAAAGTACGTTTATTGTTGTAGCGGGAACCTCAACCGGGATTCCTGCATTAAGTGCTGCCTGTCTTGCGGGATTCTGTCCAAGTCCTGCCTGGATAACACATCCCATATATACTTCATCAACCTGTTCAGGTTTAACGCCTGCACGCTTAAGTGCCTCTTTTATAACAACGGTTCCAAGCGCCGGAGCCGGTGTTGTACTAAGTGCTCCTCCCATTGTACCGATTGCTGTTCTACATGCTCCTGCAAGTACTACTTTTCTCATTCTTTACCTCCAAGTCTTTAATGCCTAATGATATACGAATTGCTCCGTTTCGACTCCTATATCATTAATATTTTATCACTTTAATGTTAAGCACTCAACGTATTTGTGATTACGTTTTTTCTCACCTGAAGTGAAAAATTAAATTCCACTTCAAAGGGGTTATAGTAGAATTTAGTCTTACGCCTAATTCCACTTCATTTTATGTGGAATTTACTCTTACATTATGCGATTATATAGCCTGTTCGTTTGTGCCTGGAAAGGCC
>JAFZQT010000134.1 GCA_017620235.1 Butyrivibrio sp. | reverse complement strand
GATCTCCCCTTGCACACCACCTTGCTTGCAAGGTGTAGTGTGTTACACCCGACAGATGCAGAAAGAATGTCGAGGAGGGTCAGTCTTCCGGTGGACGACTGACCTGACGAAGATATTCGTGGCTGTTGGGGAGATATGAGAGCGCGGTCGTTTATGCGCTCTTATAGCGACACAACAGAGCATCGATTGGGAAATTGGCCGCCGCTTATTGCGGACAATTTCACATAAGATGCGTCCTTCTGTAAATGTTGCGGTGTATAGAACCGTCATGCATAGCCTCGCTGAAAGCAGCGGGGCTTTTTTCATGCCAATAGAAAGGAGTATTTTTATGGCATACGCAATAATGCGAATAAGCAAATGCAAAACCGGTGCCGTCAGCCGTATCGAAAAGCACCACGAGCGTAAGAAGGATGTTTACAAGAGCAATCCTGACATTGATGTGAGCCGATCTGATCTGAACTTCCACATCAAAGAACCGCCTGACAATTACAGGAAGTTTATTAAAAAACGAATAGAAGAAGTCGGATGCCGTACGCGTAAAGACAGTGTTGTCATGCAGGACAGTATCTGCACCGCATCACCTGAGTTCTTCAAAGGAAAGACATCACGGCAGAAAGAAGATTTCTTCCGTATGGCTTACAGATTTTATGTAAAGACATTCGGTGAAGACAACATAATATCAGCCGTAGTCCATCTTGATGAAAGAACGCCCCACATGCACGTGTGCTTCGTTCCGATCACCAAGGATGGAAAACTATCCTCCAAGACAGTGATAGGCGGTCCAGCGGGCCTTGTGAAGCTTCAGGACGGCTTCTACTCGCACATGCTTTACAAATTCCCGGAACTTCAGCGCGGGATCCCCAAACGGATAACGCACCGCAAACATCTGCCGACATACCTCTTTAAGAATGCTGACATGCTCATGGAACACTTTGAAGAGATCTCTCAGGCGATCAACGACATCAGTGTTATCAAGAGCAAAGAGAAAAAAGCACAGGCCATAGAACTTATATCGCGATACGCACCCGAGATGGCAAAGATGAAAGAACAGATCAAGTCAGTGGATAAATATGTCGAGGGTCTGCACAGAGAAATCAGGGATGAAAAAGATGTCAGTGAGCACTGGCTCGGCCAGACTAAAAAACTGGAAGAGGAAGTCAAAAAGGAAGACGTCAAGATCTATGAGCTCCAGGCTAAACAAAAGGAGTTACAGGAAACCATTAATCGCATCCCTCCCCGTGTTCTTAAAGACTTGGATGAACTGGAGAGGGCGCGTCGGAAAACGATCACAAGAGATGATTGGACACGATAACAAAAGAAAGAAGGATAATCATGAAAAAAGAAGTACCAATAGCTGATAAGGCATTACTCACTCTTGAAGAAGCTGCAGCTTATTTCAACATAGGCGTTAACAAGCTCCGTGAGATTACCGCTGGTGATCACTGTCCATATGTATTATGGAACAGTAGCAAGAGACTAATAAAACGCGATTCGTTTAAAGATTTCTTGTATAAACAGTATTCTATCTGAGAAAAAGCGACTGTATAAAAGGAATACCCGAGTTTATAATGAACTCGGGTATTTTCTTTTATGGGCCTAAGGAGGTTCGTAAAATGAAAACAAAAAGATGCACCAAAAACAAAATCAAATTAAGAAAAGGAGAGTATCAAAGGAAAAACAAAACTTTTGAGTACAGATGGAACGATATTAATGGCAAGACTCACTGTGTTTATGCCAAGTCACTTTCCGAACTTAGAGAAAAAGAAGATGCCATTACCAGAGATATCTTGGATGGAATCGATTACAGCAAACTTGACTCAACAATTGACTACTACTTTGAGTTATGGAAGAAGATTAAAACCGGTATACGGGAAACCACTTACGCAACTTATGTCAGCTTTTATGAGCGGTATATTGCTCCTGAATACGGCAAAACAAGAATTAAAGATGTTACTTATAGCAGCGTAGCATTGTTTCTTAAAGGTTTGGCAGTTAATAAAGGGTTAAAGTATGCTTCCATCAGAAACATTGAGTTATCACTTTCGATGGTTCTTGATATTGCGGTTAAGGATGATGTTTTAAGAAGCAATCCATGTAAAGGAGTACTCAGAGATCTACAAAGAGAATACGCAAATGATTCAAAAGTAGTAAGAGCTCTAACCCTACAGGAACAGAAAGCCCTAGAGGCCTATATAGCAAAACCCGGCAAATACCACCAATACTATCCTGTCATTACCGTAATGCTTTGGACGGGTATGAGGGTCGGTGAAGTTCTCGGTTTAAGATGGGAAGACATTGACTTCGAAAATGACGAGATAAGTGTAAATCATACCCTTCTCTTCTACTCTAAAGGCAAAGGTAAAGGAAGTGACTATAAGATCAACCCGCCAAAAACCAAAAGCAGTAATCGTATCGTTCCCATGCTGCCTAAAGTCAAAAAAGCACTGTTGTACGAAAAGAGAAAACAGGATCTGTTGGGTATCAGCTGCCAAATGGAGATTGAAGGATATACTAACTTCATCTTTCTAAACAATAAAGGAATGGTATTAGATTATAAGAAGCTGAACCATAAGCTTGATCTGATCTGTAATGAGATCAGCGATGAGATTCACAAAGAGGATCCAACCGCTCCTGATTTTCCACATGTTCATAATCATATGCTGAGGCACACATTTGCCACCAGAATGAGAGAAGCCGGGGCAGACATAAAAGCAACATCAGAGATGATGGGACATGAAGGTATCCTGATAACTCTTAAAACATACACAGATGCTTCGAGAGAGTTTAAGAACAGAGAGATCGCTATGCTCCAAGATTATTACGAGAATGCGAATTGAATCTTACCAAAAAACTTACCAATTTTGGCAAAAGATTTCTAATGACTTATAAGGAGTTCTGTACTTTCAAATTTCCTGAAATGCCCGAATGATAGGGATTTAACGGTTTATAACGATTATTGGGAAACCGTCAAAATCTGTCCTGTCACCTCGACCAATAAAAAAGCCGGTCGTGCTCGGATTGAGCCGGCCGGCTGTCTTTTTTACAGATCAGTCAAACCACTGTTTCTCGAAATCTTCGACAGGGACCGGTTTTGAGAAGTAATAACCCTGATATAGCCTGCAGCCCATATCATAGAGTTTTTCAAACTGTTTGGCTGTCTCAACACCTTCTGTAAGCGTATCTATTCCGAGATCCTCTGACATGTTGATGATATTCTTG
>JAFZQT010000133.1 GCA_017620235.1 Butyrivibrio sp. | reverse complement strand
GGATCTTATCAAGAAATTTATACCATATTACAAACCATATATCGGAGTATTCCTGTTTGACTTGTTCTGCGCAACGGTTCTTTCGGTAATAGATCTCGTTTTTCCACAGTTCATAAGGATACTAAGAGAGACACTGTTTCTTGAAGAACCTGAGATAATAATGAAAAGAATCTGGATTATCGGACTAATGTTGCTTGTCTTATATTTTATCAGATTCCTGTGCAGGTGGTACGTGACCTACTGGGGACACATGATGGGCGCCAAGATGGAGTCCGGCATGCGAAAAGAGCTCTTTGAGAGGTTTGAAGCATTTTCTTTTTCATATTATGACACACACAATACGGGCGAGATGATGAGTAAGCTGGTATCGGATCTATTCGACATATCCGAGCTTGCACACCACGGCCCCGAGAATATATTTATCTCTTTTGTAAAAATAGTCGGTTCTTTCATACTTCTGATGCGCATAAATGTGCCCATGACGCTGTGCCTTGTGTCAGTTGTGCTCGTTATGGCAGTATTCTCCGTAAGCCGCAACAGGAAGATGAGAGCTACATTTGCTGATAACAGGAAGAAGGTTGCCGGCATCAACTCATCCCTTCAGGATACGCTCGGCGGGATCAAGGTCGTGAAGTCCTTTACCGGAGAGGAGATTGAGGAAAAGAAATTCGACAAAAGTAACCTCGCTTTCCTTGAGTCAAAGAAGGACAATTACAAGCAGATGGCGCTTTTCCATTCGGGAAATAACTTCTTTGAGGGACTGTTGTTTGTAACTGTTATTGTGGCCGGCGGCGTATTTATCGCCAAAGGACAGATGACGGTTGAAGATATGGCAATCTACGCGCTATACATCAACATATTCATCAATCCGGTCAATGTACTTGTTGAGTTTACGGAGCAGCTCCAGAAAGGTCTTGCGGGTTTTGGAAGATTCTGCGAGGTTATGGAGACACAGCCCGAGATTGTTGATAAGGATGGGGCAAAAGAGCTTACACACGTTGAGGGCGTTATCGATTATGAGGATGTTTCTTTTGCCTACGGTGAGGAAGACAGTGTTCTTGACCACATCAGTCTACATGTTGATAAGGGCAAAAATATTGCCATTGTAGGCCCTTCAGGCGGCGGAAAGACAACGCTTTGTTCACTGCTTCCAAGATTCTACGATGTAACGGGCGGAAGCGTTAAAATAGACGGAGTTGACATTCGTGACGTAACACAGAGATCGCTCAGATCTTTTATAGGAATTGTGCAACAGGACGTGTATCTCTTTAATGGCACGGTTCGCGAGAACATAGCATACGGAAAGCCTGATGCCACAATGGATGAGATAAGGGAAGCTGCTGAAAAAGCAGACCTTACGGGCTTTATAAACACCATGTCAGATGGATTTGACACACTTGTCGGTGAAAGAGGAGCAAGACTGTCAGGTGGTCAGAAACAGCGAATTGCCATCGCAAGAGTGTTCCTTAAGAACCCTCCGATACTTATTCTCGACGAGGCAACGAGTGCACTCGACAACGAGAGCGAGAGATACGTTCAGGACAGCCTGGAAAAGCTCTCAGTTGGAAGAACAACGATAACGATTGCCCACAGACTTTCCACAATCCTTGGCGCCGACGAGATTATCGTTCTTGGAAGTAACGGCATAGAAGAACGCGGAACCCACAAGGAACTTCTAAAGACCGGCGGATTGTATGAGAAGTACTATAGGATGCAGTTTGAGTGAAGTGAATTGAAGGTCGAATTGAATAGAGGTTAAGGTTACTTGAAAAATAAACTTTGGCGATTTATGCACTCATATTGCTCTATAAATCGCCAAAGTTTTCTTTTTATAATCACTTTTGGCGATTTATATACAGAAAATGCCGTATAAACACTTTTGCGGTGTTATAGAATGTATAAGTGTGAATTATTATGCAATAGTACGATGGTATATGTTATAATTTTTTGTGTATGTAGCTATTTACTTGATTATAGGGGCTTATGAGATGAATATAGGTACATTCAATATTGCAATCTGTGATGATGATAAAGAGTTGCACGATGAAATAATCGGTTTATGCAACTCCTTTTTTGTATCATAAGAAAATGCTTTCTTATGATATTTAACAACGAAGGGAGCGTGTATGAAGAACAAAAAAGATATTTTACTATTCTGGGGTGTTTTTTGATTGTAATATTAGTCCTTATTTCTATCTGCAATATATTACACATAGATAGCAAGATAAGTGGATTCATTGGAGGTGTGACAGGGGTAGCGTTCGCAAATCTCTGGAGAGAGTACCATAAGGAAAAGGAGTAATCCATGGATTTAAAGAAAATAAGATTATCTAAGTGGAAAATAGTGATAGCTATTGTACTTATCGTGATAAGTGTTAGATTCATCATTGCGGCATTGATGGTTGGTGGAATCGCAGTAGCTGATTCTATAAAACCCCATGAAGAGACAACGGGTATTGAGAATTATGATAAATCCCAAATTGTAAAAGATAATTATGCTGATATGGATTCAGTATTTTTGATTTTTCCGGACAGTCTTTCAAAAGTTACAAAGGGAGATTTTATTTCGAATATTAAATCAGATATGATTAGTTCTTATGGATATATAATACTTGAGGCGTGCTACGAAGAAGCTGATTTTTCTGAAGAAGTGGAACGCATTTCAGGTATAAGTTATGATCTGAAGGACGTCTGGCGTGGTAAAGAAGAGCATAAAATACAAGAAATCAAATATGACGATACTATGTATAATTATCCGGCATATATAACAAGCGATGGATATTGCGGCGGTTACGAATACGCGCTTGTTGATAAGGAAAATAATAGGATTATCTATATTCTTCTTAGCTATCCGAGTCTGGGTGAGCTACAAAATTATAGTGATTATCTTAAGGTTGATAAGGAGAGTTATAAGAGATTGGAAAAAACTTCAAAAGATAATTTCACTATATATGCTTATAAATTTCGCGAAGGCTCTACTACGGAGTGTAGCTACTAAGGCATGAGTTTGAAACAGAGAGGTAGCGGATAGAAAAAGAGTTTAGGGTATGACAAATAAACCACCTGGAGTGTGACAGCCCCTTTATCCTTACCTATTTTTCTACATAATCCCACATGTTTATGGATAAGCCCGTGTCCTCTTCTTCATCAATTATTCCGGGAACATACTGCGTAGAATGCGTATCTCCCGTGGAACGATCGATGTAAAAATACTCGTGCGAACCTGTGTATGATCTAAAATCGATCCTAATTTCATCTGCACCTTCCTCAGAGCTGACACAACAATAAACGGAAGCCTCTCCGTCATACTCTTCCAGACTCGGATTTTCCTCAGTACAGATATACTTCCACACCGCATCACGCGCCTGCTCATCGGTAAGCACCTTGGCGCCGGATTCACTTGAATCTCCCAAAGTGCTTTCCTCCTCTGACGCTGATTGAGCTTCTACCGCAGACGGCGCACCGGTTATCTCAACATCATTTTTCTTTTCACATCCCACAACAAGTATACTTAACGCCAATATCGGCAAAAGCATTTTCATCTTCATACAAACATCTCCTCGTAGTCGGCGTAGAAATATGCCATACACATATGATAATCTATTCTTTGAAGTTCATTCAATCAAAATGTTTTATAAATAAACATCTCAAGGGAGAAAAAGTTTGGAACAGATTTTGATCGTCGAAGATGACTCTACACTTAACAGCGGATTGTGTCAGGCGTTGAAAGAAATAGACAGGCAGATAGTGTCATGCGAAAGTATCCAAGGAGCACGTGAGCAGCTGGCGCTTGGGATGGTCACGCTCGTGATATTGGATATAAATCTTCCGGACGGGAGCGGTCTTGATCTGCTTAAAGAAATCAAGTGTAGCAGTCCGAAACTTCCTGTTATCCTTCTTACCGCAAATGATACGGACAAAGATATTGTTACAGGCCTTGAGCAGGGCGCCGATGATTATATAACAAAGCCGTTTTCGCTCGCAGTGCTGCGCGCAAGGGTGAATACACAGCTTAGAAAAGCTCAGCCAATTGATGATAATGGCAAATATGTGGATGAAACATTTGTCTTTGACTATAAGAACATGATCTTTTCTGCAAATTCGCAGATAGTAGAGCTGTCCAAGACAGAACAAAGGCTTTTGAGAATCCTTACCGACAATGCGGGCATGACTGTGAAAAGAGAAGTTCTGATAGACAGACTATGGACAGGTGATGCGGAATATGTTGACGAGAACACTCTGTCTGTTACCGTAAAAAGGCTCAGGGACAAGCTTTCGGCACAGGATAAGATTAAGACAATATACGGAATCGGCTACAGTTGGGTGAAACAGAATGGATAATATAATACTAATTATTGGCATCGTTTTGATCCTGACAGCGTGTATCATCGCAGTTACCGAAAGAATACGCACTGAAAGGATCATTGATTCTATAGAAAAAATGCTTAGGGCTGCGATGAACGGCAATTTTTCTTCGGAGAGCTTTGATGAGGGAAGGTTATCTAAACTTGAAGCGGAACTTTCAGGCTTCTTGAGCTCTTCATCTTTATCGGCGAAAAACATAGAAAATGAGCGCGACAAGATAAAGTCGCTGATTTCTGATATATCGCATCAGACCAAGACTCCCATTGCAAATCTGATACTGTATAGTGAATTATTGGAAAACGCAGAGCTTTCGGATATTGACCAATCTAATGCAAAGGCAATCCATGAGCAGGCAGAGAAACTCAGGTTTCTTATAGACAGCCTCGTTAAGCTGTCCAGGCTTGAGAACGGGATTCTTGCTTTGGAACCAAAAGAAACACCTCTGGAACCAATGATCAATGGAATTGTCCATCAGTTTAAGGAAAAAGCAGAGGCTAAGGGCTTGGAACTCAAAGCCGACAAGACCGATGCAAAAGCTGTGATCGATGAAAAGTGGACACATGAGGCAATCGCAAACATAGTTGATAACGCAGTCAAATACACCGATAAGGGCAGCATCAAGGTAAGTGTTGTTCCGTATGAAATGTTTATTCGGATAGATATCAAAGATACCGGAATCGGAATCCCCGAAGAAGAGCATGCAAAAGTCTTCAAGCGCTTCTATCGTGGTAACGCCGTTAAGCAAAAAGAGGGTGTAGGAATCGGTCTGCACCTTGCGCGGGAGATAATCTCAGAAGAGGGTGGTTACATAAAACTAACTTCTAAACCGGAAGCCGGCTCTACGTTTTCTGTATTTTTACCAAAGAAGTAATTGGGGAAATGCTGTTTTATTCAGCGTTTCCCTATATTTTTTCCCAAACGCATATTTCATCAAGCAATTATGTCAGAACTGTAAGAATTGAATACTGCACGGAAAGATTCTGGAAAGAATCGTGTGTGATAATTGTTTGCAGTGAAATACATCATAATTCAGACAGCTCGTTGGGGGAGAAAAACAATGAAACTACATAAAAGCAGGCAATTTGGCACACTTCTTTTTTACGAGTTCAGAAAAATTCTGATGCTTCGTTCTACACAAATCTTGCTCGTTGTTCTTGCAACTTATTTGATCATGCAAGTGCTTTCTCAGATAGGACAAATGGATGATTTTGATATAAAGACACGACCTCTTCAACATTCAATTGACGGAAGACAGATAGATGATGCTCTGATCGCAGAGACGGCGGAAGCAGCATACAAACTTGGGCAGCCGTATGAGTGTTTCAATGAAACAAATTGTACATATATGGGGCTTACGGGGTGGCTAAGGCAAGCTGTTGATTATGGTAAGCCGCTTACCGAGTATGATGCGGAATTGGTTTATCAAGAAAGAGAAAACGCTATATGCGAAAAGATGAACTTGATGAATCTTTCATCCGGAGAAAAAGAGTACTGGGAGAAGCAGGAAGACACTGTAAGTAAGCCGTTTATTTGGAATTATACAAATGAGATAGAGGGGCTTTATCACATTATGGTAGCAGTTCCGATAGTAATGCTGTTTGTGACTGTTTTACTGCTGAGTCAGATTTTTGCCGGAGAAGTAAAAGATAAAACCGATCCGCTTATCAGATGTGCTATCAGAGGATGGCGTGATACCTATTGGGCTAAGATAGTTGCCGCCACCATCTTTACTTTTTTTCTCAATATGATTTTAATGATAGCGGCCATATCGACATATTGTATCCGATGGGGAATGGCTGGATGGGACGCTGTGATACAAGATCTTTTCCCTCTGACACCATATTCCATGACAATAGGACAGTTTATTGTTTGGCAGTTAATTATATCCATGGCAACGAGCATGTTGTTAACTGCGGTTACGTGCTTTTTGTCGGCTTGGTTCAAAAACTCTTTGGCAGCGGCAGGGGCTGTTTTTGGTTGCTTTCTGGTATTGTTCGTAAGCTCCGGTCAATTATCATACAGCAATAGGTTGCTTTCCCAGCTTTCATGCCTGCTATCGCCTGTGAATATGATATCTGAACCGGCGCTTTATGAATACAGACTGATAGGGTGGAATGGCTTTTATCTGACGGCGTTACAAACTGCCCCTATCTTGTATATAACGCTATCCGTTGTGTTTATCCTGAGCGGATATTTTATTTATCAAAAAAGACATTAGACATTCCAATAAAGTGGAAAAGGAGTTAAAAATGCAGATATTACATGTAACAGACTTAAAGAAAACATACGGAAGCGGCGATACGGCGGTTGAAGCGCTTAAAGGTGTGAGCCTATCCGTTGAAAAAGGTGAGTTTATCGCGATCGTCGGAACATCGGGAAGCGGCAAATCAACTCTTTTACATATGCTCGGAGGGCTGGATCGTCCGACCTCGGGAACAGTCTCGATTGACGGAAAAGACATTTTTACATTGAAAGATGAAGAACTCACTATATTCAGGAGAAGGAAGATAGGATTTGTCTTCCAGTCTTTTAACCTCGTTCCCGTTCTCTCGGTTTACGAGAACATCGTACTTCCCATAGAACTCGACGGGAATACGCCGGATAAAGAGTTTGTCGATAATATCATTGATACCCTTGGATTGTCGGATAAAAGAAATTCCTATCCAAATCAGCTTTCCGGCGGGCAGCAGCAACGAGTTGCAATTGCGAGAGCGCTTTCATCCGCACCACAGGTCATTTTGGCCGATGAGCCTACGGGGAATCTCGATTCCAAGACAAGTCAGGACGTTATGGGACTTCTGAAGGTGATGAGTGAGCGCTTTTCGCAGACTATCATTGTTATCACCCACAACGAAGAAATCGCACAGATGGCGGACAGGATCATCAGGATTGAAGACGGTCTTATCGCGGGCAAAGAGGTGTGAGCATGGAAAAAGAAAAAAGAGTAAACGGACCTAGGGTCAAAAACGGAAAAGTGATCCGCAATCTTGCTTATAAAACCGTTAGGGCGAATCCTGGAAAAAGCCTTGTGGTGATTCTTTCAATCGCGCTGTGTACGTTTATGTTCGCGACACTTTTTACCCTTAGCGGGAGCATCATAGCAAAAATACAGGATTCCACGAACAGACAGATCGGATCGTCTTGTAACGCGGGGGTAAAGTATCTTACTGAAGAAGAGTATGATCGTCTTGCTTCGGACAAGAAGCTTAAGAGTGTTTCTGAATCTATACATGTCGGATATGCGGTAAACGACGAGCTAAGCAAACTGAGTGCTGAGATTGATTACTACGACGAAGTTAGTGCAAAAACAAGCTTCTGTTATCCGGAAGCAGGGCGCCTTCCCGAAAAGGAAAATGAAATTTCAGTGAGCAGCCTGGTTTTACAGGCTTTTGGCATGAAGGCTGATTCCAAAGAAGACTATGAGAATCTTTTGGGAAAAAATCTTTCTCTCAAAATTGAAGGAAAAAACGAAGCGGAGACCAAAGACTTCGTTGTAGTGGGAGTGCATACCGGAGACCTCGTCTCTATGGCTCAAATGATAGTGGTGTCAAAAGAATTTCAGGAAAAGTTCGCTCCTACTCCGGTGGAATCTTACTATGAAAATAGCGAACCAAAGAGTTATGAAGATATTTACGGAAGGATTGATGCCGAGGTTGATTTCTACTTCCCGTTATTTTTCCAATATCAGATTGATAAGGCAATAGAAAGAGACGGGCTTCCTGCAAATACACAAACGGGTATTAACTGGGGAAGTGTGGGTTCAGCCATGAATCTTGGCACAGTTGCATTTGTTGTTGCGATGCTACTTACAATCTTTTTATCTGGCTATCTTATCATCAATAACATATATAGAATCAATGTCTACACGGACATTCGCTCGTACGGGCTGTTAAAAACAGTTGGCACAAGCGGTAAACAGCTTAAAAGAATTGTGAAATGGCAGGCGATATACCATTCCGTACCAGGAATTGTTGTAGGAATTATAGGCGGAGTGATCGCAGGAAGTATGCTTCTTCCGTTTTTTATGGGAAACATGATTTTTTCCGAAAATGTAAATTCCAAAGTTGTTGTAAATGTTTGGATACTTTTGTTTTCTGCGATCTTTTCTTATATCACAGTGCGTTTCTCGGTTAGAAGAGCAGCAAGTATGGCTTCAAAGGCGTCTCCGATCGAAGCGGTCCATTACTCGGAAAATGCCGGATTTAGCAAAAAGAGTCCAAAGAGATCGGGAACTTTTAATGCTACACGTTTTGCGTTCAGAAATGTTTTCAGAGAAAAGAAGAGATGCTTTTTTGTGGTGCTGTCTTTAGCTCTTTCTTTGACGGTACTTAGCATTGTATACACCATGCTTATAGGTTTTGATGAAAACAAATATGTAGAGCATTTAATAAATACGGACTTTTCCGTAACTGATGCGACTACAGATAATCTAGCGGTTGCTGAAAAAATTTATGACGGTATTACTGCTACATTCCTATCAGAGCTGCAAAAGCAAGAGGGAATCCTTGATAAAGGAAATATATATGCCGAGCAGTACAGCTATCAGGAATTTAATGACAGGGATTATAAAAGATTCAGTGAGCGGCTTCTGGAAAATGATATGGTAGATTCATGGATGAGGGATATGCTTTCTGTCAGTGATGAGTCCGGTAAGATGTCGATGGATGGTGCTACAATTGCGAAGATATATGGAATGGACGACTATGCTATCCGTAATCTGCAATTTATCCATGGGGAATATGATGAAGAAAAGTTCAGAACAGGGAAATACATTATTGTAAACGAATATGATAATGGCAACGATAATATAGGTGGTTATTTTCCTTATTTTCTTCCGGGAGAGACAATCCGGGTAAACAATAACAATGGCGAAGTCCGTGAATATGAGGTTATGGCAACTGCTAATATTCCGCAAGCCATGAGAATACAGTATTACGTGGATATGGATGTGGCATATGTGCTTCCCTCAGAAGAGTTCCTTGATTTCTTTGGAGACAGATCTCCTATGAGAACTCTTTTTGATACCACGGATGAGGCTGAGCCTGTGATAGAAGAATGGATGCAAAACTATACCCAAAATGTTGAACCGTCCCTGACGTATTCATCAAGAGCTGTAATTAGAAAAGAGTTTGAATCTATGACAAGATTGTTTAAAACAGTCGGAGGATTACTGACAACGATACTTGCGCTTATCGGAATCCTTAACTTCATAAACACCTTTGTCACTTCGATAATATCAAGAAGACTGGAACTGGCGATGCTTGAAGCGGTCGGGATGACCAAGGATATTCAGAAAAAAAGCGTATGTATAGAAGGAGTGATCTATGGAGCATTGTCTTTGATACTTGGACTTATACTGAGCGGGATTGCTTCTGTAGCGATGATAAGACCTTTGGAGGAAGAATTGTGGTTCTTTTCGTATAAGTTTACGCTTTTACCCATTGTCGCAGTTATTCCGTTTATGAGTCTTGTAATGCTGATTATTCCTTATATTGTGTACAAGAGAGCTATGAAGGAAACTGTCATCGAAAGACTGAGATTGGCAGAGGTTTGAGGAAATGAAGCCTCACGCACTATGGCAGAGCCCGTCTACAGTAGTTTTTCTGCATTTCATCGAAATTATATTGAGCGTAGGATTGGATATATGATGCGCGAAATCTGTCTGAGCATGTGCACCTTAGAATTTTTGTCTGTTCATGCAGATTCGTTAAAACCTCTTGTTTTTCTAAAGGTCAGATCACTTTCCTCGTATGCATGCTCCGAAAAGAACTTGCAGGACGCTCATATACTCTATATTGGTCATGGTCATGCGGTGCATATGCACCTACAACAAATAAAAGCGCGACTTTCCGAGCTCATGCGAGTTCGAAAAGTCGCGTTTTATATTTGTTGTGGTAGTCCGCTTTGCGGACAATGACCATGACCTGAGAACACTAAGAAGCGTCCTGCTTCAAACATTTTTCTCCGCATGCAGGAAAGTGATCTTTGACCTCAAGAAAAACGGACGAGGTTATAAAAATCATCTGCGATGAACAGACAGAAAATTCTTTGGTGCATATGTGAGTTTTGAAGCGCATCATATGTTTATCCAATCCCGCGCTCAATATAATGTTTTGAGATGAGCAGAAAAACTACTGTAGACGGGCTTTGCCATGGCGCGTGAGGCTTCAAAAAAATAAAGAGTTCCTAAATAAATAATAAACTTTCAAATACTGCATCTAAAATCATTCTAAATAATCTTTCTAAAGAATTGAAAAAAGTTTTTAGGAGAGTAGCATCTAAAATACAAATATATTATACGGTGTCAAAAATTCACTTTTGACATCTACATCATTTTATTATCGTGAATTAAGGAGGGATAATAAAATGGAATTTAGAAAGCTTATAAAGTACGTTGTAGTTGCAGGTTTGATGGGTGCGATCTTCATGGCACCGGTTACTGAGGCAATTGCCGCAGTTTCGGCAGAAGAAGACGGACCGAGTGAAGAAGAACGTGCTGAAGAGGCTAGACAGAAAAAGCTTCAGGCAGAAGTTGAAAATATGATAAAGGAGGCTACGGCTCCCACAAATAAGACTGTTGCAGGCGTGAAGTCAGCAGTTGACGGTTATTATTTTGCAAAGAAAGTTCAGGGTGTGGCACTTACACCTTCTGTTCCCGGAACAGGATCTTTTGTAAAGGTTGCGGATACCGATGCGACAAAGAGTAAAGCAGCTGTTGCGGTTGCAAGCAGTGTTGCGTCTTCATTTAGCGGAACGGTTGGTCCTTGTATAAATGTTTTTTACGGAAAGATGGCAGGAGGTAAGTTTACAAGCAGTACCGAAGGAACAGCAGGTACGATCAGTATCGGAATCCCTGCAAGCTTCCAGACGGCAGGCATGGACTACTCCATCGTTGCAGTTTATGCAGGCGGAGCATATAAGATATTCAATAATACCAGTACCAATGCAAGCGTAGTTACTGCAAAGGTAGATCAGGCCGCATCTTCAAATGTAATGTATGCGGTAGTAAAGAGTCCTGCAGGAAGTGTTCCCGTACAGGCAACTGAGGAAACTGCTGATAAAGCAGCAAATGCTACTGACAAGACTTCTAACAAAACAGACAGAACTACATCAAGGACAGAAAAGAAGAAATCAGACAGTGCTACAGACAGCGCATCAACAGGTGCATCTGATACAACTTCAGATAAAGCATCAGACAGTGCATCAACAGACGCTTCTGATAAGGCATCAGACAGTGCGTCAACAGGCGCTTCTGACAAGACTTCAAATAAGACATCAGATAAGGCTTCTGACAGCGCATCAACTGAATCATCAAGATAATTTCGGCCAAAGAACAACGTTTTTTGCCCCAATGTTACATGGTATAAGATTTGACGCCATGTGGATAGTAATAGATGCGCAAAATTTAAATTTTCGTAGTTTATATACTGTTGAACGTTAATATATGGTTGTAAAGCACGGATAGTTGTGTAAAACTATATACTAGCTAAATGTTAGGTCCCGCCTCGAACATGATGCGAGACCTATTTTCATATTTATTATGACGGGGAAAAATATGATTTTTTGGGGTTAATTATGAAAAAATATAAGAACTATGTCGCACTTTTTTATGTGCTTTCGGTATTTTTTGTAATACCGATCTACAATAAAGGAACCTACGACAATATCAGCGTGCACAAGACAGATGCTTATCTGTTTTTGTGTGGGGTTACTCTTATTCTTTATGTTATTACTTCTGTAATAGAAGATCTTCAAAAGATAAATGATGAAAGTTTGAGGAAGAGGACATTTTCCGAAGTTGATATTGCTATGGCAGTATTCGGTGGATTGGTTTTGATATCGGCACTTATTTCGAAGTCTGTAAAAGAGTCTATGTATGGAGTGCCGGGCTTTGGCATGGGGGCGCTTGCTATATGCCTTATGATCCTGTCGTTTTTCTTTATCTCCAGATATTATTTTTATAATAATTGGGTAATGCACATAATTGTGGCTTCATCTGTGCTTCCGACGATTCTTGCGATCATGAACAGAATGGGATTCGATCCGCTTTCAATGTTTTCAAACGGTGGAGATCCGCAGAACGGGCTCTATGTCTCAACGTTCGGAAACTATGGATGGTACAGTGAATATATGGCTGTTATCATACCGATCGCAGTATATATGGTTTTTATGACAAAAGACAAAATGGAGAGATTACTCTACGGTTTATATATCGTGCTTGTGATTTTTGCGATCATTTCATGTGGCACAACGATGATGCTCATATCTGCGCTGATAGCGGTTATGTTCGCGTTTAAGAGAAAGTTTTTGCCGGATCGCAAGATAGTAGATGTCAAATTTGTTCCCTGGATCGTTGTCGGAGTGATGCTGGTTTATCTGGTATGCGTACTTCTTATCAGCAGAAACGGCGATCTTGCAAACGGAAGAGGATATATCTGGAAGCTTTCTTTTGACCTGTATGGAAGCTTGCCTTTTGATAAAAAGCTCATAGGTGTCGGACCTAACAGATTCATGTATGCGCTTAACGAATATTTTGAGGCGCATCCTGAAGCAATGGGCGAGTTTAATGCACGTTTCAACGGCTTGGCGCTTACTTCCGCGCACAGTGAGTACCTTGATTATCTTGTATGTACTGGAATCATGGGACTTATGGCTTATTTATATGTGATCTTCCGCGTGGTAGAGCGCTTTTTACAGACAGGACTTGGTAAAAAAGATAGAGAAATAGCTTTTATAGCTGTTATTTCATATATGATATATGCGTTCGCTAATTTTTCAATGGTTTGCGCAACGCCTATGTTCTTTATTTTGATGGGAATGGTAGCTAAAGAGAGACGATAAAAAGTCAAGACTTGTTCTTTTTGTGGTTTTGAGGCTATCATTATTATAAAAATTTATAATAAGTTGGGAGGGAACCATGAATAACGTCATAATCGGACAGTCTGGCGGGCCTACAGCTGCGATCAACGCTTCTGTTGCAGGGGCTTACGTCAGGGCAAAAGAACTTGGAGCACAAAAAGTTTTTGGAATGTTACACGGTATCGAGGGACTCGTGAATGGAAACATTATCGATCTGGACAAGTATCTGTCAGATCCGACCAATGTTGAACTTCTTAAGAGAACACCTGCTTCTGTACTTGGCACTTGCAGATACAAGTTATCAGATGCTTCAAAAGACGATACGGATTACAAGAAGATCTTTGATGTTCTTGAAAAGAACAATATTGATAAATTGTTCTATGTTGGTGGCAATGACTCTATGGACACTATAATGCAGTTGTCTGACTATGCAAAAGATCATGGCAAGACCCAGCGTTTTATAGGAATTCCAAAGACAATCGACAACGATCTTCCTGTTACGGACCATTGCCCGGGCTTTGGATCGGCAGCGAAGTACATCGCAACCAGTGTAAAAGAGCTTATTCGTGACAATCAGGCAGCAGATACAAGAAATCCTGCTACCGTGATAGTTGAGATAATGGGAAGAAACGCCGGATGGCTTGCTGCAGCAGCAGCTCTTTCAAAAGCAGATGACTGTACAGGCCCCGATGCCATTTATCTTCCCGAAAAGCCGTTTGATATGGATGCTTTCATGAAACATATGAAAGAACTCTCTGATAAGAAGAAACCTATTCTTATCGCTATTTCAGAGGGAATCAAGCTTGCCGACGGAACCTATGTATGTGAGCTTGGAGGAAATGTTGCAACCGATGCTTTCGGACACAAGCAGATGAGTGCTGCATGCAAAGTTCTTTCTGATAAACTTTCTTCAGAACTGGGACTTCGTACAAGAACCGTAGAGCTCAGCACACTTCAGAGAGCAGCATCACATATGGCTTCACTTACAGATGTGAGAGAGGCTTACCAGTGCGGATTTGAAGCAGTTAATGCGGCAAATGCAGGCGAGACCGGCAAGATGATCATTATGAAGAGAATGATGTATCAGAGCGATGGAACTGACAACGGCTGGAGCAGTGAATGTCCTTACATGTGCTCTTACGGAACTTACGACATCCATTCGATAGCAAATTACGAGAAGATGGTTCCCGATGAGTGGATCACACCCGATGGATGCGGGCTCACAGAGCAGTTTGAGAAATATGCACGTCCGCTTATATTTGGCGAAGTAACACCTATTATGGCAGGCGGACTTCCAAGACATCTTGTTATAAAAGAAGCGTTATAAAAAATGATTATAACTGAATATTTAGGCTGAAAAGCCCATAAAATAAGACATTAACGTTTTAACATTGATTTATATGGAAGTTCATGTTAGAATGTTAATGTTTTGTTGTTGTAATATTAATATCCGTGTAATATGCTGATATGGGGAAGATTTTGCACAAAAACTTTCTAATAATGAATACGCGATAAGCAAGAATTTATAGAAAATTTACTGTAAAATCTAACAGAAATAAATGATAATATATTTAAACGGGGTAAAATTTCGTTTGATATATGACGCTCGAAAGGAGACGAGACATGGACGGCATGAGGAGAAATAAGGACTATTTAAACGAACAGGATATGTCAACTGTTTTTGTTGACGGCCTTCTTGCAAACATGAAGGACGAAGATGATTTTGAACCGGAAACGTTTTCATCATCCCAGAGGGATGTAGAAATAAATAATAAAGATGCTTCCAAAGGAGGAACGCAAATGAATACAGACAGACTTGAGAACCGTTCGGAGGGAGCTGAAATCGTAAATATCAGTAAAGCAATGCCAAATATGTCAGGTGGTGATTATATGGAAGATGCGTCTTTGAAAAAAACGGATACAACATTTGATACACCCGTAGAGGATGTTAACTTGTCTGATATTGATGCCATGATGGCTGCAATAAAAGCTGAAATGCCCGAAAATGTATTTGATATCCCGATCGATAGCAGCGAAGTAGAAGTTGAGGAAGAGAATAAGACAGAAGAGATGCCCGATTATATTGGTGAATTTCTTGCAAAAGAAAAAGAGATGGCAGCTCAGAATGCGGCAAAGGAAGATAAGCCCAAGGATACTGTTAAGTTCTCAGATGAAATAAATAAATCCGCAAAGGAAACTTTTAAAGAGGAGAGATCTGATATATCGGTTACTCCTAATGTTGAGCGCATGGAAGAACCTGCACTTGATGAAGATATAGAAGAGGACGACTTTGATTTCGACGAAAATCCAAGTTATGACGATGAGATCAAGATAGAAGAGTTTAGCAGAGCAGCTGCTAAGCCTTCAGAGCCACGAGTTGGCAGAAGATTTGATGATGAAATAAGAGTTGAAGGATTTGACAGAACAGAAAAATCTTCCGGAGTAAGAATCGACAGAAGATTTGACGACCAGATAAGAATGGAAGAGTTTGGTAAGACAACAGATCCTTCTGCTACAAGAATTGACAGAAGATTTGATGATGAGATAAAAGTAGAAGAATTTGACTACACAGTTAAGCCTTCTGCAGCAAGACCTGACAGAGTATATGAGGATGCGATCAAAGCAGAAGAGTCTGATTATACAGTTAAGCCTTTTGCAGAAAAGAAGGCTGAGAAGTTCAGCGATACACTTAGATCTGATGAGCTTGGATTTGATTCTAAGTCTTCAGATTTGGGATCAGGCAGAAGATTCAGCGATGAGATAAAGATGGACGACGCAGATCGCGAGCCCAGAGCTTATACAACACGTGCAAGAGCAAATATGGATGCGATGAGATCTGAAGAGCAGGATCTCGCATTTAATTCTGATTATCCGATCAAGGTTTCCGCAGCACATACTGATTCATTGGGTATGGATGCAATGGGATCTGAGATGAGAAATGATGCATTTGAGTCTCTTTCAGTCAGCAGCGATGCAGACGACAGAGATGCTTTCAGATCAGACAGACGCGAAGACAGATTTGGATCAGACAGACGCGAAGACAGATTTGGATCGGACAGACGCGAGGATAGATTCGGATCAGACAGACGCGAGGATAGATTCGGATCAGACAGACGTGAAGATAGATTTAGTTCAGACATGCGCGAAGATAAGTTCAGCGCAGACAGACACGAGGATAGATTTGCTTCTGACAGACGCGATGATGCGATCAGAGCAGAGAAGCGCGATGATATGTTCAAATCAGATATGCGTGATGATGTATTTAAGTCTGAGGGACGTATCGATTCATTTGAGTCGCTTTCTGTAAGCAGTGAACCTGTAGCCAGAGATACAGATAAGGTAAGAAAGTTTAGCGATACATATAAGGCTTCACCTGAGAAGACAGATACATTGGATATGGATGCAATGATTTCTGCTGCAGCTGAAGAAGACAGACTTGCTTTTGATGATGCACCTGTTTTTGAAGAAGAGAAGAAAAAGGTTGAGCCTGTAGCAACACCTGTATCAGCATCTGTAACTACACCTGTTGAAGATGACCTTGATGCTGCACTTGACGCAGAGGTAGATGCTTTGACATCTTCTGCTGATAATACAGATTTGTCACCTGCTATCATGAGCATAGACGATGCCATTGACGGAATCACAAAGGATATGCAGAACTTCCTTGATGGCGAAGATTATGATTACACCTATGTATGGGCAGGATCAAAGGAAACTATCATCATGAAGACCGTACAGGGTAAGGCAGTTGCTCTTGTTTATGAAGACGAGGAGTTTGCATCATTCGAAGATAATTACACAAGAGACAACAGATCAGGTTATATTGCTATCGTAAACTCTTTTGTAAAAGAGACAATCAAGGGCGGAAGCGGTATCAGAATCAAGAGACATAAGGGAACAAAGGCAATTGATCGCTGATATCTAAAGCAATAGAATATATGAACTTATTGAAGGCTATCGGTACATTTAGCGCCGGTAGCCTTTTCTGTGTTTTAGGGGTAAGATAGAAGGGTAAAAAACTTCACAGATAAAATTTTTGAATTATATGATAAGGAGATAACAATATGTCTAAGCATACCAATATGCAGCGAGATGTACTGATTCTTAATCTTGAGGAGCAGCTTGAAGGGATTGCAAAAGATCAGTTTGGCAAGGCTTTGAAAGACTGCACAGATCGTGAAGCTTATTATGTGCTTTTGGAAATGACAAGTCGCTTGATGGATGTTACTGAGGTAAACAACGGCGAGAAAAAAATCTATTACATTTCTATGGAATTTTTGATTGGAAAACTTCTTTCCAACAATCTCATAAATTTACGCGTTTATGACAGAATAAAAGATATCATGGCTAAAAACGGCAAGGATCTTTCTAAGATTGAAGAATATGAACCCGAGCCGTCTCTTGGAAACGGCGGCCTTGGAAGACTTGCTGCGTGTTTCCTTGATTCTATTGCAACTCTCGGACTTGCGGGAGAAGGAATAGGACTCAATTATCACTTCGGTCTCTTTAAACAGGTTTTCAAAGATAACCTTCAGGTTGAAGAGAAGAATGACTGGATTGAAAAGAACAGCTGGCTTGAGAAGACCGATACGACCTTCGATATATTTTTTGGCAAAAAGAAAGTGGTATCACGCCTTTATAACATGAATATCGTGGGATACAGATCAGGTGTCAATAAGCTGAGACTCTTTGATATTGAGTCTGTTGATGAGAGCCTTGTAAAAGAGGGCATAAATTTCAATAAGACCAAGACAAAGAATAATCTCACTCTTTTCCTCTATCCGGATGATTCGGATGAGGCGGGAAATCTCCTCAGAATCTATCAGGAGTACTTCCTGGTATCAAATGCGGCACATTTGATCTTGAGAGAGCAAAAAGAGCGCCAGTATGATCTTCATGAGCTTCATAACCATGCGGTAATTCAGATCAATGATACACATCCTACGATGATCATTCCTGAGCTTGTGAGAATACTTGTTGAGGAGAAGGCGTTTAACATTGATGAGGCGATAAGCGTTGTAAGTAAGACGTGCGCTTATACAAACCACACTATTCTTGCCGAGGCGCTTGAAACATGGCCTCTTGAGTATCTTGAGAAAGTAGTTCCTCAGCTTGTTCCGTACATCAAGGAACTTGATAAGAGAATACGAGCAAAGATCAAGAGCCCTAAGGTTCAGATCATTGATAAAGAAAAGAAAGTCCACATGGCGTTCATCGACATCCATTACGGATTCTCAGTGAACGGCGTTGCGGCTATACATACCGAGATACTTAAGAACAGTGAGCTTAAAGATTTTTATAAGATATATCCTGAGAAGTTCAACAATAAGACGAACGGAATAACTTTCAGAAGATGGCTGCTTTCATGTAATCATCTGCTTTCAGATTTCCTTTCGGATGTCATTGGAGACGGTTATAAGAAGGATGCGACTAAGCTCGAGAAACTCCTTGAATACAAGGATGACCAGATAACTCTCGAAAAGATCGAAGAGATAAAGATGCTCAAGAAAAAAGAGCTTGCTGCGTATGTCAAAGAGCATGAGAACATCGTGATCGATCCCGACTCTATATTTGATATCCAGGTAAAGAGGCTTCACGAGTACAAGAGGCAGCAGATGAACGCTCTTTACATAATACACAAGTATCTTGAGATAAAGGGCGGAAAAAAGCCTAAGAGACCTATAACATTTATATTTGGAGCAAAAGCGGCTCCTGCATATGTTATTGCGAAGGATATAATACATCTCATTCTTGTTTTGCAGGAGATAATCAATAACGACAAGGATGTAAATAAATATATGAAAGTCGTTATGGCGCAGAACTACAATGTTACATATGCCGAGAAGCTTATACCGGCGTGTGACGTTTCTGAACAGATCTCGCTTGCTTCAAAAGAGGCTTCGGGAACAGGTAACATGAAATTTATGTTGAACGGATCCGTGACACTTGGAACTGATGACGGCGCAAACGTTGAGATCCACGAACTTGTCGGAGATGATAATATATTTATCTTTGGGGCGAGTGCGGACGAAGTCATCAAACATTACAAAAAAGCAGATTATGTTTCTAAGGACTATTACGAAAAGAGTCCTGTGATAAAAGAAGCTGTTGATTTCATCGTCAGCAAGAAGTGCTTGAAGATCGGACATAAAGAGAATCTTGAGAGACTCTACAACGAGCTCATTAATAAAGACTGGTTCATGACTCTCCTTGACCTCGAGAGCTATATCAAGAAAAAAGATGAGATCT
Organism: Butyrivibrio sp.; assembly: GCA_017620235.1. Lineage (GTDB taxonomy): Bacteria > Bacillota > Clostridia > Lachnospirales > Lachnospiraceae > Butyrivibrio. Next base: position 33,647 of record JAFZQT010000133.1, on the reverse strand, counting down.
TTGAGGCATATGAAGACAGAGACAGATGGAGACAGATGATGCTTGTAAATATTGCAAAGGCAGGCTTCTTCTCATCCGATAGAACAATAGAAGAGTACAACAGAGACATCTGGAAATGCTGATTTATGAGGTAGTGAATTCAGAGCTGCCCCCTCTGATGTGCGAAGCTCTGTGATAACAACTCAAAAAGGTCTGTGCGTAGTGCACAGACCTTTTTATTCCCCATAATCCTCCAAAAAGCGTTACATTTGGAGTGACTTAATTAGCTACCATATATTCAATGACTGACGAGATGTGAGATAGTTTGTCGTCATCCAGATGACACAGGTTATCTACCGCGCTGCTTAACTTTTTAGGAAAAGAAGTTTGGTAATTGAAATAATCATTTGGTGTGATACCAAGGTAATCGCAGATCAGGAAAAAGTTTTTCATTGAAGGAAGCGATCTGCCATTTTCTATACAATTGATGTAACCGGCGTTCTGTCCTATAGAAAGGCTCATGTCGCGAGCCGAAACTCCCTTTTGCATTCTTAATTTTGAAAGACGGATTCCAAAATTATTATTATATACTTCACATACAGATTTCATTGCAACCCCTCCTTTTATGGCGTTTTTCTTTAATTATATCGAAGTATAAACGTAACAAACATGTAACATTATATATACATCATAACAGATACGACAAAAAATTGCACCATATTTGAGTAAAAACAATATAAAAAATTTTTTGCTTAAACGATATAGTTAAGATGAAAAGCCACAACCGTGCGCATTGCGGCGGTTAATAGTACACAAAAAAATATGAAAATATTTGTTAAAGTGTTTGTTGCAATTGGGCGCGTTGTCAGATATAATTCATTGGTATGAAGCACTGAAACATATGTAATGTTGGGAAATGACACATAGTTGTTTAGATAAAATGTAATATTAAAGGGGATGATTATGATTAAGAATAAGTCAAGATTATTAAGTTTTGTTCTTGCATTTGGTATGCTCATCGGAACATTCCAGGCAGGAACTGTAAATGTTAAAGCTGAATCACTTGGATCTACGATCCGTCTTGAAGATACAGGGGCAGAACTTGCCGATAACATTGAAAGAGGAAGATGTCCTTATACATGGGTTAAGGTTGACAGCTCTTCATGTCCGGTACTTAATCCCAAGGGCGGAATGTACAGTATCATGTACGATCTCAGATATTTCTCAAGTGGAAACAGTTTCACCAAAGATGGTTATAATGCTTCAAACGGATGCGGTGGAAATAAGAACCTGACAGAGCATCCGAATTTCCTTAAAGCATTTGAGAATACACTTTCAAATGCAAGAAAGAATGGAACATCACTTGTTTTGAGATTTTCTTATGCAAGCGATAAGACAGTAGGAAATGAGCCCGGTTTAACAAAAGAGGGTGATTCTACCGTATATCACAATACAGAGCTTATCCGTCAGCACATTAAGCAGCTAAGTGAAGTAATTAACAAGAATAAGGACGTAGTCCTTGCTGTTGAATGTGGTATGTTCGGACCTTGGGGCGAGATGCACTCATCAATGTATGACATTGATAAATGCAATGATTTGGATCCTCAGTTCTCAAATGCAATAATCGACAGATGGCTCAATAAGCTTGATCCAAGCATCAAGGTACTTGTAAGAGCTCCCAAGCATCTCATGGGATATTATGGATATGCCGATAATGCAGCAGGCTTCAATGAGGCAGTTGCAAACGGAAGCCTTAAGCTTAATCCAAGGCTTGGTATGTATAACGACGGATATCTTGGAACATCCACCGATTACGGAACATTCGGTGAAGAGAATGAATGGCCTTATATCACTCGTGATAAGGGTATAGATATGCTCGAGAAGCTTACAGAGGTTCCTTACGGCGGTGAGTGCGCTTATGTTGACCGTGATACATTAAAGTCACATGGTTCACCGATCTATAACGGATCAGCATTGATGTCAGAGCTTTACAGAACACACCTTTCATACCTCCACAACATCAACAGTGAGGATGAGGTACTTATCAGCGAACTTAACCATGTTGATGTATCTAAGTCAGATCTTGTTAAGGGACTTGATGCATCAGATGTTACACCTTATATTGGACACTCATACAGAAAGTTTATGCGTGACCATATGGGATACAGAATTCTTGTAAAAGAGTCTAAGCTTGCTTCTGAGGTAAGCAAAGACGGAACATTTACAATGAGCGGTTCTATGAAGAACCTCGGATTTGGTAACTTCCTTACAAAGAAGAGTACAGAAGTAATCCTTAAGAATGGTGACAAGACATATGTTGCAAACGTTGATTCATTCAATGCAAACGACCTTACATCTCTTGCTACCAAGAGCTACAAGTGGACATTCTCTGTTCCTTCAGACATCTCTTCCGGAAATTGGGATGTTTATATCAGGATCAGAAGCAATAGAAACACACAGGAAGCTTCTGCAAAGACAGGTATCCGTTTTGCCAACCCTGACTGCTTCAACGACGGCATTCGTGCCAACAAGATCGGTACAATCAAGGTTTCAGGCGGAAACAGCAAGAGCGGTTCTGAATTCAAATTAGTTGGTTAACAAATTGTTTTATGCAGATTCCGGAGAGACCATGCGCCTTTCCGGAATTTTTTTTGAGAAAAATTGAAGAAAAAGTACATAAACGTTAAAACAAATGTTGCAAATATGACGGATATTGTATATAATCTGATTATAGAGAAAAGCCAATATACCAGTAAAACTGAATATTTGCATATATTTGCTCACAGGTGTATGAATTTTTTAAAAAGTTACACAAACATTAAGAATAACAGCTTATAAAAGAGAGTATCAGAGAGCTTCACAGAGGAAAGAGAGAAAATTTTTTTACACTTGTAATGTGGTATTTCAAATATAGAGTAAAAACTTGGGGGGAACGAGTTTTTATACCTCGACGGACACGACTGGGCAAGCAGAAGTGTCGCACCGTAAGAATTTTTTGGACAATCCTTAAACCTTATGGTTAAACAATGGAAGCCTGTGAAAGCAAAAATTTGAGATCTAACTAATTGTATAAGCACAATACCACATTTACAGCTTACGGTGCGGGTCTTGCCAAGTCATTCAATTTACTTAACATTTTTTGAAATAAAAAATGATCAATATAAAACAATCAAACAAAGGTGATATATAAGATGAAAGTAGGAATAGATGCACATATGCTCGGAGAGTCGAGCGAGGATGAGAGCTTCTATAGGGGGATATTAGACGCTCTTAAGCCTGACAAGGGGGACGTGTACTATCTTTTTGTTGAAAAAGATGCTGATATATCAGAATATATGGGGAAATTTAAAGTTGTTCCGTTTAGGAGCAGCAACGCTTTTACAAGGAATTTTTTTGAACTGACAAGTTTTTGTTATAAATACGATTTGGATGTTCTTCACACTTTGCACTACGTGCCTTTTAACAGTCCATGTCCTGTGGTATGTACCATAAACGATATTTCTTTTGAACATGAAAAGAATAGTGTTAATAAGGTCGAGTATCTGAAGAACAAGTTAATGATCCCGTTTTGCGCAAAGCATGCGGACAGAGTTGTCACACTCTCTAATGTTAGCAGACGTGACATTGCGAATACATATGATGTTTCGCAGAAGAAGATTGAAGTTGTAGGAAATGCAGTTTCATCTGAGTTCAGGATTATGTATGATGACGAACTTGATGAGCTTGATGTAAGGGGAAAATATGACATTGGGTATTCACCGTTTTTGTTGTGTGTCGGTGATACTCAGTCAGAAAAAAGCATCTTAAGGCTCATAGATGCGTTCATCATGTATAAAGACAGGTGGGATACAAATATCCGCCTTGTGATCGCGGGGAAGGATGATCTTTACGACGATCTGTATGAAGAATTTGAGGAGTATGAAGAAGAGTTGATCTTTGCAGGATGCAGGGACAAACTTGATCTTGCGGCGCTTATAAATGAATCGGAAGGTTATGTTTGTCCGGCATTTGTAGAGGGCACGGGGATATCGCCTATTGAGGCGCTTAATTGCGGAAGACCGGTGGCTGTGGCAGATACTGCTCATGCACATGAAGAACTCGGCAATAGAGCAATATATTTTGACCCTTATGATGAAGAAGACATCTATGAGGGCATTTGCAGACTTGTCGATGATCCGATTGAGGCTGAAGCTCCCGGAAATACATGGGAGGACAGTAGCAGACGCATGAAAAAAGTATATCGGGATGCAGCATCGGAGATGTGAAAAGATATAAATACTAACGAAGGAAGAGTCAATGCTTAATATAGTAATACCCATGGTTGGTGGCGGTAACAGATATGCGGAGTCTTTTTATGAAACTCCAAAGCCACTTACCGATATATTCGGTCATCCGATGATCGAGTATGTGACACAAAATATCAGACCTAAATGCGAACATAGATTAATATTTGTTTGTCAGGAGGATCATATAGATAGGTTTGAACTTGATAGGATTCTAAGAGAAATAGCACCCGATTGCAAGATAATAGCTACTGATGTATTAACCGAAGGAGATGCCTGCACGGCGCTTCTCGCAGAGGAACTTATAGATAATGACGATGAGCTTATGATAGCAAGTTGCGATCAGATCGTTGATACAAATATTGATGCGTACCTTGATGAGATGAGGGATTTTGACGGACTCATAATGACGACACCTGCCAATCAGCCCAAGTGGAGCTATGTCAAATATGATGAAAACGGACAGGTTACATTCGTCAGGGAAAAAGAGGATATGTCAAACGAAGCCATCGTTGGAATCTACAATTTTAAAAGGGGTTCAGATTTTGTTAAATATGCTTACAGGATGATCGCAAATAACGTTAGGGAAAACAACGAGTTTAGCGTCGCTCCTGTATATAACGAGATGATTAATGACGGAATGAGAATCAGTTTCTGCAATGTTGGAGCAGATACGCATGGATTCGGGGGGACTGAAGGTATGAGTGCCTGCATGCAGCTTGATCTGTGTACAGATTTCTTTTGAGGTAACCAATGATTGGTAAGGGACATGGGATTAGTTGATAATAAAGATATTACAGTTATTGTACAGGGAGCCGTAGATGGGGAAAAAACGCCGATATGCTTAAAAAGCATAAGGCAAGAGCTCCCGGGAGCATATATTATATTGTCTACATGGGAAGGAACCGATGTAGAAGGGCTTGAATTTGATGAGGTTGTCTTTAGCGAAGATCCGGGCGGATTTGATGAACTCAATGTGCCGTTTTCGCCAAAGAACAACATTAACAGACAGATAGTTTCAACTTATCAAGGTCTTTTAAAAGCTAAGACTGTCTATGCGCTGAAACTGCGTACAGATTTTTATCTGTGCGGTGACGGCTTCAAAGAATATTTTAATATATATAACAAAGAATGTACCGAATACAAGATTTTTGAGCACAAGGTGATATGCTGCGAGCTCTATTCGAGAAATCCGCGGTACATTTTTTCGGATTTAAAAAGAGCTTACCATCCTTCCGATATTTTCTTTTTCGGATATACGAAGGATCTGGTGAGGCTTTTTGATGTTCCATTATTTTCCAAAGAAGATGAAGCATACATGATGTGGAAGTATTATCCAAATAATTCCGTATCGACGTTCAGGTACGACGCAGAATCGTATCTGTGGATGAATCTTGTAAGTAAATGCGTGAGCTTCAAGGCACCTGATGATCTGGAAAAATACAGCAGGGAAGATATAGACAGGAGTGAGGCGACTTTTGCGGCGAATCTAATAATCTTAAGTAACGAGAGCATTGGTCTTAAAACTCTTGAAAACAGCATCTACAGGAAGGATGCTGTGCCGCAGAACTGCTATACGCACGAGGATTGGGAGCGGCTTTATGCCTTTTATTGCTGCAATGATGCCAAGGAGTATCTGAAGTATTTATCGCATGTTTTTGTAAAAAATCTTTCGGATATACCCGGGTATTATCTTAAAAAGCTTATCCGCAGATGCGCTTCATTCAAGTATGTTAGAGCTTTTTTCCGGCCGGTACATCGCAGATTGAACTGCGTATTTAACAGGATTGGGAAAAGAGAATTCGATAAGAAATACGCTGTTGACTATTATAGCGAAATCATAGACAGTAAGGATATTAGCGTTGTCGTTCAGGGAATGGTGAGAGATACGACTATCGAGACGGTGCGTAGCATAAGAAAACACCTTCCGTATGCGGAGATTATTCTGTCGGTTTTTGACGATGAGGATACGAAAGGCATCAACGCGGATATTGTTGTAAAGAGCAAGGATCCGGGCACGTGCGGGTTTATCAGAAAATATCCGCATGAGCAGAGGAATAACGTAAACAGGGAGATAGTGTCGAGCCGCGCGGGAATCGAAGCGTGCACCAGAAAGTATTGCATCAAGATGCGAAGTGACATGATACTTACGGGATCGGATTTTCTTGAGATCTACAATAGAGTTTCAAAGTACGTCACCACGGAGTCTGTCGTTTCAAGAAGGATAATGGTTGAGGCGCTCTCGACTTCAAAGAGCGGTGTGCTCAATTTTGGCATTTCCGACTGGTGGTATATGGGGCTTAGAAGCGACCTTTTAAGACTCTTTTCGGCAGACCTGTACAAGGATGTTGGGAAAAGAGATTATAAGAGCGAGTACAGATGTAATCTCACGCCGGAGCAGTATATCACGTACAGTTTTTATGTGAATAGTTTTTCTCCGGTTGTTTCTGAGTTTGTCGGACTTATGAATGTGATGGATGATTCTGCGCAGATCCGCAGGGAGTATGAGAAATTCCTTGCAAATAATTTCGTGTGCGCAGAGTTCCCTATAAGCAAGGTTGTGCTTCCAAAGGCGCTCTACATCAATAATTCAGCGGCTTATAAGTACAACGTGGGTTACGGCGACTGGTTAAGACTTTGCAGGAGATACGGAACGCTCGACAAAATTGTTGTTAAAAGAGAACTTGCTTATCTTGGAATGAATTATAAAAAGAGATACAAGGTAAGTCCTGATTATTTCAATATCCTTAAGTGGAGCAGTGTTGTAAGAAATTATAAGAATACGGTCACGGAAGAGTTCGCGGATGTTTTGACGGATGTTAAGGCTGACGAGCTGACATTTTTGGTCACGGGAAAAGTTGATGTATCTGAGGAGTTAAACACGATAGCATGTCTTTACTCGATAAAGAGATTTTTTCCGGAGGCAACGATCATTCTTGGAACGTGGGATGACGAGACGGTCCCTTCGCATATTAAGAAGTTATGTGACAAGATCTGTTTTGTAGAAAAGAAAAAGCTTCCGAGAGTCAGCGTTCACATCGATGATTCAAGGGATGAAGACATAAACGATATAAATATGATGCAGAGTCTTAACAGTACGGCGCTTAAAATGGTGAAGACAAAGTACTGCGTAAAGATGGAAACGGGGCATGTTTTTAAGAATTCGACGCTTCTTGATTTCTATAATTACTGGAAGAAGATAATGGATTCTTACAATCCGGAGTATAAGATCTTTGATGAGAGAGTTCTTTTTATAAGTGACCATATGTATGATGGGCGAAACACAGGCGGAAAGCTTGTAGGTACGATTTCTGATTCGTTCCAGCTTGGCAGGACTTCCGATCTTGCGAAGATATGGGATGGTCATACGGAGCCGGAGAGTGTGCTCAAATATTACAGCATGTTCCCGAATACCAGGTATTCCAATTCCGAGAAGTACAACAGTCTGTATATCAGAGAGCAGTGCCATTACATAAATCTGATAAGGAACGCGAACAAGAAAGTTCCTGTTCCGAGGTGGTATGAGGATGACGGCTCTTTTGAAAATATACTTGCATTCGAAGCTGTTATCAGTTCCAACGCATTGATTGGAAGCGGCGATGATCTGGGCGTTATGAGGAAAGCCGACTTTGCAGATGATAAGCGGTTTGTCAGCTTTGAGACGCTACTTGCCTTATACATCGTGAACGTTGATCGCGATAACAAGGATATTCATGAGTATCTTAAGAAATATTACAGCGCGGTCGCAGTGTGCAGAAAAGACAAGGAAGCTCATTCGATCCTTATGAAGGCGCTGCTGTACGGGGATAAATATGGATATGATAAGAAATATACAGCGCTGATGAAGAAGATAGTGGGATAAAAGCGGAATTAAGGTTGCATTAAGATTCACTTCAATTTATGGAAATGTATTTGATTTATCATGGTTTTATCAAATCCAAAGGAGAGAAAAAACTAATGATAAAGAGGATACTTTCGGTAATTGGAGTGATTTTTTTGCATTTTTTGATCATGTTTATTGGAACTATAGGATTTCAGATATTGGGTGAAGGACGACTTCCTTTATCCGAAGATCAAATTATGCACTACAGTGCGACTTTCGGTACAGCTTTTGCTGCTCTGTTTGCGTGTTGGTTTTCACATGTAAACAGAACATCCGGTGATTTGGATTTAAGAAGAGAAAAAAACTTTTTCAAGATGCTTGCAGCTTCTGTACTAGCCGTTTGTATTGTTCCGATACTTGCAGATTCTTTTCTCGGTCTTTTTCTTAATGGGATTTTTCCTATAGCTGATGATGTTTCACCTGAAAAAACATTGTTTGATTATATAACAGTGATCCTGATAGCGCCTGTGGTAGAGGAATATTTTATCAGGAAAGGTTTGTATGGTTATGCCAGAGAAAAAATAAAAATACCGGCTGCATTGATTATTACATCACTGATATTTGCAATGCTTCACGGGTACAATCTTCAGGGCTTTTTTTCTACTTTTTATGCAGGAATTTTTTTGACACTGATATATGAGCATAGTGGTAATATTATGTATAGCATATGTGCGCATATGACGCTAAATTTATTTGCAAATATCGTTAATGCTTTGAATAGGAATGGTGTACATCTTTTCTATAATCTGAACGGATATGACATATTTACGTTGCCTGTACTTCTGATGGCAGTTCTTGTGGTTACAATAATACTGATTAAAGGAAGAATGGAAGTTGGAAAAAGAAAAATACAAAGTACTTGTGGTTGATGATGAGCCTCAGATAGCGGGGCTTCTCAAAGCTTGCCTTGATATGCATGGTATGGAAGTAAGTGAGGCATATGATGGAAACAAAGCCTATGAGATGTTTAACGCAGGAAGTTTTGACCTGATAATAACTGACGTAATGATGCCTGTAATGGACGGCTATGAATTTGTTGAAAAGATCAGGCAAAAGAGCCATGTTCCGGTTCTTTTCTTAACAGCCAAGGGTGATGTTTTGGATAGGATAAGGGGACTCAATATAGGAGCTGACGATTATATAGTAAAACCTTTTGATCCCATGGAAATGTCGGCAAGAGTATTATCTACACTTCGAAGATGTTATGGATATGACAAGCAGTGCAGTACTAAGGAGCTTGTATGTGGTGGCTTAAAGCTGGATGTCACTTTAAAGAGATTATATAAAAACGGTGAAGCTATTGAACTGACAGCACTGGAATACCGTATGATCGAGTACTTTATGAGTAATGTCGGACATGTGCTTACCAAAGATCAACTTTACGAGGCGGCTTGGGATAGCGATAAATTTCCTGATGACAACAGCATAATGGTTGCGATAAGTAAGCTAAGAAGCAAGATATCGGATGACGGAGTGGAGTATATTCATACTATCAGGGGACTGGGATATCGGATGGAAGAAAAATGAAAAAAGATTATAACAGGAAACTTCAGGCATTTCTTAGAATTTTGATTGCGATTGTTATTCTGTTAATGCTTTTTTTGAACAGGATAAGGGATTTTATACAGGGCTTTCTGGATGGCTTAGTTGGCAAAGAAGGGATTGGAGCTGAGCTTCAGTTTCAGACCACTATCGCGAGTGTTGTTTTTATTGTGCTTATTTTTTTTGTGATTTCCCATATCGCAAAGAAATTTATTTCAGATCCTGTCGGAAAAATAGCAGATAACATGAATAAGGTTAGCACCGGCGATTATGATGTCAGGATGGAAGTAAAGGATCGCTTTGAGTTTGGCGAGATGGAAGAAGCTTTCAACAATATGGTTGCGGGATTAAAAGAAGCTCGTATGATCAGAGAAAAAAATGATGAGCAAAACAGGCAGCTTTACGCAGGAATAGCCCATGATCTTAAGACTCCGATGACGATGGTTATGGGGTATGCAAAATTATTGAAGGAAGAAAATATCTCGGATGAGGATTGTAAGCACTATCTGACCATAATAGAACAGCAGATAAAAGCTGCGAATGTACAACTTGAAGATATGCTTGAATATGCCAAATGTGGAAGTACAAGCTATAAGATTTTTCCTGAAGAAGGTAACATTGCAGCGCTTCTTAGAGAAATTCTTGCAGATATGTTTTACAGATTCGAAGAAAAGAATCTTGTCTTGAATTTAGATATTCCGGACAAGGTAATATGTAAATATGATTACAAGCAGATGCACCGCGTTTTTGGAAATATATTAAACAATTCTGTCAGACATAATCCTGAGAGTACAGTTATCAATGTTTCAATGACTCAAACAGGCGAGAGAGTTGAAGTTAATTTTGCCGACAACGGTCCGTTTTTAGATGAAGAACTGAAAGATCATATTTTTGAACCTTACAGAAAAGGAAAAAACGGAGGAAGCGGATTGGGGCTTTCGGTAGCAAAAAAAATAACAGAGCTTCATAATGGGAAGCTTGAATATATGGAAGATGTTGCAAACGGATATAAGAGTTTTGTTGTTAGTATATGAAATGGAGTTTGCTAGATTTGTTTTAAAGTATGATGAATAGCCGGAGTGGTGTGTATGATTATTAAAGGTGCATCTGTATTTACGGAAGATGGCAGGTTTACTGAGAAAGACATATATATTGATGGTGAGTATTTTACAGACGACTGTAAAAGCGTTGATTGCCGAGATGCGAAATGCATTGATGGTGAGGTGATAAATGCGGGGAATTGCTATGCAATTCCGGGGCTTGTGGATATTCACCTGCATGGTTGTGATGGAGTGGATTTCTGCGATGGAACAGCAGAGTCGATTTCCAGGATTCTTGCCTATGAAGCGAAGAATGGCATAACTACGGTTGTTCCTGCAACAATGTCGCTTGCAGAAGATGAGCTTGAAAAGATAATGAAGGTCGCCTCTGAGTATAGAAGAGAGATTGCACAAGCAGGGCTCTCTTATCTTCATGGAATAAATCTGGAAGGTCCGTTTGTATCGGCAAAGAAGTGCGGAGCGCAGAATACAAAGTATATCAAAAAGCCTGATGTAGATATGTTTAACAGGCTCTATGAGGCATCAGAAGGATGCATTAGGATCTGCGATATTGCACCCGAAGAAGATACTCCTTCGATGGATTTCATAAAAGAGATTTCAAAGAAGTGCAGAGTTTCTATAGCACATACGGACGCAGATTACGATACCGCAAAACGAGCTTTTGAAAGCGGAGCCTGTCATATCACGCATCTGTTTAATGCAATGGCACCTCTTCATCACAGAAATCCCGGACCGATAGCGGCTGCTGCGGAGAATGACAACGTGATCGCTGAGCTTATTTGCGATGGTGTTCATGTGGCGGCGCCAGCGATAAGGACTGCATTTAAACTCTTTGGACGAGAGTGGATAGCGCTTATTAGCGATTCTATGATGGCAACAGGTCTTGATGACGGTGAGTATGAGCTCGGGAAGCAGGCTGTTTCAGTAAGAGGAAACGAAGCGCGCCTTCATGATGGCACAATTGCAGGTTCTGTGACGAATCTCATGGGATGTCTTAAATATGCAGTTAAAGAAGCCGGAATTCCTCTTGAAGATGCGGTATATTCTGCAACCGTAACTCCCGCCAAGGCAGCAGGCTGCTATGATGTTACGGGCTCTATCACTCCGTGCAAGTACGCAGATCTGGTGCTTCTCGATAAAGAGACACTTGATGTGAAGGTTGTGATTGTAAGAGGGCAGAAGATTAAATAGATTATTGGGTTACAAGATAAAAAAGGGCTGTCGTTTTAGATGATTACTTAGGAGGATTCATCTAAAGCGGCAGCCCATCTAACTTTGTAGAAAGTATATGGGGAGTATGACTTTATTGCGCAGAAATGCTTTAAAAAGTCATACATTGCTGTCTTCGAAGAGTGTGTAATACATGAGATGTATGACTTTATAGAGCAAAACATCGCAAAAAAGTCATACATTGCTGTCTCCGAAGAGTGTGTAATACATGAGATGTATGACTTTATAGAGCAAAACATCGCAAAAAAGTCATACATTGCTGTCTTCGAAGTGGGTGTAATACATGAGATGTATGACCGTATAGAGCAAAACATCGCAAAAAAGTCATACATTATTGTTTCCTAAGAGATGAAACACATCCGATATATTACGCACTTAGTGCGACAGCTCCCTTTTTTACTATCATTCCTCAATATAATTCTGTACGATGCTTCTTATAGTCTGCTCGAGATGCGGCTTTAGTGCGTCCAATGAGATTGGATCGTTGAACATGATCGCACTGTAACCCGTGGAGCCTACAAGCTCTATGATGATAAAGAGCATGACTTCAGGATCTCTGAACTTATGACCTGATTCTTCGAGCATGTTGTTGTAGATTGCGACGAAATCTACGTCTGTACTACCTACGTTTGAGGTGAGAGCTTTTTTGAACACTGCCCAGCTAAGGTCCTTGTAGATGAAGGAAAGAAGTCCCTTGTTGGCTGCAAGAGCGTCTAAGACATAATTTGTTATAAAGATTATCTTGTCATCAAATTTTGTGATGTTTTCCCGGCTAAGTGCTTCGTGAGCCTGCATAAACAGCTGGCTTGATTTGTGCGCGATAAGCCGGTTACGGATATCATACTTATCTTTGAAGTATAGGTAGAAAGTCCCCTTTGCGACCCCCGCTCTTTCTACAATATCCGATATGGATGTCTTGTTTAGTCCCTTTGAAGTAAAAAGCTCAAAGGAAGTGTTCAATAACCTCTCCAGTTTCGCTTTTTTGTTTTGGTCTGCTTTTCCCATTTTTCCACCTTTCTCTTTTCAGATTTAATATATCACAAATTAAGAAAAATTTTTAAGACAAAAAATGAGATGTTACATAACAGAAATTAGTAGGCAGGCATAGAAATTTCAGCATATAATTACTTCTTGTCGATTAGAAATGATAAGGAAGTGCGAAAAATGAAGCAGCAGAGATCATCAGTACTTAATATGACCGAGGGAAGTCCGGTTTCTTTGATAATACAATTTTCTATACCGATGCTTATCGGAAATCTATTCCAGCAGTTGTACAATCTGGTGGATTCGGTTATTGTGGGACAATTTGTCGGTGCAGATGCCTTGGCGGCAATTGGAGCGACAGGTTCGGTGACTTTCTTGTTTTTTGCCCTGTGTAACGGAATCGGAAGCGGCGGCGGAATCATAACATCGCAGTTTTTTGGAAACGGTGATGCGGGGAAAGTTAAGAGCTGCATCGTAAATACAGGATATATCATGATGGTATTTCCAATCGTTGTCGGCATAATTGCCTTTCTTTTGTCGCGCCCTATTTTGAATATGCTCAATACGCCTGCGGAAATAATGGCAGATGCAGTTGCATATATGAGAATCATGTGCGTCGGAATAGTCTTTGTTTCGCTGTACAATTATGCTTCTTCCATGCTTAGGGCGCTCGGAGATTCCAAAACTCCGCTTTATTTCCTTATCTTTTCGTGCGTTCTGAATACGGGCCTGGACATACTTTTCGTGTATGTATTTCATATGAGCGTTGTCGGAGCAGGCGTTGCGACTGCAATTGCGCAGCTTGTTTCGGGCATAAGCTGTCTTATATATGCTGTGAAAAGAAATGAATATTTCAAGTTTTCGCGTGAAGACCTTAAGTATGACAGAGATATTTCATTAAGAGTTATAAGGCTCGGAGTTCCTCTGTCTCTCCAGTTTTCACTGATCGCCATTTCATGTATGGCGCTCCAGAGAGTGGTCAATTCTTTTGGAAAAGTAGCAGTTGCCGCATTTACCGCAACAAGCAGGATCGAGCAGATTATTCATCAGCCGTATCAGACGCTTGGAGCCGCGCTTTCTACTTTTACGGGACAGAACTATGGTGCGAGAAAAAATGACCGTATCACGGCAGGATATAAAAAGAGCCTGATGCTCATGGCAATCTTTTCGGCCTCGATGCTTCCGATAATGCAGTTTTTCGGCGAAGCAATTATCAGGATATTTGTAGAGGATGAGGCGGTTATAGAGATGGGAGCCATGGCGCTCAGAATTACGAGCTTTTTCTATGTTATGCTCGGAATTATTTATGTGGTAAGAGGCGTGCTGAATGGTCTCGGAGATTCCTTTTTTGCCCTGCTTAACGGCATAGTTGAGGTTATCGGAAGATTTATTGTTCCGGTTCTTCTGACGCAGATCGCGGCGATAGGTCTTTGGGGAATCTGGTGGTCGGTAGGAATAGTGTGGTCTATGAGCGGTCTGACTGCGTGGATGAGATACATCTGGTATAAGAAAAAAATGAAATAAAAAAGTCAATTTATTGACATAGAAAATTGAATATAATAGAATGATGGGTGTTAGCAATAGCTAACGCAAGCAAATCATATAATTCCTCTTTTGATAATCAGGCAGTTCAATCGGTTATTAAAAGGGGATTTTTGCGTTCAATAGAGAAATTGAAAGGAGTAAGCGAAAGATAATAAAAACTGAGAAATCTTCTTTTCTAAAATTATTGACTATCGGTCAGAAAAGTGATATACCATAAATGACCAGTAGTCAATAATTTCAATGGAGTAAAAGTATGAAAAAGATTTCTCACATAATTGTCAAATTAAGATATCTGATACTCTTGCTTGCAATTGGGCTTCTTATCCCGGCGGCAATTGGATATATAAACACAAGAGTTAATTATGACATTCTGTCATATCTTCCCAAAGATATCGAGACCATGAAAGGGCAGGATATACTGCTCGATCAGTTTGGAACAGGATCTTTTGTCCTGTATGTCACAGAAGGCATGGAGGAAAAAGATGTTGCGGCTCTGAAAGCAAAGATCGAGAACGTGGATCATGTAGAGAACGTGCTCTGGTACGACTCGCTGATGGATCTTTCGATTCCAATGACGATGCTTCCGAGCGACATATACGATGCATTTAATAGCGGCGACGCGACGATGATGTTCGTTGTATTTGATGACGGAACATCGGCTGATACAACTTTAAAAGCTATTGAAGATATCAGGAAGGTTTCAAATGAGCAGTGTTTCATGAGTGGAATGAGCGCGATAGTTGCAGATATGAAGAGCCTTACAATGACTGAAACACCGATGTATGTTGTAATGGCGGTTGTGCTTGCGGTGATAGTTCTCTCGATTACAATGGATTCCTATCTTATTCCGGTGTTTTTCCTTCTGAGCATAGGAATGGCGATAGTCTACAACATGGGAACCAATGTATTTAACGGAGAGATTTCTTTTATAACACAGGCACTCAGTGCAGTATTGCAGCTTGGCGTCACCATGGATTACTCGATATTCCTGTGGCACAGCTATCAGGAAGAACTTGAGAAAGAGGACAACAGAAATGAGGCGATGGCAAATGCGATAGCAGCGACATTCAAATCCGTTGTCGGAAGTTCGATCACATCGATCGCAGGATTTTTGGCGCTTTGCTTTATGACATTTACCCTTGGAATGGATCTGGGAATCGTAATGGCTAAGGGCGTGATATTCGGTGTTATCGGATGCGTCACAATATTGCCGAGTATGATCCTTATTTTTGACAAGGCGATCAGGAAGACGAAGCATAAACCTCTTTTGCCCGAATTCGTAAGAATACCACAGTTTGTGGCAAAGCATTATCTTATCTTCTTTATCATATTCTTGGCGCTTATATTCCCGGCAGTGTACGGAAACGACCGCACGAAAGTTTACTACAACCTGACGGATACGCTTCCTGACAAGCTTGGAAGTATTCAGGGCGCTCAGAAGATCGATGAGAAGTTTGATATGAACTCCGCATACATGATTCTTGTTGATAAGAATCTGGACAGCGCGACTATGAATAAGATGTTAAAAGAGCTCAAGAATACCGACGGTATCATTTCCGTACTTGGGACTGATTCAATACTCGGACCTGCGTTTCCGAAGGAGTTCATTCCGGATGAGTACTTCGACGCACTCGAAAGCGACGAGTGGAAAGTAGTTCTTTTGACCACGGATTACAAGGTCGCTTCAAACGAGATAAACGCGCAGATAGATGAAGTTCAGCGCATAGTAAAAGGGTATGACAAGAAGGCAATGGTTGTCGGAGAATCGCCGTGTACCAAGGATCTGATCGATATAACGGATCACGATTTCAAGGTTGTAAATGCGGTTTCAATCGGATTTGTGTTTATCATAATCGCACTGGTTCTTAAGTCTTTGTCGCTTCCGTTTATTCTGGTTGCGGTGATAGAGTTTGCGATATTTGTAAACATGGGAATTCCTTATTACACGGGAACGGTCATTCCTTTTATATCGTCGGTTGTTATAGGAACCATCCAGCTCGGAGCTACGGTTGACTATGCGATTTTGATGACTACGAGGTATCTGTCGGAGCGAAATGCGGGGCATGACAAAAAAGAAGCTACGCTCATTACGCTTACAACCTGCATGAAATCTGTAGTTGTGAGTGCACTCAGCTTTTTTGCCGCAACATTTGGAGTTGGACTTATATCCAGCATAGATATGATCGGATCTCTTTGTAACCTTATGTCGAGGGGCGCGATCATCAGTATGTTTACGGTTTTGCTGGTGCTTCCTGCGATGTACATGATATTCGACAAGATAATAATAAAGACTACATTGGGAGTGAATCCCGATACGAGATCACAAGAGGATATTTCGGATTGTGTTAATAAAATAGCGTGAGGATAGAATTATGATCAGGAAAAAACTAATTAAATCATTATCACTTGCCCTGGCAACGATGCTTGCGATCATGACGGTTGCCTGTGGTGCAAAAGAAAAAGATAGCGCAGTAGATGCTGCGAATATTGAGGCTTCGGATAACAGCGAAGAGGATACTCTTTCAAACACAATGTCAAAGAGCATCGGATCCTCTGATGATGCCGGAAAGGTTGAAACGGTGTATGTTTCCGCAAATGCAAGCGGCGCAGCAAATGATGTCATCGTAAGCGAATGGCTCAAAAACGCCGGTGCTTCGGCAGAACTTGCAGATAAGACAGAGCTTAAGGACATTGTAAATGTAAAGGGCGATGAGACGTTCAAGGAAAACAGCGACGGAACGCTGACCTGGCAGGCAAAAGGATCTGACATTTACTATCAGGGAGTTACGGATAAAAAGCTTCCTGTAAATATGAAGATCACTTACAGCCTTGACGGAAAAGAGATACAGCCCGAGGAACTTGCGGGAAAGAGCGGAAAAGTCACTATCCGCTTTGAGTACGAGAACACCGATAAGCAGAAGGTTGACGTCGATGGAAAAGAGATTGATGTATTCACTCCTTTTGTAATGATGTCCGGCATGATCCTTGACGGCGATAAGTTTTCAAACGTTGAGATCTCAAACGGAAAAGTTATCTCAGACGGCGGAAATTATATCGTCATGGGTGTTGCGGTTCCGGGATTAAAAGAGAGTCTTGATATATCGGAAGATAAGTGGGATGAGCTTGATGATGAGGAACTTGAGAAAAAACTCAGCAACAGTTTTGAGATTACAGCGGATACCACAGACTTTGAACTTGGCATGACTATGACAATGGCAAGCTCTGATGTACTTGCGGATT
The DNA here is from genome assembly GCA_017620235.1 of Butyrivibrio sp. Lineage (GTDB taxonomy): Bacteria > Bacillota > Clostridia > Lachnospirales > Lachnospiraceae > Butyrivibrio. Next base: position 15,900 of record JAFZQT010000133.1, on the reverse strand, counting down.
TTGGAATGTCAGATCTTTCAAATTCAGATAAGATCGATGATCTGAAGGATGATATGAATAAATTAAATGATGGCTCCGATTCTCTTGTTGACGGTTCAAAAGAGCTCAAGAAAGGAACAGGAGAACTTAAAGACGGTGTATCCGATCTTTACGACGGAACCAGGGAATTTAAAGACGGAACGAAAGAATTAAAAGACGGTACAGGGAAACTTAGTGACGGAACAAAGGAGTTCTACGACGGACTTGTTAAATATACAAACGGTACACATGATTTAAGAAACGGAACAGCGGCTCTGGAAGAGGGACTTGAATCGGCAAAGAACGGTTCGGCTGCACTCAGACAGGGTATGGAAGATGCAAATCTTGTTGATAATGCCAAGGCACTTGCACAGGGCACTGAGACAATGAATGGCGGAATAAAGCAGATGGCTCAGATGGCAACATCTCTTTCAAGCCTTATGACCGCTTCGGCACAGCTTAGCAATGTAAAGAATGCTTATCTTGCAACACAGTCTTATCTTCTTGGCAGCGGAGATCCCACACAGGGAGCTATAGCATGCCAAACACTCGGCGTTGATAAGGCTACACTTGATGCGATAATTGCAGTAGGAAAGCCTGCTCTTCAGACAGCAAATCCCGGATCGGTAGCACCTGTGACTTACGAGGCAATGGTGGTTCTGACTGCCGGTGGCGGTGAGCTTCTTAACCCTAATGATGATTCCGGTGATGGTTCGGAGCCTGATAATGGTCAGGGTGATGAAAGCGGTAATACCGGAAACAATGGAAGCGGAAGTACCGGAGTAGCAGGAAATGATGGAAACAACGGCGGCGCAGGAAATGATGGAAATACCGGAAACAATGACGCCGGTGGAGATAACGGAAACAGCGGTAACGGTGCCGGCGGAGATGGTTCGGGAAGCGGAAGTGCAGGAACAACCGGAAATAATGACGGAAACAACGGTGGCAGTGGAGATGGTGCCGGAAGTGGCAGCGTAGAAAATGGAAATACTGATGTAAATCTAAATATTGGAGACGCCAATGTAAATACTGAGAATAGCAATAATATGCGTAACTATTTGGAAACAAGCATGATGCTGGGAAATACTAATGGATCAGGCTCAAATAATAGTTCGGGTGGTTCGCAGAATTCCAATCAGAACGTATATAATACCGAGGAGGAGTTTAATGCGGCTGTTGCTGAAGCAGCAAAAAAACTGGCTAAGGAGTATATTGATGCGAATACTCAAGAGATAATCAATAGAACAAAAGCAGAGGTTATGCAGCAGGCATCACAGCAGACAACTATGATCGCGGCATATTCTGGATATCTTGCTCAGACTAAGGCTGTTCTTACATTCATCAAGCAGGCACATCTTGATAACCTTATAAATCTGGATCCTGCAATGCTTCAGAAGATCTCTCAGCTTGATGCACTTGTTGCGGGTGCCGACCAGCTTGCAAACGGAAATGCGCAGCTGGCAGCAGGTATAGAGAAAATCTACGGCGGAACAGTTCAGCTTGATCAGGGACTTGGCAAGCTCAAAGACGGTTCAACAGAGCTTCGCAAAGGTGCCGATAAATTAACAGACAACAACAAGACTATTGTTGACGGTGCTTTCAAACTCTACGATGGTGCAAGCAAGCTCAACGAAGGCGCAGGTAAACTTGACGACGGAGCCGGAGAACTTTACGACGGCGTAGGCAAGTTGTACGACGGCACAGGTAAGCTTGATGACGGTGTTCAGGAGCTTGTGGACGGAGTCGTTAAGTTCGACGAGGAAGGAATCAAGAAGATCTACGAGGCATTTGACGGCGACCTTTCTGAGTTCTCCGACAGAATTTCAGCTATTGAGAAAGCCGGTCAGAACTACAGCACATTCGGCGGCGCTTCCGACGATACCGACAGCAGCGTGAAGTTCATCATCAAGACAGATGGAATCAAATCTGACAATGCGTGAGAGTGCTGGATTGTAAATGCTAAAACATGGTGCATGTTCCCAGAGGACAAAAGTGGTCTCTGGGAACATGTTTTTTTATAGCATAGCTTCCTGTAACATTTAAAGTGTGCATTAGAAGTATGAGTTTATAGAAATGTTTTATAGAAATAGAAAGATCTCTTTGAATATTACGAGACATATAAATGCACAATTTGACAAAAAAGTTCAAAAAAGCAATTTATATGTTTGACAATCTGACATATTTATATATAATGATAACTAGGAGTGGGATATTAAAATAAATGGGGAAGCAAGCAGATGAGGAGAAGCTATGCTGTTACAGTTTTCGGTTGAAAATTTTATGTCTTTTAGAGAGAAAGCAACTCTAAGGCTGGAACCATCAAAAGACAGAGAGCATCAAGAGAATATAAATAAAAAGGGTGATTATAAAGCTCTTAAAGTGATATCGACATTTGGAGCGAATGCAGCAGGTAAAACAAATCTATTCAAGGCAATGACACATGCGCTTATTCTGATTAGAACTTCTAATACAAGGCAGGTTAATCAACAATTGGGTATAGTTCCATTTAAGTTCTCGGCTGAGAGTGCAGGGAAACCGAGTAGGTTTGAATTCCAATTTATTGCTGCTGATAACAAGAAATATATATATGGCTTTTCTGCCGATAATATTAAAATTCATGAAGAGTACTTATTTAGGTTTGGCTCAAGGAAGCCAACAAAAATATTCGAGAGAAAAGAGGACGGAACCTTTGAGTTTACAGTTCGCGAGAAGAATTCGCTGCTTCCTTTGACTCAAATGAATACTCCAAACAAATTTTTTATTGCAACGGCAACTATGTGGAATGCACAAAGCACGAAGGTACCGTTGGAATGGCTTAGTAGTGGAATAGATACATATACAGATTTGAATGTGCTAACTCAGGATTCCATAATGAGCTACCAAGGTGAAGAGTCAAAGGATTATATTAATTTTGCTGAAAAGATAATGGGCGAAGCGGATATAAACATCTCGAAAATTGATGTCCAGGTAAAGAAAATACCTATCAATCCCAATTTGATGCCTTTGATGCCGGGAATTTTGATTGACGGTCAGTTTATACAGCCACAAGAACAGACTCAATTAGAGGTTAGAACATTTCATGAAGTAATAGATGAGAATAGTGGCAATAAGAATGTTTATACTCTTGCATTGGCAGAAGAATCACAAGGTACGCAAATGCTATTCAATTTTTCACCATTATTAAAACGTGTGTTGGATGAAGGAAAGACTATTGTAATTGATGAGGTCGATAAGAGTCTACATCCTGCGGTGGTAAAGTTCATCATTGATTTATTTAGGAATGAGGAAATTAACAAGAAAGGAGCACAGCTTATTGTAACCACTCATGATACATCGCTTTTAAGCTTAAACATTTTTAGACGTGATCAGATCTATTTAGTTCAGAAAGATAAAAAGACAGCTGAGTCCATTATGTATTCTTTGGATAACTATTCAGTTAGAAAGGGAGAGAATATCGAAAAAGGATATTTGTTGGGACGTTATGGAGCTGTTCCGGACATTCAAACAGGAGATATCATTTGAGATATAACACAAGTCCTAAGAAATGTAAGAAAGTCATGCTGATTATTACGTCTGATAAGAATGTTACAACAAATTGTGCTGCAGAGTATTTTGGAATTAATACGAGTGAAAAGGCTATAAGGGTTCTGGTTACCGGACTGACGGGGAAAAAACTTGAAAATGCAATAAAGAAATATATGAGAAGTAATGAAATAAGAATTAGCATAGGAGATGAGGTGCTGTTTATGGAAGAAAACATAAAACACTAAGTATCGTTTATGGTCATAGAAAAAACGCATAGCAGATTGTTCCAGCAATCAACCATGCGTTTCCTCGCAAGGATACGTATATACATATCCGATTCGTTGTCTGATAAGTATAACATATCCTTTCTGCGAGGGCAAATAAATGTTGCTCAAAGTTTGTTTTGCTCTAAGCGAGCAGAAAGGAGGCTTTTATGTCTCAAATCAATGCTATGCGGCCTGGGTGCCGTGATGTTTTCCGTGCTTTCTTAGTCGAGAAAGCTACTTATCAGGGTTTTCTTGAAATACCTGAAATAACTGAGGGAGACTATGTTCCTCAAAAACTAATCCCGTTTTCTAAAGCGGTCAGTTCCAAAGATTATGCGTGTTGGGTACATTTTTATGAGGATGATGCTACCTTTGAAAGAGTTTGGAACAATCCCAAAAAGTACCTGCCTATCTTGAAAAGGTTTGCTGGAGTAATTAGCCCTGATTTTAGTTTGTATAGGGATATGCCTCTTGTGATGCAATTTTGGAACATCTATAGAAATAGAGCTATAGGCAGGTGGCTTCAGGATAATGGAATAAAAGTCATAGTTAATGTTAGGTTTGGAGACCATCGTACTTATGATGCTTGCTGTTTTGGAGTTCCAAGGCATTCATGTATTGCTGTAGGTTCCCATGGTTGTATAAAACTGATTGATGACAGAAAATTCTTTGTTGACGGATTGGAACAGATAATAAAAAGACTAGAACCTCAAAGAATTGTAGTTTATGGAGCTGCCCCAGATGCGATATTCGGAAAATATAAGAATCAGGGGATAGAGATACTTCACTTTGACAGCGATTTTGCTGTAACAAGAGGGAAGGGGTGATTCTTATGGGGGCAGGATTTTATGGAGGATTTGGTGCTACCAAAGGGACAAGAAATCTCACGCTCACAAAAATTAATCTCCAATTCTTTGCAGCACGTGTTTTCGAGAAAGGCGGGCATATATCTAAAGGAAGTTTTGAAGGTCACAGAGAGTTCTTTTTGGGAAAATCTGTTTCAAGAATTAAAAAGGAATTGGAAAAGCAAGGATATGAGGTCAATGTTCACAGATCCAAAAACAAGGACTCAAAAGCTATCAGAATTGATGTCAAGAACCCCTCTAAAGTAAGAAATGTAACTGCTGTGCAGGTATCGCCTAAATCCAAAAGGCATGGTGAAGTACCATATGTGAAAGTGAGTACAAATGATGGAGGGAAATATAAAATAGTATCAAAAAAAGAAGGATACAAGACCGATAGTAAAGAAAAGGCAACTATCTACTTTGCTAGGAGGAAGAAAAAATGATTGAACTGCTAAATGAAACGATCGTTCCTTATGTGGGAACAGACACTATTAAACTTGGCATGAGCTTGCAAAAAGTCAGAGCATACTTAAAGAATAATAAAATACCATTTAATCAGACTATGGATAGTAATAAGGATTGCACACCACCTGTTCCCTGGATTTACATCACAATAGAAAAATCATTATCAATGAGCTTTGTCGAAGGCGTGCTGTTTGAAATAAGCTTTGAAAATGAATACACAGGTAAGCTACCTAATGGAATTGGAGTAGGGAGCGACATGGAAGAACTGGAAAAGAAGGATCCTTCGCTTGAGTATAATGATGATGATGAGTGCTTTGTTTCAGAAGACGGTTACTGGATAATTGATGATATTGACACAGGAAAGGCACAGACAATAACCGTTTTTCTGCGAGAGGTTAATTCAGAAGGATTCTTTGAGTATGAGTGGACTAAAAAGTATAAAGAATGATACTAAACTGGCAAGCCTCATTTTAAACACACAAAATACACAATTTCATAATAAAATAAAAGCGAAATTTATTTAATGTAATGCATACTATCATAGATAGAATTATGATGGAGGAGTTCTATGAAGAAAGAAAAAAATTTAAGGGGAATGATAGCCATTTTATTGGCTTCGTCTATGATGCTTTCACTTATGGGATGTGCGGGATCATCCTCAGACGCTTCAACAGGAAGCAGCACAATGGAATTGACAGAGGCAGAACTCAGAGAGGCAGCAAGAGAGGCAATGGTAGCTTCGGAAGATGATTCTTCTGATTCATCAAGCGTAGATTCGTCAATAGATGCATCAACAGCTGCATCATCGGCAGCAACAGGAACGTCCGTTGAGGCATCTGCAACAGCAGTTTCATCTGACACAACAATTGCAACAACAGCAACGTCTATACCTGATGCGGCAGCAACAGCAACATCTACATTAGCTGCTTCAACAGGAAATGTTGCAGAAACACAGACACAGGCGGAAGTTACTGCCAGACCTGGTGAAAATGATTTTGTATATAACGGGAAAGTTATTTCTGTTATGAGCGACACAGATACGATAATGTCTAATCTTGGCCAGTATCAGAGCAGAAACACATCCTGTCCGGAGCAGCCTTATTATGTTTATGATTCCGGAAGAATACTTTTCATTACCGGTATCAAAGATGGAAAAGAACTTCCGGTAGGTATTGCCATCAGTGGAAGAAAAGATATTAAAACTTCACGAGGTATAGGTGTAGGCTCTACACTTGCAGAAGTTAATATGGCATACAAAGGTTTTAAACAGAAAGAGTCATTTAGCTTAAATAAAGATTATGGTATTAAAGTAACATATAATTCTTGCTCTCTATATTTTTATTTCAATACCAATAATGATACCGTAACAAGTTTCTGTTACGATAATGATGATACTTTGTCAAAGATGTATCCTGTTAAAAAAGATATCAAAGAATCAACTCAGAATATAGTTGTATCCGGTGGCTCAAAGACTGCTACATCTAATTCAACAGCTAATACCGCTCAGGCTACAACAACTCCGGCTAATACTACACCGGCAACAACTACACCCGCACCTGCACCGGCAAATAATACTCAGGCAACAACTACACCTGCACCGGCACCTGCAGCAACTGCAGCTAAGGATACCGGTAGCGTTTCTGAAAGCGAGATCATGTACAACGGCAAGAAACTTTCTATTCTTGATGGAGCATCAACAATTATGGCTAACTTGGGACAGTGTGAAAAGAAAGATACATCTACCGCTGATGAACCCAGATATGTATATGATTCCGGAAATGTAAACTTATACACTTTTGTTAATAATGGGGAAGAACTTTCTTATGACCTTTGCATTTACAAACAGGGAGCAAAGACATCCCGCAATGTAGGTGTCGGGGATTCAAAAGATAAGATAATAGCTGCGTACGGAAATCCTTCAGAGACATACAAATTTACTCAGGGATACGGTCTTAAGTACAAATTTGATAAATTCACTCTGTATTTTGATTTTGATTCAAGTACAGATAAAGCGTACACCATAGTATATGGTAATAATGATACAATAGCAAAGAGACATTCAGTTCATTCCAATTATATAGGGGATTGAACGATAAAGGGGTTATGCAATAAAAGGAGGAGTAAAATGAAAACTAAAAAAGTATTATTGATACTTGCAACTGCTTTGGTTGTGACAGGTTGTTCATCAGTTTCTATTAATTTTGATTCTGATAAGTCAGAAACACAGGAGGACGTTGCTACAGTTGCTGCAACAGCCGAAAATGATTCTGATGATGCGGAAACTGCGGATGATACTGCATCTACAGAAACGAGTGCTGAAACTACAGTAGAAGGTGAAGCAGTGTCAGATGCCGAACTCGAAGAGTTTACGAAGCTTTTTAACGTCATGGATTTAAATTTTGGATTCCTTTATCCGGAATACAACAGTCCTGAAGAAATCAAGTGGGATGAGGTTATAGGCTATCCGAACGGATTGATGGAAGAAAAACTTAGTGATGAAGAGAGAAAAGAAATATTTGGTTATGTCGAAGAGGATCCAATGGAACCTTGGGTAGTAAAAAATGAAAATCTCACAAAATTCATCAAAAAGAAAACAGGGCTTGATGTTAAAGTTGACGCAAAAGATGTACCTAGGTGGGAGTACAATGAAAAATATGATGTTTTCTTAATTTCTGATAATCCATGGGGACAGGATACACCTTTGGCTGAGGGAAAATTTGTTTCCGGAACAAAAAGTGGCAATCTTTATGAACTTACATTCCATCCGGGTAATGAAAGTTTTGATGAAGAGTCTAAACAGCCGGACAGAGTCATTACATTTGAAAAATCCGGAGATGATATTGTAATAAAATCAAATAAAATTCTGAAGAAATAAAAATATAGAATTTTACTATGCGTTAAGTGTTTAGCTGTCTGTATCTTATCTAATGTATAAGATATAGGCAGCTAATATTATGTTTGCTGATACAGATAACCGGAAAGGAATCCCTGAAAGAACAAGATGAAGATACAAAGCATACTATCAATTTCATTATGTCTTTTTATAATGACAGCGTGCTCGGGCAAAAATACAGAGCCTGTTAAAGATGAAGCGGAGGTATTTTCAAGCGCCGAGGAAATATCTCAAGAAGATATGGGGACGGAGGAAGAAAACAAGGAACATGCCGAAATATACGAGCGTTTCCTGAAAGATGAAGAGAAAGTCTACTTGGATTGCAGTGCAGATGTAGGTAAGCATTTTTCTTTGAAAAAAGAAGAGGGCAAAGAGCTTACATTATCGGAGACTATTAAGGCGGTTGTTGACTCATGTAACTCTGTTGATGAATTTTACGTAACGTTTCAAGGTGTTGAATATGCATATATTGATTGCGGAAAAGACGGAAATGAGGAACTTGTGCTGGAAATAGGCATGAGGGGAGCAAGTGAATGGACGGAATGTCTGATAATCAAAGAAATTGGCGGACAGCTAAAGACTGTATACGCAAACAATGTGGAGGAAAATTACATTAGTTCTTGCAGTAATGCAACAGAGTATGGTTATGTAATAAGTCGGGAAGATATTATTAGTGACAAATGCCGTATAGATTACATAGATGCTGAGGGGAAATATCATTATATTTGTACACGGTATGAAAAAAGAGATGATTGCAGGAGTGAGCCTATTATATATAACGGAGACAACATCGATATTGCAGAAGATACGAATCGATATGATAAATTTACTGAGAGAATGATGTTGCCGGATGAATATGTGATCACGCAGATAGATGTAAATGATACTGATGATGCGACAGATGATATCTATTGCGGAAGTGTGACAGGACATTTGTTTATACATTATTTTGAAAATCGCAATTCATTAGATCACTACATTTACGACGTTAATGTAGATATTGCCAACCCCGACATGTATAAAGCGGCTTATAGATTAAAAGAATATTTTGATAAAAAGGGGCTTAAACTTTATACAAAGGATGCGTTTGATGAAATTATATCGAAAAGAGAAAACGAAGCGGGACTGACAGCGGAAATAAAAGACGGAATAGAGATATGGATGGATAATCTTGATTATACCTTGGCTATAAATGAAGAAAAACAAGAAGCAACTGAAGTTGATTATAGCTTGTATGATGATCTGATAAACAGATTAAAGACTGATATGAAAAAAGATTCATTGGAAGAGCTCTATGATTTTGCAGATAAAAGGGGGCTTTCATCTGAACTATATTATTATGTTTATGATTCTTCTCCGTCTGATAAAGCAGGGTATTTGCAAGAGGACATTGATGGCGATGGAGTAGATGAGCTGCTTTTGGGAAAATACAATACTGATGCTCCTGAGTATAAACAAGAATGGTTTGATGTATGGCCTGATGAAATATATGATATGTTCACTATTCGTGACGGAAAGCTTTTGCATGTTTTTAAGGGATGGTGCAGAAATCGATATTTTCTTTGCGGAAATGGAATTATAGCAAATGAAGGTTCCGGTGGAGCAGCTAGTAATGCTCATGAATTTTTCAGATACAGCAAAGGAGAGATGCAACTAATTGAAGGAGTTGATTGGGATAACGGCAAGGGAATTTACTACGAAAGTGAAGGAAAGACATATGATATAACCAATTCTGAGAAAGATTACGAAATGGAATTCTTTGAAAAGTATCCGTATAAGAAGATCAACTTTACACCATTTGCTGAATAGCTATGGTATGATATACGAAGTGGAGGTTAATCGATATGAAAAAATTCAAAGGCTACATGCACGGCATAAACCTTGGTGGATGGCTTTCTCAGTGCGATCACACTAAGGAAAGATACGACAATTTCATTACCGAAGATGATTTTAAAGTAATAAAGTCATGGGGGCTTGATCATATCAGGATTCCTGTCGACTACGAGCTTGTCGAAGATGACGCCGGAAACTATATAGAGAGCGGTTTTGACTATATACAGAGGGCAATCGAGACGTGTAAGAAGCTTGGTCTTAATGTAGTTCTCGATCTTCATAAGACATTTGGCTACAGCTTTGATGATGGTGAGAACGAATCAGGATTTTTTGACAATCCAAAATATCAGGATAGGTTTTATAAGCTCTGGGAGCAGTTCGCTCAGAGATTTGGCAAGAACTCGGATATGCTTGCATTTGAGCTTCTCAACGAAGTTACCAAAAAAGAGTATTGCGATAAATGGAACGATATTTCATACGAGTGTATCAGAAGGATCAGGAAGATTGCACCGAAGGTAAAGATTCTTGTCGGAGGATATTACAACAACAGTATAGAGGCGCTTAAAGACCTTGCGGCTCCTTATGATGAGAACGTTGTATATAATTTCCACTGCTACGAGCCTCTTATTTTCACACATCAGGGTGCCCACTGGATCGAGAAGATGAATAATGACTTCAGGATGCCCTACGACGCTTCGTATGGAACATATATTGAGAATAATGACAGAGAGCTTGACCATATTACTGGCGACATGTCAGCTTATGATAAGCAGGAGCTTATAAGCGCAAAGTTCTTTGATGATTATCTCGCGGAGGCAGTTAAGATAGCGAATGAGCGAAATGTCATGCTTTACTGCGGAGAGTACGGAGTTATCGATAAGGCAGCTCCCGAGGATGCACTTAAGTGGTACAAGGACATCTGCGGATGTTTTGATAAGTACGGAATCGGACGCGCGGCGTGGACGTACAAAGAGATGGACTTTGGACTTTCCGATGAGCGCATGAAGGGCGTTATTGACAAGCTATTAAAGCTTCTTTAATTATTGACTAATCATATATTGACTATAAAATATTGGTGTCAAAAGTTACTTTTGGCACCAATATTACTGCATGGAGAGGGGATATTATGAAAAAGAGATTTTTGGAAATGGCACTGGTGCTAACAATGTTGTGCACCGGAATTTTTGGTTGTGCCAATAGCGACGGTAAAGATGCCGGCACGGCAGCAGGCACAGAAGCAAATTCAGCAGAAAGTGCAGCGGCAAGCACATCGGAAGTAGCTCAGGAGGGAAAGACAGACAGAAGCGGCAATCCCATTACTGTTCCTGAGAATGTTGAGACTATTATATCGATGGCGCCTTCAACAACGCAGATCCTTATTGATCTGGGACTTGGTGACAAGATAATCGCCTGCGACACATATTCTTTTGAAAGCTACGCTGCCGATCTTAAAGCTGATATACCTCAGTTTGATATGATGACACCGGATCAGGAGAAGATTGTTTCTTTGAACGCCGATGTTGTTTTCACAACAGGAATGAGCGCAAGTCACGGCGAGGATGTATTTGCTTCAGTAAAAGAAGCGGGAATCTGCGTTTGCGATATTCCAAGCAGCGCGAGCATAGCTGATATTAAAGAGGATATTCTTTTCATCGGAGACATTGTTTCCAAGAATGATGAGGCAAAAAAGATTGTGGCTTCAATGGACGATACCATCAGCAAGATAAAAGATGCGGCAAAGAATATAAGTGACGATCAGAAGAAGACAGTTCTTTTCGAGCTCTTTACACCATCAGCTGATTCACCGACAATCTACACCGCCGGTTCAGGCACATATGTAACGGAGATGATTGAGCTCATAGGTGCTGAGAATATTGCGGGAAAAGAAAAGGATAACTGGCCTGCACTTACAGAGGAAGCAGCTGTTGCCATGAATCCACAGGTCATACTTACGGCAGACATGTATACAGATGACGTTATAAACGTACTTCTTGGAATGAGCGGCTGGGAGAATGTAACAGCTATCAAGGACAAGGCTGTTTATCAAATCGATAATGATACGGTGAACAGACCAAATCATCACGTAGTTAGTGCCATGATAGAGATGGCAAAAGATATATATCCCGAAGTTTACAAGGATCTTGAAGATCCTTTTGCAAATGACAACGCAAAAGAAGAAAAGCCTGCGGCGTAAAATATGAGTAAAAATAAACAGATAAGAAGAATATTTTTTATCATAGTGATAACTGTATTATCTCTGGCATTGTGTATCTGCGCGGGAAGTGTGCTGCTTTCCGCGGGAGAAATGGCAGAGATTATTTCTTATAAGCTTTTTGGAAAACAGCTTTCTGATGCCGCAAACGTATCGAATGTTTCAATTTTGTGGGATATCAGGATGCCGAGGGTATTCTGTGCATTTTTTGCGGGAGCGGCTCTGTCACTTAGCGGAGCTGTAATGCAGGCGGTTTTGCAAAATCCGTTGGCATCTTCATATACCATGGGCGTTTCGGCGGGAGCGTCTCTTGGTGCTGCGATCGTCATCATAACAGGCGCAGCGGGGAGCATATTCGGCTATTTTCTTCTTCCGGCAGCAGGCTTTGGCGCGGGGCTTTTGACAGTGTTTCTCGTGATAGCTTTTGCTGCAAAGATTGACAGGAATATGCACAACAACACGTTGATACTTTTCGGTATGGTCTTTTCGCTCTTTGTAAATGCGATGCTCACGATACTAAGCACTATGTCCAGTGAGCATGTGCAGAGGCTTATAATGTGGCAGATGGGCTCTTTTTCCGGAAAGAGATGGGTTCATGTTGCTGCGCTTTGCGTATGTACTTTGATTGGCGGCTTTTTGCTGATTTTTTTCCACAGAGAACTTGATATCATGACTTTCGGCGAAGAGCCTGCGATGAGCATAGGTGTTGATATTAAGAGGAAAAAGACAATGCTTCTTGCGATAGCTTCATTTCTTACCGGAGCGGCTGTGTGCTTCTCAGGGATTATCGGATTTGTCGACCTTACGGTTCCTCAGATAGTAAGAAAAATATTTGGATCAAAACACAGCGTGGTTCTTCCGATGTCGATGCTTCTCGGTGGCGTATTTATGGCGCTTGCTGACATGGTGTCGAGGACGATCATGGCGCCGAGAGAAATTCCTGTCGGTGCGGTCACTGCAATGATCGGAGTTCCTGTGTTTGTGTGGATTTATTTCAAGGGGAGGGATTGAGTTATGCTGATACGCTGTGAAAACGTCGTGTGCGGTTACGGCAGGACACCTTCCGATAATCCTGTGCTGAAAGGAATAAATCTGGAGATTGAAGAGGGAAAGAGTTATTGCATTCTAGGGGCAAACGGCTGTGGCAAGACAACTTTGCTGAGGGCGATTTCAGGCATGCTTCCGTATCAGGGCAGCATAACGCTTGGTGACAAGCAGGTTTCTAAGCTTAAACGTAAAGAGATCGCATCCTGTATTGCCATGCTGAGTCAGATTTCGCAGATCTATTTTTCTTATACGGTTGAGGAAGCTGTGATGCTCGGAAGATATCTCTATGCTGATAATTTCCTTGGAATTCCGAGCAAAAGAGACAGAGAGATAGTTTCCGAGTGTATAGAAAAGAACGGGCTTAAAGAACTTAAGGATCGTCAGATCAGCAGTCTTTCGGGCGGACAGATGCAGAGGATGCTTCTTGCGCGGACAATGGCTCAGATGACGCCAATAATCGTGCTTGATGAGCCTACCAATCATCTTGACCTTAAATACAGAGCGGAGTTGGAATCTTTTTTGAAAGAGTGGAAAAAAGACAGCGGTCACACGCTTATCGCTGTTTTTCATGATATTAACTCGGCAATTGAGATTGGCGATGAGTTCATATTTATGAAGGAAGGACAGATAGTTTCCGAGAGGGCAAAAGAGAATTTTCTTGACGGCGATGAACTTCAGGAAATATACGGGATGGATGTAAAGTTATACATGAAAAAGCAGTTGTTATTTTGGAAATAGCAGGAGTTTCTTTAATAACCAATGATATTAAAGTGAGATTTAATTAATGTGTACGCAAGTAATTTTTTATGGGGATAAAAGAAATAGGGATTTAAAGATTTTTTAATATATCTACCATCATAATATTGTTGCTAGAAATAAAACAAGAGGTCACCATGAAGAATAAAATAATAGCAGTTATTGCAGTATTATCTGCTCTGACACTGACAGTTATAGGGTGTGGAGCTAAAGATAATAAGTTGGCTGAAATGGAATCTGAGCTTGTTCAAAATCAGGGCAATGCTCAGATTTGTGTTTATAATGATGTTTTTGAGGCTTACGGTAAGAAAAGTAATTATACCTTTATTGACATCATTAAAGACAATGAAGTTAAAGAAACTATAAATACATATCGCTATTTGGATAGAGTAACCGATATTGATTGCTTTGATTTTAATGGTGACGGGATAAAAGATATTGCTCTGATCGGTGATTCAGGGGATGAAACCAAAATTCTTCTGTATGAATCTACTTCTGAATATCATTACGATGTATTTTCCGGATGGAGTGATGTGGGAGATGTTATTCTGGGGACGTTAGATGAGGATTTCCCTATGAAAAGAATAGAAGCTTTACTTGATAAGTGGTCGCCCGGATACACAATATCAGATGAAGTATATGGGATGTTTGATGCGGATAACTGGAAATACAAAGCCGGTGATTACAAAGAAGCCTATACTGCTATTGCAAGGTTATTGGGGCCGGAATATAAAGATGCAAAGTACGATCTTGTTGATATAGACGGTAAAGCGCCGTTTGAATTTGTGATAAGTTCATCCAGAACTAATGTAGTATTTTACTATGAAGGAGGGTATGCGCACAGATTTCTGTTATACAATTTGAGGGGATTTGTAGATGATGAGTATGAGCATGCGTATTCTCCCGGAAAAAGCATTATCCGAAATTTGGTTAAAAGTTCGAATGCAACTTATTGCAAAGAGTATATGCCGGTGCTTGAAGGATTTGAACCGGGTGATAGTGTTGCCTATTATGAATGTTACATCAAAGATTTTGATGGAGATGGTGAAATTACTGCCGAAGAATGGGAGATGAGTTCTCCGGATTTTTATATAGCATATGAAACATGGTATGAAAACTGGTCAGATCATGAAATGAGCGATGATGAACTCAAAAAATTAGTTGATGGTTATAGTTCCCTTGATTATGAAGATCTTTCCGGTTCACTTAGTTTTGATGAATTCATAAAAAAGCTTGAAAATGAAGAAATAGAAGAAAAGCAGGAAACGACTGAAATTGATTATAGCTTGTATGAGGAGTTTGTTGAAAGCTTAAAGTCAAATATGAAAGAAGAATCGTTGGAAGAGCTCTATGACATTGTAGATAAATGGGATCTGGGACTTTCAGAGGGGCTGTCTTATTATGTTAAAGATGATCCTAATGCAGAAAATATGTGGTATTTGCAAAAGGATATTGATGGTGACGGAGTGGATGAGCTTCTTTTGGGCACAGGAGATCCGGATGTTAAGCTTGATATATGGCGTGGTGATGATTATATATGCGATTTGTTTACTATTCGGAATAGAAAACTTTTACATGTCTTCAAGGGAAGTTGCAGAAACAGATACTACATTTGCGAAGATGGAACTATAGAAAATGAGTTTGGTAGTGGTTCAACAATGGATAAAGGATTTTATAGATACAGTAAAGGAGAATTGCAATTTTTAGAGTGTATTTCTTCGTACGCGGATTATTCTGATGATAATGTAGGAAGCCGTTGCTACTATGCCAATAAAGATGGTAATGCACGTAAATTGACTGAAAAAGAATATGATGTTATGGGTGAAGAGCTTGAGCGTAAATATAATAAACAAAAGTTGCAGCTTCATCCTTTCAAGGATTAACAATGAGATTACAGGAAAATAACATGAAAAAGAAAAATCAGATGTGAATAGAAAGCTTCCTGTATGATTTAAACAGGGATTGACCTAAAAAGAATACCTCAAGTAAAGTTGGAATGTTACTGACCTGACCGTTGGTAATAATCCAAGACTACAAGAG
>JAFZQT010000132.1 GCA_017620235.1 Butyrivibrio sp. | reverse complement strand
GTCGGAATTATATATAGTACATTATGCTAAAATGTGGTATATTTTAATTTGAGGTTTTAGGTTTATTTTAATCAATCACGTATCAGGAGGGCTGATTATGGACGAAGGCTTGCCTTCAGTCAGTTTTCTTTTACTTGCGGCTATTCTTATAGCAGATATCTTCGTTTTCGGATTCGATGCGGCGATAACCCGCGTCAAAGAAGAGGATGTCGAGAAGAAGAGCCAGGAGAATAAAGATAAAGTTGCTTCGGGACTTCTTGAGATCATGGAGAATCCCGAGAAACATATAAGGGCAATGAATGTTTTTGCGGCAGCAGTAAACATGGTTCTTGGCGGATTTATTACAAGAGGGATCGGGCGTTATATCGCATATGCGTTGGAGCTGGGTGAATCACCTGTTGTGATCCGCATTACATATGCTTTGACCGGCGCAGTGATATTGCTTCTTACAATGAGCTTTGGAGTTAGGATACCTGAGCGCCTTGCGGTTAGAAAGCCTGAGAAATGGGCTGTTGCTTGTTATTATCCTGTAGCTTTTATGAGATTTCTGGTTACTCCGTTTGTTGCGGTTATCAGAGCAATCTCGGGCACTGTTCTATATCTGTTTGGTGTAAGGGGAGATGAGAATCTTTCCGATGTCACCACCGAGGGAATCATCTCAATGGTGTCAGAAGGACAGGAACAGGGCGTGCTTCAGGAGACAGAGGCTGATATGATCTCCAATATCTTTGAGTTTTCGGATAAGGAAGCTCAGGATATTATGACAAACAGAAACGCCATGGTTGCCATTGATGCCAATATGCCGCTTAAGCAGGCAGTTGGATTTATGATGGACACCAACAATTCCAGATTTCCGGTCTATCTTGATGATATCGATCATATCATTGGCATAATGCATATACGTGATGCGATGAAGAAGCTTTCCGAGGAAACGGAAAACGACCTTCCGATCAGGAAGATCAAAGGACTTCTCAGGCAGCCTAAGTTTGTTCCCGAGACCAGAAATATTGATTCTCTTTTTCACAATATGCAATCTTCCAAAACTCAGATGGTTGTAGTTATTGATGAATATGGTCAGACCGCGGGACTTGTATCCATGGAGGACATTCTTGAAGAGATTGTCGGAAATATCATGGATGAATATGACGAAGATGAGAACTACATTAAACCTACCAAGAACAGAGGCGAGTTTATTGTAGAAGGTTCAACGCCTATTGAAGTGTTGGAAAAGAAATTTGAAATGTCTTTCGGTGAGCTTGAGTTTGAGACTCTGAACGGATTTTTGATCTCAAAGCTTGACAGAATACCGGAGGAAGACGACGAATTCAGCGTCGAGATGGATGGCTATAGTTTCACGATCCTTTCCGTTGGAAATCATATGGTACAGAGCGTACTTATGAAGAAACTTCCGGAGGAAGAAAAGAGAGAGAGCGAGAAGGATTCGGAATTAGCAAAATAGTTTATATATGAGTAATGAAAGGAATTTTATATGTCAGGACATTCAAAATTTGCTAACATCAAGCACAAAAAAGAAAAGAATGATGCGGCAAAGGGAAAGATTTTTACTATTATCGGTAGAGAAATAGCGGTTGCCGTTAAGGAGGGAGGTCCGGATCCGTCAAATAACTTCAAACTCGCAACGGTTATTGCAAAGGCAAAAGCAAACAACATGCCTAACGATACTATTGAAAGAGGTATCAAGAAAGCATCCGGTGCAGAAGGCGGAGTTGATTACAAGAGCATCACTTACGAAGGATACGGCCCGGGCGGAACAGCGATCATTGTAGAGGCTCTTACAGACAATCAGAACAGAACAGCTGCAAACGTAAAGAGTGCATTTACCAAGGGAAACGGTAATGTTGGTACTCCGGGCTGTGTATCATACATGTTCGATAATAAAGGTCAGATCCTTATCGACAAGGAAGAATGTAAGATGTCTTCAGATGATCTCATGATGCTTGTTCTCGATGCAGGCGCAGATGATTTTAACGAAGAAGATGACAGCTACGAGGTACTTACAACTCCTGAGAATTTCCAGGGCGTTGTTGAAGCTCTTAGCAAAGAAAATATCGAGACAGCATCAGCGGAAGTAACAATGATTCCTCAGAATTATGTATCTGTTACAGATCCCGATACTGTTAAATATCTTCAGAGAATACTCGATCTTCTTGATGAAGATGATGATGTTCAGGCTGTATATCACAACTGGGAAGAGCCTGAAGATTAAAAAAGATTATGATGGGAATAAAATGAGGGGAGTCCTAAAAAATGAAACTGAGAAGAAAAATACCGACATTGTGCATATGGTTGTTATTTATACTCTTCAATGCGTTGATGGTTGGTTGTTCAGGCTATTTTTTAGGATTTTTTCCTGCCTCGAACAGAATGGGATTCACATTGATCTTTTCTGCTTTGGGTATTCTTTGGACAAACGCGGTTGCGTTATTGTTGGGTAAAGTATTTGACAGTATTAAACTTTACAGACTTGCACCCAAAAAAGGATTTGAGATTTTTTATAAAGTTGCAGTCGCCGGCCTCATAATTGCTGCATTTATTTACAGGTACAATACTATTGCGGTCGGTGACCCAATATTCACGGGTAATACATCTTTATTGGACAATGCCATAGTTGGATCCGACAGTGTTACATATGAACAGGATCTTTTGTCCATTACTTATTCTAAACTTCTTGGTTTTCTAATGATCTTTACCGGAAACATGTCAGAAACTGTGTATGTGTATGAAGCAGCTCTTGCATGTATTTTCATTTTGTTTACGGGTTCAGCGGTAAAACTTCTTTTAGGGCCTATCGCATCGATTGTTTACATTGCGTATGTGTCATTTATGCCCGCATTTCTTAAGACATTTGCAGATAAGGAACTCAACACGGACAGAGTATTTTACGTTATGTTCGCTATTGAGATCTACGTAGTGATACGCTATCTGAAACAGATATATACAGTTGAATGTACGGGACCGGCATTTATCATACTATTCCTATTGGTCGGAGTGACGATTGGATTTATGGGGTATGTTGACGCCGGAACTTATGTTGCAGTTTTCCCTTTCCTGCTCTCAGTTTTATTTATGGCGGAGGGCAGCATTGTAAACGGGGCAAAGAGCCTGCTTGCCGTAATCAGCGGTACTTTGGTGACATTCCTGATCATGATGGTTCAGGAAGCAGGCTTTGGACATGTAGGTGTTGTTTTTTCCAAATGGATGTCATATTATTTCCATGAAGTGGGTGCAATAAAACCTTTCTTCATTTATTCTGAGAACAAACTTGCGTATCTTATAACAGTTGTCATAATGTCAGCTGTTTTGGCCGGATATCTCAGGAGTAAAGATGCGGATAATATAATTCCCTGGCTTTTTGGTATGATCTTTCTCTTTGTCATGCAGCCGAGTCTTGGCGAGACAAGGGTGATCTCACAGTTTGTTGTAACTGTTTATTATGGATTTATTCTTGCCTGTGTTGCAATGCTTGTTTCTCACGGACCTAAGATGGAGACCGATATCATCGACGAAGAGGAAGAAGACGAGGAAGAGGCTGAGGCTGAAAACAGCTATGCTTATAAGAAAGCCTCTGACATGAAGAACTTTGGAAAAGATTCCGAGGATTCTCTTGCAGCTCGAAACCGCCGTGCTACCGATCGCAGAGAAGGATTTATGACCGGTGAGCTTATTGGCAACAGAGATGTGATGGAGATGGACGGATCTTATGAAAAAGAGATTCGTGAGAAAAAACGTCGCGAGAGAGAAGAACGTGCAAGAGAGCGCCGTGAACGTCGTGAGCAGCTTGCAAGAGAAAGAGGAATGCGCTTACATGAAGAGCGTGAAGAACGCGAAAGGGAGCGCGAGGAAGAGCAGCGCACAAAGCAGCTTAATGTGGAGGAAGTTCGTGAAAGAGAGCTTGCTGAACAGGAAGCTGTTGAAGAGCGTGCAAAAGAACTTTTGGAGCAGGATGATGACAGAGAGCGTCGCGAGCAGGAAGAGCTTCAGGAAGAAGAAGCTCGTGAGATGGAGCGCCGTGATATAGAAGAACGTGCTAAGATACTTCGTGAGAGATCTAAGAAGGGAAGATTCAGACGCAATCAGGAAGAGCCTGATGATGAAGAGCGCGAAGAGCAAGAGAGACTCGAGCGTGAACAGGAAGAACGCGAAGAGCAGGAAAGACTTGAGCGTGAACAGGCAGAGCGCGAGGAACAGGAAAGACTTGAGCGTGAGCAGGCAGAGCGTGAGGAGCAGGAAAGACTCGAACGCGAGCAGGCAGAACGTGAAGAGCAGGAAAGACTTGAGCGTGAGCAGGCAGAGCGTGAAGAGCAGGAAAGACTCGAGCGCGAGCAGGCAGAACGTGAAGAGCAGGAAAGACTCGAGCGTGAGCAGGCAGAACGCGAAGAGCAGGAAAGACTTGAGCGTGAGCAGGCAGAACGTGAAGAGCAGGAAAGACTCAGACGTGAGCAAGAAGAGCGTGAGGAGCGTGAAAGAATCCTCCGTGAACAGGAAGAGCTTGTCAGAAAGCGTCGTGAGCAAGAAGAACAAGACAGGATCAGACGCGAGCAGGAAGAGCGCGAAAGAATCCTTCGTGAACAAGAGGAACTTGAAAGACAGCGTCGCGAACAGGAAGAACGCGAAGAACAGGAAAGAATACAACGCGAAAAGGAAGAGCGCGAGGAACAGGAAAGGCTTCAGCGTGAGCAGGAAGAGCGCGAAGAACAGGAGAGAGTTCAGCGCGAACAGGCAGTACGCGAGGAGCAGGAAAGGTTCCAGCGTGAACAGGCAGTACGTGAAAGAATACTTCGTGAGCAGGAAGCAAGAGCAAGAATGCTTCACGAAAGAGCTGCGCGTGCGCGTATTCAGCGTGAGCAAGAAGCGCAGGAGGAACAAGAGAGATTGCAACTTGAAGAAGGAACACGTGAGAAAATTTTACGTGATCGTGAAGAAAGAGAAAGATTACAACGTGAACAGGAAGCTCTCGAGAGAGTTATGCGAGAGCAGGAAGAGAGCATAAGGCGTCAGCGTGAGCAGGAGAATCAGGAAGAGCAGGCAAGAGTTCAGCGTGAGCAGGAAGCACGTATCAGATTGCAGCGTGCAAGAATGCTTCGTGAACAGGCTGAGCGTGAGAGACTTCTTTTTGAAGTATCTGTAGAACCTGAGGCTGAGCTTAGTGTGCCTGAAGAACGTGAGAATATTTTCCGCGAGATTGAAGAACGCAGGAAAAAACCACGCGAACAGCAGGAACAGGAGATACGCCAGCGTGAGCTCGAGGAACGTGCTAGAGCTATGCGCGCAAGAGAAGAGCAGGAAGAACTTGCAAGAATACAGAAAGAACAGCAGGATCGCATAAGACTTCAGCGTGCAAAGATTCTTCGTGAGCAGGAAGAGCGTGCGAGACTGATCGAAAAAGAAGAGCGCGAACAGGCAATGCGCGAGCAGGCTGAACGTGCAGAACGCGAGAGACAACTTCGCGAACAGCAGGAACGCGCAGAACGCGAGAGACAGCTCCGTGAACAGCAAGAACGTGCTGAGCGTGAGAGACAGCTTCGTGAACAGGCAGAGCGTGAGGAACGCGAGAGAATCATGCGTGAACGCGAAGAGCGTGAAAGACAGCGCCGTGAGCAGGAAGAACGCGAACGTGCAGAGCGTGAGGAACGTGAAAGATTACAGCGTGAGCAGGAAGAACGCGAACGTGCAGAGCGCGAGGAGCGTGAAAAACAGCAGCGCGAACAGGAAGAACGCGAGAGACAGCAACGCGAGCGTGAAGAGCGTGAGAGACAGCAGCGCGAACAGGAAGAGCGCGAACGTGCAGAGCGTGAGGAACGTGAGAGACAGCAGCGTGAGCAGGAAGAGCGCGAACGTGCAGAGCGTGAGGAACGTGAGAGACAGCAGCGCGAGCAGGAAGAACGCGAACGTGCAGAGCGCGAAGAGCGTGAAAGACAGCAACGCGAGCAGGAAGAACGTGCCCGTGCAGAACGCGAAGAACGTGAACGCGCAGAGCGCGAGAAACAGCAGCGCGAACAGGAAGAGCGTGAAGAAGAGCTCAGCGAGGAAGAAGAACTCGAGAGAGAACGTCGCGAGCAGGAAGAACGCGAGAAAAAGATCCTTGAAGAAGAGGCAAAGTTCTTTGCTGAAGAAAGAAAGCGCATGGAAGAAGAGGAAGCAGAAGCAAGAGCTCGTCGTGAGCAGGAGCGCGTAAAGAGACTTCGTGCGCGCGAAGAAAAGAAGAATATTCGTTTTGTTCCCGAGGGAATGGTTCTTCCCAAGGAGACTGAAGCGGATGCTTCCGAGGGCAGAAGCGCAGAGCCAAGAATGAAGATGCCTGAATACAACGGAACGATCTCAATACACAGAAATAACAAGGAAACTGTTAAAGCGAATGTTGCCGGTGGAAAAACTGATTTTGATTTCGATTTCAGTTCCGGAGACGACTTTGACATTTAAGGAAGGCTGATTGATGAATACAGAAAATATATCCGCATATGAGGTCGTCGAGAAGAGACATATAGACGATCTTAATTCAGACAGTTACTTGCTGAGACACAAAAAGACAGGGGCGAGAGTTGCCATTCTTTCAAATGATGATGAGAACAAAGTATTTGCGATCGGATTCAGAACTCCGCCCAAGGATTCCACCGGTGTTGCTCATATTATTGAGCACACGGTGCTTTGTGGATCGGAAAAGTACCCGATAAAAGATCCTTTTTTGGAACTGGCAAAAGGATCTCTGAATACATTTTTGAATGCGATGACATTTCCCGATAAGACCGTTTATCCGGTTGCAAGCTGTAATGATGCAGATTTCCAGAATCTTATGGATGTATATCTGGATGCGGTTTTTTATCCAAACATTTACAAGACAGATAAAATTTTCAGCCAGGAAGGCTGGCATTATGAAATGGAAAACGACGACTCCGAGCTTACTATAAACGGAGTCGTTTACAATGAGATGAAGGGTGCATTTTCATCTGCGGATGACGCACTCTCAAGAGAAATTCAGAATTCTCTTTATCCCGATATCACATACGGAATTGAGTCGGGCGGCGATCCGGATGATATCCCGTCTCTTACTTATGAAGATTATCTTGATTTTCACAGAAAGTATTATCATCCTTCAAACAGCTACATTTACCTTTACGGTAATATGGATGTTGCTGAGAAGCTTGATTATATCGACAAGAATTATCTTTCACGATTTGAACATCTTGATGTTGATTCCAAGATTGAAAGACAGGAAGCGTTTAAAGAGCCTAAGGATATAGTTAAGCCTTATTCGATCCTTGCAGAAGAGAAGATCGATAAGAATACTTATCTTTCTTACAATTGCAGTGTCGGATCGACTCTTGATAAAAAGCTCTATATCGCTTTTGATATTTTGGACTACGCGCTCTGTTCAGCGCCCGGAGCTCCTATTAAGAAGACTCTTATAGAAAAGGGAATCGGACAGGATGTTTACAGCGAGTATGACAACGGAATTCAGCAGCCTGTTTTTTCCATTATTGCAAAGAACGCTGATGCATCGCAGAAGGAAGAATTTGTAGAGACTATCAGGTCGGTGCTTAAAGAGCAGGCGACAAACGGAATTGATAAGAAAGCTCTTTTGGCAGGACTTAATTACGACGAGTTCAAGTACAGAGAGGCTGATTTCGGCAGATATCCCAAGGGATTGCTGTACGGACTTCAGGTCTTTGACAGCTGGCTGTACGATGACAACAGTCCATGGATAAATGTTGAGGCAAATGCTACATTTGCTGAGCTTAAGAAAGAAGTAGAGGGAAGATATTTTGAAGAACTTATTGAAAAATATCTTTTGGATAATCCTCATAGAACAGTTCTTACTCTTGAGCCTGTTCCGGGACTTACGGACAAGAAGGACGAGGAACTCAAAAAGAAACTTGCAGATTACAAGGCATCTCTTTCCAAGGAAGAGATTGCAGAGATCGTGAAGTATACGGCAGATCTCAAGGAGTATCAGGATACGCCCGACACTCCTGAAGATTTGGAGAAGATTCCGCTTCTTGAACTTAAGGATCTCAAAAAAGAATCTGAGAAGTTCATTTATGAGAAGAAGGTTGAGAACGGTGTCGATATTCTTTTCCATAATATCTTTACTAACGGAATTGTTTATCTGACTTTTGTTTTTGATCTTAAGAACCTTGATGCGAAGCTGATCTCAGATGTTTCCATTCTTAAAAAAGTCGTTGGAATGATGGACACCGAGAACTACAGCTACGGCGATCTCTTTAATGAGATCAATATTAAGACGGGCGGAATCACAGGATCTATCAGCACATACACGGATGCGGATGATGCAAGCAAATTCAAGACGACTATTGAAATAAGCGTTAAAGTTTTGCATGAGAATCTGCACTATGCTTTTGATCTGGTAAAAGAGATCCTTACAAAGACTAAGCTCGGTGATACAAAGAGACTTAAGGAGATATTTGGAGAGCAGTACGCAAGGCTTCAGTCGGATCTTGCAGCTGCGGGACATCAGACAAGTGCTGTAAGAGCGATGTCTTATGTTTCACCCGCTGCATCTGTTTCTGACAGAACAAGCGGAATCGGATATTTAAGACACCTTGAAGAGCTCATTTCCAAGATCGATACTCCGGAGGGTTCAAAAGAGATATCAGATAAGCTTAAATATCTATGCAATGCGATATTCAGAGCGGAGAATCTCTTGGTTGACGTCACATGCACGGATAAGGAGTATGCCGGAATTGCCGAAGAAAGTAAGAAATTTGCGGATTCTCTTTTCTCAGGTGACTATGAAAAGACCGGATTTGAGGTTGAGACGCTAAGGAGAAATGAGGCATTCAAGACTGCAGGGCAGGTTCAGTATGTATGCCGCGCAGGAAACTTTGCTTCAAAGGGACTTAAGTACAACGGTGCACTTCGCGTTCTCAAGGTAATGATGGGATATGATTATCTCTGGAAGAATATCAGGGTGATCGGAGGTGCGTACGGATGCATGAGTACTTTCGCAAAGAACGGTGACTCGGCATTTGTTACTTACAGAGATCCCAATCTTAAGAACAGTATCGATGTTTTTGAAAAGGCATCTGAGTATCTGAGAAGTTTCGATGAAGATGAGAGAGTTATTCTTAAATATATAATCGGAGCGATTTCTGATCTCGATACGCCAAAGACTCCTTCGGCGAAGGGAACTTACGGTTTGTCGGCTTATCTTTGCAATGCGAAGATGGAGAATATCCAGCGCAACAGGGATGAGCTTCTTGGAACAACAAAGGAGACCATAAGAGAACTCAGCAAATATGTTGATGCGTTTATGGAAGATAAGTGTCTTTGCGTGATCGGAAGTTCCGAAAAGATTGATTCGGAGAAAGATCTGTTCGATAATATAGAGCAACTTGTAAATAAGTGATTTTTTGTGCTTATGCACACATGGGTAAAGATATGAGAAAAAGATTTATTGGAAAGAAAGTATTTATTATTTTCGCATGTGTGACTCTATTAGTTTTTTCATCTGTGGGATGCGGAAGTTCAGCGGAGAATTCGGAGCCAAGTGCGCCTGGGGATTTAGCGCCGCAAAGTGTTTCTACTAAAAGTAAGGGGCTGAATAATGTAGAACTGTTTGCCGATGAGGGAGCAAAAGCTTCGGAAGATGTCGATACGGCAGCTTTTGAAGTTGAAGAGATGGCGGAGCCGACAGGCGAGGCCACGGAAGAAAATCCCGAAGTTGTTACCGACACATCAAGAAAGCTTATCACTACAATGCATGTTGGTGCTGAAACAGATAAGTTTGATGAGGCGCTTCCACAGATAGAAGCCAAGGTCGGTGAACTTGGCGGATATATTGAATCAAGCGAGATCTATAACGGAAGCAGTTTTGGCAGGAACACCAACACTAACAGAAGAGCCAGTTTTACAATAAGAATTCCCGCCGATAATCTTGGAAGCTTTATTGAAAGCCTTGGCGATGCTTACAATATCACCAGCAAGACTACAAGTGTTGAGGATGTGACTCTTCAGTATGTCGATCTTGAGAGTAAGAAGAAAGCTCTTTTGACCGAGGAAGAAAGTCTCCTTAAGATATTGGAATCCGCACAGACGGTGGAAGATATCATAACTGTTCAGGACAGACTTTCACAGGTTAGATATGAGCTTGAGAACATGGAATCCCAGCTTCGAACTTTCGACAATCAGGTGGATTACAGCACGGTAAATCTCAGCCTTGACGAGGTTGTGAAGTATACACCTGTCGAAGAAAAAGGTGCATTTGCAAGAATGGGCGAAGGCTTCGTAGAGAGCTTAAAATCTGTCGGAAATGGAATCAAGGAATTTGTTATCTGGTTCGTTATCCATATTCCTCAGCTTCTTTTGCTTGCAATAATCGTAGTGGTTGCATATTTTTCTTCCAGGAAGATCAAAGAAAAGAAAGGCTTTACGTTTAAGAAGAAAAAGCCAATTGTAGAAAAAACAGAAGGTAAAGATGGACAATAATTTTAAAACCGGTTACATAGCGCTTATCGGACGTCCCAATGTCGGAAAGTCGACGCTTATGAACCAGATGATCGGTCAGAAGATCGCGATAACTTCATGCAAACCTCAGACTACCAGAAATAAGATAATGACTGTTTTCACTGATGAACAGTGTCAGATGATCTTTCTGGATACACCGGGGATTCACGAGACCAAGAACAAACTTGGCGAATACATGACCAAGGTGGCAAAGAGTACTCTCGAGGAAGTTGACGTTGTTCTGTGGCTGGTTGAACCGAGCACATTTATCGGAGCGGGCGAGAAGGGCATTATCGAGGAACTCAAGAAGTGCAGAAAACCAGTCATACTTGTTATCAACAAGATCGATACGGTTGAAAAAGACAGTCTTTCAAAATTTGAAGATGCGTATAAGAGTCAGATGGATTTTGCAAAGATCGTTCATACGGCGGCACTTCGCAGGATAAATGTCGATGAAGTCATGAGCGCGATAAAAGAGTTTCTTCCTGTCGGACCTCCTTTTTATGATGAGGATACGCTTACCGATCAGCCCGAGAGACAGATTGTTGCCGAGATCATCAGAGAGAAGGCACTGCGTCTTATGAAGGATGAGGTTCCTCACGGAATCGCTGTTACGGTCGAGAGGATGAGAGAGCGAGAGGACAAGGAACTCATGGATATCGAGGCGACGATCATCTGCGAGAGAGATTCCCACAAGGGAATTGTTATCGGAAAAGGCGGAGCGATGCTTAAGAGGATCGGATCGACGGCGAGAAAAGATATTGAGGAACTTGTAGGAATCAAAGTAAATCTTCAGTTGTGGGTTAAGGTCAGAAAAGACTGGAGAGATGACAAGACGCAGCTTAAGAGCTTCGGATATGACGTCAGAGGTCTTAACTGAGAAATGGTAACTAACATATGGAAGAATTGGTAAATGTAAAAGGCATGGTCATAAAACATTCTCCCGTTGGAGATTACGACTGGGTGGCAACTGTGTTTACTGCTGACAGAGGCAAGATAACTGCTTTTGCGAGAAATGCGAGAAAGCCCGGAAGTAAGCTGGCGGGGAGCGTTGAGCCTTTTTGCTTCGGAACGTTCAAACTTTTTGCAGGGAGAAATTCCTATACGATTGTCGAAGCGGACATAGAAAATTACTTTGAAGGTTTTAGACAAGATCTGGAAGGTGCCTGCTATGGCACCTTTTTTCTTGAGCTTGCTTCTTTTTATACAAGAGAGAACAATGAGGACAAAGAGCTTTTGAATCTTTTGTATATCTCACTGAAAGCTCTTTTGAATGAAAAAATCCAGAACAGGCTTGTCAAATGCATCTATGAATTAAGGGCTCTTTGCATAGAAGGAGAGTATCCGGGGGTTCCCGGCGACAGAAAACTGTTGGATTCTACCATATATACGATGAATTATATTGCAACCAGTCCGCTGCAGAAGTTGTATTCGTTTGAAGTTTCCGAAGAGGTGCTTAGGGAACTCGAGGATATCACTGAGTTTTATAGGAAAAGATTTATCGATAAACCCCTTAAAAGCCTTGAGATGCTGGAGGCTCTATATTCTATCCGATAGTATTGAAAAAAAAATGCTATTTGGATATAATATCATTTGTTTGCTAGAAAAAACAGTTTAATTTATAGAAAAGGAGGGCATCAGCACAACTATGCAGGTTAATACATTTCGACTTAATAAAATGATGAAGAAGATAGCCGTTGTTTTCATGACTGCAACTATTTTCGTTGTGCTCGCAGGATGCGGAGAAGAGAAAAAGGACACTACGTCACTGAAGATTGACAGCAAAGGGAAGATCACAAGTGTGATCTATGAGGATTTCCCTGAGGAGAATTACAATCAGGAAGAGTTTGAGATTCAGAACTCTGCTAGGGTAGAGGCATATAATGAAGAGTGCCTTGGTGAGATGATTACTGTTGAATCAGTTGAGAAGAACGAAGAGGATTCGAAACTTAAGGTTGTTATGACATATAACAGCCCTGAAGATTATAAACAGTTTAATGGTAAAGTTCTTTTTTACGGAACCGTTAAAGAAGCAGAAAAAGCAGGGTATACGCTTACCGACAAGCTTGTCGACAGCGAGAGAAAAGCACCCGGTAAGGATCTTTTAAAGAAATATAAGAATAAGCATGTAATCATTGTAGAGGACAAGACTACTATCAGTGTGCCTTACAAGATTGATTATATGTCTGTAGGTGCCAGATTTACAGGCAAAAAGGAAGCTGATCTGTCGGGTTGCAGTACACAGCTCGTAGAGATTCTTCTTTCAAAATAAAATAATTCGCAGGAATGGAGACAGACAATGGAAAATAGTGCAAAGACAATGGAAAAAATAATAGCTCTTGCAAAAGGAAGAGGCTTTGTACATCCGGGCAGTGAGATTTACGGCGGACTTGCAAACACATGGGATTACGGTATTTTAGGTGTTGAACTTAAGAACAACATCAAGAAGGCTTGGTGGCAGAAGTTTGTTCAGGAGAGTCCTACCAACGTAGGCGTTGACTGTGCCATTCTTATGAACCCTCAGACATGGGTTGCGTCAGGACATATTGGAAGTTTCTCCGATCCTCTTATGGATTGTAAGGAGTGCCATGAGCGTTTCAGAGCAGATAAGATCATCGAAGATTATGCTGCTGAAAACGGTATCACACTTGAGTCAAGTGTTGATGGATGGTCACAGGAGCAGATGAAAGCTTACATTGAGGAGAACAATATTCCTTGTCCTACCTGCGGTAAGCATAATTTTACAGATATTAGACAGTTTAACCTTATGTTTAAGACATTCCAGGGCGTAACAGAGGATGCCAAGAATACGGTATATCTTCGTCCGGAAACAGCACAGGGTATTTTTGTTAACTTCAAAAATGTTCAGAGAACATCTCGTAAGAAGATTCCTTTTGGTATCTGCCAGGTAGGTAAGTCATTCAGAAACGAGATCACACCCGGTAACTTCATTTTCCGTGTAAGAGAATTCGAGCAGATGGAAATGGAGTTCTTCTGTGAGCCTGATACAGACCTTGAGTGGTTTGCATACTGGAAACAGTTCTGTATTGATTTCCTTAAGAGCCTCGGCATGAAGGAAGAAGAGATGAGAGTAAGGGATCACGATCCTGAAGAGCTTTCATTCTATTCAAAGGCTACAACAGATATCGAGTTCCTCTTCCCGTTCGGATGGGGCGAACTCTGGGGTATCGCTGACAGAACAGATTACGATCTTACACAGCATCAGACTGTATCCGGTGAGGATATGACATATTTCGATGATGAGAAGAGAATCAAGTATCTTCCTTTTGTTATCGAACCGTCACTTGGTGTTGAGAGATTGTTCCTTGCTATGCTTTGCGGAGCATATGATGAAGAGGAGATCGGTGAAGGTGATGTAAGAACAGTCCTTCATTTCCATCCCGCTCTTGCACCTGTTAAGATCGGTGTTCTTCCTCTTTCAAAGAAACTTAATGAAGGTGCTGAGAAGATCTATGCTCAGCTTTCAAAGAAATATAATTGCGAATTTGATGACCGTGGAAACATCGGTAAGAGATATCGCAGACAGGATGAGATTGGAACTCCTTTCTGCATCACTTATGACTTCGACTCTGAGACAGACGGTAAAGTTACTGTAAGATTCAGGGATAGCATGGAGCAGGAACGTGTTGCTATTGATGAGCTGAAGACTTATTTTGCTGACAAGTTTACATTTTAAGGAGTGATTAGATGAGACAATTTACAGCTAACGAGCTGCGCAAGACATGGAAGCAGTTTTATATAGACAGAGGGCATGTTGATGTCGGTGCGGTTTCTCTTGTATCCGACGGTTCTACCGGTGTTATGTTTAACGTTGCCGGAATGCAGCCTCTTATGCCTTACCTTCTTGGTAAGAAGCATCCTCTCGGAAAGAGACTTTGCAATGTGCAGGGATGCGTAAGAACTAATGATATTGACTCTGTTGGTGACAAGAGCCACGTTACATTCTTTGAGATGATGGGAAGCTGGAGTCTTGGAGATTACTTCAAAGAGGATCGCTGTAAGTGGAGCTATGAGCTTCTTACAGAGGTTTTCGGATTTGATGCCGATCATCTTGCTGCAACTGTTTTTGCAGGTGATGAGAATGCTCCCAGAGATGAAGAGGGAGCTAAGTATCGGATAGCTTCAGGCTTTAAGAAAGAGAATATTTATTATCTTCCTGCCGAGGATAACTGGTGGGGACTTGAATACGGTCCTTGCGGTCCCGACAGTGAGATGTTCTATATTGCCGATAAGCCGGATTGCGGACCGAATTGCGGACCCGGATGCGACTGCGGTAAATATACTGAGCTTGGTAATGATGTATTTATGCAGTATGAGAAGCATAAGGACGGTTCACTTACACCTCTTAAGCAGAAGAACGTTGATACAGGATGGGGACTTGAGAGAATCCTTGCATTCCTTAACGGAACAAAGGATGTATATCAGGTTGACGTATTTACTCCTGTTATCACTTATATAGAGAAAAATGCCGGTGTTAAGTACAATGCGGATGAGAAGACTACAAAGTCTATGAGAATCCTTGCAGATCATATTCGTACATCTGTTATGCTCATCGGAGATGAAGCCAAGCTTCTTCCTTCAAACACAGGAGCAGGATATATCCTCAGAAGACTTATCCGTCGTGCTGTAAGACACGCAAGAGCACTTAATCTTGGTAAGGACAAGATCATCGAGATGGCTTCAATCTATATCGATAAGGTATACAACGAGAGCTATCCTAATCTTGTAAAGAACCGTGAGTTCGTTCTTACAGAGCTTTCAAGAGAGATTGTTCGTTTTGAGAGTACTCTTGAGAATGGTCTTAAGGAGTTCAACAAGATCCTTGAGAAGGCTAAGAGCGAAGGCAAGAAAGAGATTGATGGAAGGAATGCATTCTTCCTCTATGATACATACGGCTTCCCTGTAGAGCTTACTGTTGAGCTTGCAGGAGAAGAGGGACTTCTTGTTGATGAGAAGGGATTTGCCGCTGCTATGGAAGAACAGAAGCAGAAGGCAAGAGATAACCAGAACTTTGCAGCTAATCTTTCAACAAACGAAGGTGTATTTGATGCTCTTGACGCATCAGTTCAGTCTGAGTTTGTCGGATATACTGATATTAAGGCAAACGGCAAGATTGTTGCCATTGCCGATGAGACTAAGCTTGTTGACAGCGCTAAGGCAGGAGACAACGTAACCGTTATTACAGATAAGACTCCTTTCTACGGAACAATGGGTGGACAGGTCGGCGATATCGGTGTTATCGAAGGTTCAAAGGGAACCAAGATCGAAGTTGCCGAGACTATACATGTTGCCGGTGGCAGAATTGCTCATGTTGGTAAGGTTGTATCAGGAAGCATCAAGAAGGGCGATAAGGTTACTCTTTTGGTAGATGCTGAGAACAGAGCAAAGACATGTAGGAACCATTCAGCTACACACCTTCTTCAGAAGGCTCTCAGAGTTGTTCTCGGAGATCATGTTGAGCAGGCAGGTTCATATCAGGATCCTGATAAGACAAGATTTGACTTCAGCCATCATCAGGCTATGACAGCTGAAGAGATCAAGAAAGTTGAAGATCTTGTTAATGCTAAGATCGCAGAGGCACTTCCTGTATCTACAAAGGAAATGTCTATGGAAGACGCAAAGAAGACAGGCGCAATGGCATTGTTTGGAGAAAAGTACGGCGATGTTGTTCGCGTTGTTGAGATGGGCGACTTCTCTGTTGAACTCTGTGGTGGTACCCATGTATCAAATACAGGAAAGATAGGTCTTTTCAAGATTGTATCAGAGAGTGGTGTTGCTGCAGGCGTAAGACGTATAGAAGCTCTTACAGGTTCAAATGCAAGAGAGTATTATATCAATACTGAAAATACACTTAATGATGTTGCTAAACTTCTTAAAACTAATCCTGATAGTGTTTCGGCACAGATTAAGAAACTCCAGGATGAACTCAAGGCACTCAGAAGCGAAAATGAGTCATTAAAGAGCAAAGAAGCACAGGCAGCTCTTGGAGATGTAACAGATAAAGTTAAGGAGATAAGCGGTGTTAAATTCCTTGCTGTATCCCTTAAGAATGTCGACATGAATGGACTTCGTGATCTTGGCGACCAGATGAAGACCAAGATCGGCGGAGGAGTAATCTTGCTTGTATCTGAGAGTGATGGCAAAGTTAATCTTGTTGCTATGGCTACAGATGATGCAATGGCTAAGGGAGCTCATGCAGGAAACCTCATTAAAGCAATCGCACCTATTGTAGGTGGCGGCGGCGGTGGACGTCCCAACATGGCTCAGGCGGGTGGTAAGAATCCTGTCGGAATACCGGATGCTTTGCAGGAAGCAGAAAAGATTTTAAGTGGACAGATAAAGTAATTAATCGTTACTGTTTAGTGTGAAGATTTAAAACATGTTCTACGAGGTAACTGAATGGTTACCTCGTATTTTTTTAGAAAATTAAAAAAAAGTTAAAATATTTCATTTTTCTATTAATGAATATGTAATTTTTTGAAAACGTTTAAGATGCGACAGTTAAGCCTAAAACACGACTTCACATAGCAAAAATAAGCAGAAACGTAGCTCTGACGGGTATTGACAAAACTTCAGAAAATGTGATATAAAAATTAAGTCATGTAAAGTTTATGAGTTGATTTTTTAAAAGACGGGGGACGTTTTTATTACTAGTTATTTACTACTTAAAAAAATGAGTTGACCGAAGGATTTGCAGGACGTTATGAGCAGAGGAGATAGTATATATATGCAGTGGGAAGAGAAGTGCAGGTTTGCCGTTTCTCTTATCGGGTTGAAAACGATAACAGCGTTTATCGTGATTATCATGACATTTGAGGGATTGAGTGTTACGGCATCCGCGCAGGATGAAATTTTTTCAGAGGGAATATACCGAACGCTTTTTAATGATTCGGGGGACAGCAGTTACGCATCTAGCAGTATCAGCAGTACAGGTGATACACAGATGAGTAATTCAGAATCTACCGTAGTGGATCGTGAGAGAGAAAAAGGGGCTCTTTCTTCCATTGTCGGATTTGTTGGCGGTGTGGCGGTATTTCTGATAGCTATTTCGATTCTTGGAACCATTGCGCTTCAAAATGAAAAGAATGTATACTATAGCAGAAGTACAGAACCGGAATTTGATGATGAAAAAGATGTGGATTAAGATCACATCTTTTTTTATTGCTTAAAAAACGGCTAAATTGAGAAATGTATATTTATAAAATATTAAATAACCATAAAATGAATAAAAATTAACGTAATTGTATTTGATATTTCGCTTTGAATGATATAATTTATGAAGATGGCAGGATATTAGTTAAGTTATTTGGTTTTTTAAAGTAATTTAAAAAAAGAAAAAAGATGGATTTGTGTATTTTATTTTTGTGTTTTGATGTCTATGAAAGGAGACAGCATGAATACCAGAAAAGTAGAGCACAAACAGAAACTTCTAATCAATGTCATTATTATTGCTATAGTTACTATCGCTTTGGTTGCAGTTTTGCTTTCTACTATGGCGTCTGTGAATGTCAAGAATGTATATCACAACCTTATCCTTGAGGAACTGAAGGCGACAACAGAGCATCTTGCTGATGAAGCATCTGCGCTAAATGATAATAGTGACTGGGAATTGATCGACGGAGATCTATGTAAGGGCGGTTCGTCTGTTTCTGAAGAACTTGGCAGCATTATCGATAATATACATAGTGAGACCGGTATTGATTACACCATATTCTTTGGCGATACACGAATCCTTACAACAATATATAAACAGGGAACTAACGAAAGGCTTATCGGAACAAAGGCTTCCGATGCGGTTATCAGTGCTGTTATAAACGGAAAAGGTGAATATTCATCGGATTCTCTTGTGATCGAAGGTATGCCTTATTACGGATATTATTGCCCGTTGTTTAATTCTGACGGAACTGTTGCGGCAATGGCGTTTTCAGGACGTGAGACTTCCGATATTTCAGCCCATGTTAATAAGATACTTTCATCGATGGTTATTACTACCATAGTTGTTATCTTGATCATAGCTGCTATAGGTATAATGATCGCTCTTAAGATATCGAAACAAATGCAGTCTATTGCACAGTTTATCAATGAAGTTGCCAGTGGAACTCTTAACAGTGAGTTTGATGAAAAGATAATTGATAATAACAATGAGATTGGTGCTATCGCAGAGAGTACATCGCTTCTAAACAAGAAGCTTGATGAGGTTATCAATAAGACAAAGAGTATGTCAAAAGACCTCAATAAAGCGGGACTTGAACTTGCTGATTCGGCATCACAGGCAACCGCGGCATCTTCTCAGGTTACAGATGCCGTAGGCGAAGTTAGTAAAGGTGCGGTTTCACAGGCGGAAAGTGTACAGAATGCTGCGGCAAGTACAGATTCTATCGGAACAAACATCGATCTTATTTCAGAAAATATTTCTACTCTCGATGAAGCTGCAAGTAAGATGAAACAGAGTTGCGACAAGGCTACAGATGCTCTTGTAGAAATAGTAACCCAGAATTCTGCGGTTGCAGAGGCCGTTACAGAGATCGGTACAACCATAACCGCTACAAACAGCAGCGCAAATGAGATTGCTAAGTTCTCTGATGCCATCAATGAGATCGCATCACAGACAAACCTTCTTTCACTTAATGCATCTATCGAGGCTGCCAGAGCGGGAGAAGCCGGTAAAGGATTCGCGGTTGTTGCTGATGAGATCAGACAGCTCGCTGATGAGTCAAAGAGCAGTGCTGATGAGATTAAAGCTATTGTTGAGAAACTTCTTGAGGATGCGCAGGCTTCCGTAAAGGTTATGGATTCACTTAATGCAAGTATTGCGCTTCAGGGAGAAAGCATTGCATCTACACAGAACGATATGAATGAAATGTCTGAGAATGTTGCCGTTGTTACGGATAATACACAGAATATTTCAAGAATGATAGATAACCTCAATGATGCAAAGATCGCTCTTGTTGAGATTGTGCAGGATCTTTCGGCTATATCAGAAGAAAATGCCGCATCTTCAGAGCAGACCAACGCATCCATGCAGGAGCTTAATGCGACATTCTCGATCATTGACGAGTCGGCAAGAAGATTGC
The DNA here is from genome assembly GCA_017620235.1 of Butyrivibrio sp. Classification (GTDB taxonomy): domain Bacteria; phylum Bacillota; class Clostridia; order Lachnospirales; family Lachnospiraceae; genus Butyrivibrio. Next base: position 8,823 of record JAFZQT010000132.1, on the reverse strand, counting down.
AGAGTCTTGCAATGGATCTTGAAGAATCGATCAGCTACTTCAAATAATACTCAAACTGCCGGGAAAAGGGGCTGTGGGCGACTGCAGTCTCTTTTCCTTTTACCGATAGTTGATAAAAGCTAATCCCGAACATATAATAAATTGGTATTTTGGCTAAAAAGTGTGAAGGATATAGTATGAAGAATAAGATTAGGATTGCTGCAGTGATCCTGTGCGTGGCGGTCATCATTTTTGAGGCGGTCAATATCGTTAAGGATAAGAGAGAACTGGATTCTGCGTTGGATGAGTATGACAACATAAGAAGTGAATATGCCCTTTTGGGTGCGGAAAATAATGTCGAAGAAAAAGACGGTTATCCGGAACTTAAAGTTGATATTGAAGGGCTTAAAAAGAAGAATCCGGACATTACGGCGTGGATATATATGCCGTGTCTTGATATCAGCTATCCTGTTGTAAAAGAAACGGAAATAGATGAGTATTTACACAAGACATTCGACGGTAAGGAAAACTATGCGGGGAGCCTTTTTGAAGATGTGCTGAGCGATGAAAAATTCTGCGGTATGCATGATATGATATTTGGTCATAACATGAAAGACGGCTCTATGTTTGGAAAGTTAAAAGAGATCTATTCTTCAAAGGATATCGATCTGCTAAAAGACAATCCTTATGTGTATATTTATACCGAAGATTCGGTCTACAGATATGAGGCATTTGCCTATGAGATAACAAATGCCGGAAGTGAAGCGTACAGCGAAGTGACAAATGCTGATGAATACGATGCTTTTATTAATCGTGTTCTTTCAAGTGATCAGTGGGGGCTGAAAAAAGAGATCAGTTTTGACGAAAGGCCGTCAATCCTTTCGCTTTCGACATGTAGCGGCTTTGCGGGCAGTAAAAAGCGATTTGTCATTCACACGTACAAGGAAGGGCAAAAAGAAATACGATAGAAAATAATGTTGTTCGCGAATTAGTGCTTGACGATAAAGTTTTTTGTGCTATAATATTTTTGTTATGTGAGCTTTAATGGGCTTAAAACATAATAAATAACCCAATCAGTCATGTGCTTGAAGGGACTGAAGGGAGGGTAAGAGTAGAGATGTCAACTGTAGTAGTAAAAGAAAACGAGACTTTGGATAGCGCATTGCGTCGCTTTAAGAGAAGTTGTGCGAAGGCTGGAATCCAGCAGGAAATTCGTAAGAGAGAACACTACGAGAAGCCTAGCGTTAGACGCAAGAAGAAGTCTGAAGCAGCAAGAAAGCGCAAATATAACTAAATTTAAATGTGAAAAAATCCTTGGATTTTCCAGGGATTTTTTTTATACCAAAAAGAATGAGTTTTTTGCTATAATATACGTCGGTGAATAATATGACATTTTTATATTGTGCTGTGGCAATAACTTTGTTTATAATATTGTGCGTTGTTGTAATATATCATGACACGCATAATTTTGTTGTGCGAAATTATGACTTGGAATCGGATAAGATAAAGGGTGATCACACTTTTGTCCTGATCTCCGATCTCCATGGATATTCGTTTGGCAAAAATAATGAGAAGCTGATAGCTGCGATTGATGCCGTTAAGCCGGATATTATATTGTGCGCGGGAGATCTTTTCAATGCGCGCAGGGACAAAAAGCCCATAAAATTCGAAAACGGATTTGAACTGGCGAAGAACCTTGCAGGAAAGTATCCGTTCTACTATGCAAACGGCAATCATGAGTACAGGCTTAAGATATGGACCTCAGATTATGGTAATTTCTATGACAGATACAAGAGCAGACTTAAGAAGGCAGGGGTTACCTTTGTAGAGAATGAGTCGGTCAGGATTAAGGACAGTAACGTTAGGATAACGGGGCTTGACCTTAACATGGACTACTATCGTAAGATCGTAAAAAGGAAAATGGAACCCGGATTTCTGAAGAGAACTCTGGGAGACAGCTCTAAGAAGGAATTTCAGATCCTTATAGCGCATAATCCTCAATATTTCAAGGAATATGCGGAGTGGGGCGCAGATCTGACGGTTTCGGGACATGTTCACGGAGGCATAATCAGAATACCGCTATTGGGAGGTGTTGTCTCTCCTACGATAGCTCTTTTCCCTAAGTATGACGGCGGGCATTTTGAGATAGACAAAAAGCACCTTATCCTTAGCAGGGGACTTGGAACACATACGATCCAGGTGAGAATGTTCAATCCCTGTGAGATAGATGTTATTAAAATACATGAGGCGAAGTAAATGTCACTTGAGGTAAAACTGCAGGTCTTTGAAGGTCCTCTCGATCTTCTTATGCACCTTATTGAAAAAAACAAAATAGATATCTATGACATCCCGATCGTTACGATCACGGAGCAGTACATGGAATATATTAACGCCATGCAGAGAGATGACATGGAAGTTACGAGTGAATTCCTTGTAATGGCTGCGACGCTTATAGATATCAAGTGCAAGATGCTTCTTCCCAAGGAAGTCAACGAGGACGGAGAGGAAGAGGATCCCAGAGCAGAACTTGTCGAGAAACTCTTGGAATACAAGATGTACAAGTTCATGGCTGACGAACTCAAAGACAGACAGCAGGAAGCTGACATGCAGTGGTTCAGGTCAAGGAACATTCCGAAGGAAGTACGCGAGTACGAAGCTCCTATTGATTTTTCGGAGCTTATCGGAGATGCGACACTTTCAAAGCTTAACTCGATCTTCCAGGAATTGCTTAAGAGGCAGGAAGATAAGGTCGATCCGATCAGAAGCAGATTCGGAAATATTGAAAAAGAAGAGATCGATATGGATGCCAAGACTCTTTATATCAAGGCATACATAAGAGAACATGAGAGATTCAGTTTCAGACAGCTTCTCGAAAAGCAGCACAGCAAGACGGAGATAATAGTTACTTTCCTTGTTATGCTTGAAGAGATGAAGCTGGGAGAAATTGAGATAGAGCAGGATGAGACGTTCGGCGATATTATTATAAGATCAAGAAAGGCAAGTTGATACCATGACAAGTAAAGAAGGCGCAGCGATCATAGAGGCAATCCTTTTTACAATGGGAGATTCCGTTGAAATCAGTGCATTGGCTAAATCCATGGAAGCAAGTGCAAAAGAGGTCAAAGAGAGCATTGAGTATCTCAAGACCAAATATGAAAACGAAGACAGTGGCATCGGCATTATCGAACTTGAAAACGCAGTACAGCTCTGCACTAAGAAGGAGATGTACGAGTACCTTGTAAAAATAGCTAAGACTCCGAGAAAGGCGGTTCTCACCGATTCTCTTATGGAGACACTTTCAATTGTCGCATACAAGCAGCCTATCACAAGGCTTGAAGTGGAGAAGATAAGAGGCGTAAACAGCGATCACGCAGTTAATCGTCTCGTGGAGTTCGGACTTATCCAGGAACTTGGAAGATTAGACGCTCCGGGAAGACCGCTTCTTTTTGGAACAACAGAAGAATTCCTTAGAAGTTTCGGCGTAAAATCCCTTGAGGAGCTTCCTACCGTAGGGGCTGTTCAGGTTGAAGAATTTAAAGCTGAAGCTGAACAGGAAATCAGTGTAAAACTTGATATTTGATTTTTTATTATAATGTTTTCGGAAAAAGGCAGAAAAAATGCTTTTTTCCTTTTTTTTGACTTTCTTTTTTGATATACTATACTCTGACTTAAGTTGCGTTCTTTTTCCAAAAGATTAACATAACTTAAATATATTTACGGAGGTTAAAGAAAAATGAGTAGTTCTTCACAAGCGAGTCAAAGAATTATCTCTTTGCTCGACGAAAACAGTTTCGTTGAAATTGGTGCTCTTGTGACAGCCAGAAACACAGATTTCAATCTGAAACAGGAAGAAACACCTTCAGACGGTGTTGTTACCGGCTATGGTGTTATAGACGGTAATCTGGTGTATGTGTATAGTCAGGATGCATCAGTACTTGGCGGTTCTATTGGTGAAATGCATGCCAAGAAGATCGTTCGCCTGTATGATCTGGCTATAAAGACAGGTTCTCCTGTAATCGGACTTATTGATTCAGCAGGACTTCGTCTTCAGGAAGCAACAGATGCTCTTAATGCATTTGGAGAGATTTATCTTAAGCAGGTGGAGGCTTCGGGGGTTGTTCCTCAGATCACAGCGATCTTCGGATCATGTGGTGGTGGACTTGCACTTATCCCTTCAATCACAGACTTTACATTCATGGAGTCTGAGAAGGCTAAGCTTTTTGTTAATTCACCTAATGCTCTTGAGGGCAACTATAAAGAGAAATGTGATACTTCAAGTGCACAGTGGCAGAGTTCTGAGGCAGGCAATGTAGATGTTGTTGCCGATGAAGCTACTGTATACGCACAGATCAGAGAGCTTGTATCTCTTCTTCCTTCAAACAACGAGGACGGAGATTCATACAAGGAGTGCTCTGACGATCTCAACAGAGCATGCGAGAATCTTGATGGCGCTATTGAGGATCCCGCTGTTATTGCAGGTCAGATTGCTGACAATGGTCTTTTCTTTGAGACAAAGAGAGATTATGCAAAAGAGATGGTTACCGGTTTCATAAGACTCAACGGAGCAACTGTTGGACTTGTTGGAAACCGTACAGCTTTATATGACGAGAACGGAAAGGTTTCTGAGAAGTTTGGCGATAAGCTTACAGCTCATGCATGCGAGAAGGCAGCTGAGTTCGTAAACTTCTGCGATGCTTTTGATCTTCCTGTTCTTACAATCACAAATGCAACAGGTTTCGGTTCATCAAAGTGTGATGAGAAGCACGTTGCAAAGGCTGCAGGAAAGCTTGTTTACGCTCTTGCAAATGCTACAGTACCTAAGGTAAACCTTATCACAGGTAAGGCATTCGGAAGCGCTTATGTGATCATGAATTCTAAGGCAATCGGTGCCGACATCACAATCAGCTGGCCTGATGCTCAGATCGGAACAATGGATGCAAGCCTTGCTGCAAAGATTATTTGTGATGGAAAAGATGCAGATACTGTTGCAAAGGCTGCAACTGAATATGCACAGCTTCAGAACAATGTTAAGAGTGCTGCTGCGAGAGGATATGTGGATGAGATCATCGAAGCTGCTGACACAAGAAAATATGTGATCGGAGCATTTGAGATGCTTTTCACTAAGAGAGACGAACGTCCTGCAAAGAAGCACGGTACAGTATAATGAAGGGAGCGCTCAAAATGAAACGTAGAATTTTAGTTTTGGGAGTAATGCTCAGCTGCCTTTTAGGACTTAGTGCTTGTGCCGGTGAAGCTGCAGAAGATTCCATGGACAGTTACAGATATCCGAAGGAATTGTTTACAGCAGAGTCATTGCAAGAGTATGCCACATATATCGAAGACAACGTTTTTGAAGGTTGGTACCTCAGTGATATAACTCCTGAAAATTTCAATGAGAAGCAGTACCTTGGCTTAGCAATGGAATTTGATCCGAATACTTATTCGATCAAGGGTGTTAATGAGGATGACTTTAATGCCATTAAGTCAGGATATATTAGCTGGTACAAGGCAGTTGAAGAAGTTGGTTTCAACAGTGTTGAAACTCTCAAGGATGATATAAAAGTTACCGGTGTAAAGACCTACATCAACGACGATGACATTCTTGTTATAGATGCAACAATTACGGGAACAAAGCATTCCGCACTTTTACAGCTCTATATCAACAATGATTTCAGCATTCGCGATGCAGGTGTTACGGTTGACAAGACACTTGGAGAGAAGCTTACAAATGCCGGTCTCAACACACTTCTTGGTATGGGAATGGCGTTTGCAATCCTTATTCTCATCTCGCTTATCATCTGTCTTTTCCCTGTTCTTTTCGGAGAGAAGAAGAAAAAAGTAAGCGACAAAGATATTGCAGCTAAGGCAATGGATAACACGATCAACCAGATCGCCGAGCAGGAAGATCTCTCAGGAGATTCAGAGCTTGTTGCTGTTATCGCCGCTGCGATCGCTGCATACGAGGGAAGCGGAAGCACAGATGGATTCCGTGTAAGATCGATCAGAAAAGTAAACAATAATTGGAGAAAATTCTAATAAATGACATCGGGTACACGGAGAATGAGATCTGTGTCGGATGAAAGGAGAAACAATGAAAAACTATACAATAACCGTAAACGGAAACGTATATGATGTAACAGTAGAAGAAGGCGCAGGAAGCGGAGTAGCTCCTGTAGCTGCAAGCGCACCTAAGGCTCCTGTAGCTCCTGTTAAGAAGGCAAGCGCAGGCGCAGGTTCAATTAAGGTTGAGGCAGGTGCTGCCGGAAAGATCCTTAAGATCAACGCAAGCGTTGGACAGGCTGTAAAGAAGGGCGATACAGTTATCACTCTTGAGTCTATGAAGATGGAGATCCCTATGGTAGCTCCTTCAGATGGAACAGTTGCAAGTATCGACGTTGCAGCAGGCGATTCTGTAGAGGCAGGAACAGTTCTTGCAACTCTTAATTGATGAATCAGAGAAAGTATTATTATACAGAAATGAGGATAAAAAATGGATTACATAGTTAAGACATTATCTAATCTCTGGGATCAAACTGCATTTACTTCAATGTCTATCGGCAACTATGTCATGGTTGTCGTAGCATTGGTTTTCCTGTATCTTGCAATTGCCAAGGGATTTGAACCATTGCTTTTGGTTCCGATTTCGTTTGGTATGCTTCTTGTAAATATCTATCCTGCTATTATGGCTGAGCCGGTAGGCGAGACCGCAGGTGGATTGTTGCATTACTTCTACATCCTTGATGAGTGGGCAATTCTTCCTTCTCTTATTTTCATGGGTGTAGGCGCTATGACGGATTTCGGACCGCTTATCGCAAACCCCATAAGCTTCCTTATGGGTGCAGCTGCACAGTTTGGTATCTTTGCAGCTTACTTTATTGCTATTGCACTTGGTTTCAACGATCAGGCTGCAGCAGCTATTTCAATCATCGGTGGAGCAGACGGCCCTACTTCAATTTTCCTGGCTTCTAAGCTTCATCAGACAGCAATTTTAGGACCTATCGCGGTTGCGGCATATTCATATATGTCACTGGTTCCTATGATCCAGCCGCCTATCATGAAACTTCTTACAACTCCTAAGGAAAGAACAATCAAGATGCAGCAGCTCAGAGAAGTTACTAAGCTTGAGAAGATTCTTTTCCCTGTAGTAGTTACAGTTGTAGTAAGTATGATCCTTCCCACAACAGCTCCTCTTATCGGAATGTTGATGCTTGGAAACATATTCAGAGAGTCAGGCGTAGTTCGTCAGCTTCAGGAGACAGCTTCTAATGCACTTATGTACATTGTAGTTATCCTTCTCGGAACTTCTGTTGGTGCTACTACAAGTGCTGAGGCTTTCCTTAATATGACAACTATTAAGATCGTTATTCTTGGTCTTTGCGCATTCGCAATCGGAACTGCCGCAGGTTGCCTTCTTGGTAAGCTGTTGTGCTTCATTACGAAGGGCAAGATCAATCCGCTTATCGGTTCAGCCGGTGTATCAGCCGTTCCGATGGCAGCTCGTGTATCACAGAAGGTTGGTGCAGAATACGATCCTTCAAACTTCCTGCTCATGCATGCAATGGGACCTAACGTTGCCGGTGTTATTGGTACAGCGGTAGTTGCCGGTACATTCATGGCAGTATTTGGAGTATAAATACAGAAAGGGTGAAAATAGATATGGCAGATATTGAAAAGAAACCAATTCGTATCAATGAGACTGTACTGCGTGATGCACATCAGTCACTTATCGCAACCAGAATGCCCACAGAGGTTATGTTGCCTATCATCGATACAATGGATAAGGTTGGATATAACGCAGTAGAGTGCTGGGGTGGAGCTACATTCGACGCTTGCATGAGATTCCTTAAGGAAGATCCTTGGGAGAGACTTAGAAAGCTCAGAGCAGGCTTCAAGAACACAAAGCTTCAGATGCTCCTTCGTGGACAGAACATCCTCGGATACAAGCACTATCCCGATGATGTTGTTGATTACTTCGTTCAGAAGTCAATCGCAAACGGTATTGATATAATCAGAATTTTTGACTGTCTTAATGACCTCAGAAACCTTGAGGCTTCAGTTAAGGCATGTAAGAAAGAGGGCGGACATGCTCAGATCGCCCTTGCATACACACTTGGTGATGCATATACAGAAGAGTACTGGATGAATATCGCAAAAGATATCGAGTCTATGGGTGCAGATTCTATCTGTATCAAGGACATGGCAGGACTTCTTCTTCCTTATGAGGCAGAGAAGCTCGTTAAAGCTCTTAAGAGCGCTACAAAGCTTCCTATCGACCTTCATACACACTACACTTCAGGTGTTGCCAGCATGACATACATGAAGGCAGCTGAGGCCGGTGTTGATATCATCGACTGCGCAATTTCTCCTTTCGCACTCGGTACATCACAGCCCGCTACTGAGGTTATGGTAGAAGCATTCAAGGGACAGCCTTTCGAGACAGGTCTTGATCAGAAGCTTCTTGCTCAGATCGCAGATCATTTCAGACCTTACAGAGAGGAATGCCTTGCAAGCGGACTTATGGACGCTAAGGTTCTTGGTGTTAACATCAAGACTCTTATGTATCAGGGTCCCGGCGGTATGCTTTCCAACATGGTTAGCCAGCTTAAAGAGCAGAATGCAAGCGACAAGTACAATACGGTGCTTGAAGAAATTCCACAGGTTCGTAAAGACTTTGGTGAGCCACCACTTGTTACACCTTCATCACAGATCGTTGGTACACAGGCTGTTATGAACGTACTTATGGGTGAAAGATATAAAGTTGCTACTGACCAGACAAAGGATCTTCTTGCCGGTGAGTACGGAAAGACAATTAAGCCATTCAATCCTGAAGTACAGAAGAAGATT